>CAXSED010000051.1:0-29621 GCA_964236475.1 uncultured Chthoniobacterales bacterium
CGATGGCCGAGCCGATGACTTCCGCCAGGTCGCACGCCACGATGGCCACCTCGCAGAACAGCCAGAGCGCGATGCTCACGGGCCGGGGATAGGCCGCGCGGCAGGCCTGGGCGAGGTCCTGTCCGGTGGCGATGCCGAGCTTCAGGGCCAGATGCTGCAAGAGCATCGCCATGAGGTTGGACACCAATACAACCGAGAGTAGCAGATAGCCGAACTGCGAGCCGCCCGCGAGGTCGGTCGCCCAGTTGCCCGGGTCCATGTAGCCGACCGCCACGAGCAGCCCCGGCCCGACGAACGCCAACATCCGCCGCCAACCCGGCGCGCCGCTGCCGGGCAACCGCACCGACGCAAACACCTCGGGCAGCGAAGGCGGCAGGGCGGCGGCAGAAGGATCAGGAGCGATTTCCATCAGGAAAAGAAACTTAGGCGAACCTAATAAACTTTTCCTAATATGAGATTGTTGGGACGGGTTGCAAGTTTTCTTTCGCCTTTCCCCCTCGTTCCCACGTCCCGGTCCGGGGATGGGGACAGTCCGGCTACAAAAGCCCCTTGCCTTGCTTGTCGGCGCAGAGTTGCAGCAACTCGGCGGCGCGTCCGCCATCGACCGTGCGGAAACCCGGCATCAGCGAGAGCCAATGGTAGACGGTTTCGCGCATCGTGCCCGGCAGCACGGACGGCAACTTGAGTACCTCGTCGAAGCCCTGGATCACTGCGTCCGCCGTGCGGGCGAGCATCGTCCGGCCCGCCTCGCCGCTGCGGTTGTTTTCGAGCGTGATTCCACCTTCGGTCTCGGGTGGCCGGGGCGCCATGCTTTCCTGATAGAGCGCCATGGCGTCGATCACGACCGTGGCCGTGCGCGGATAGTAGCTGGTCATCAGGTTCCAGGGTTCGCCGACGCCCGCCTGGTCGCCACCGTTGCGGAAATCGGTGCGCAGGAGCACGGAGGGAATGTCGGCGAACTTGGCGAACATGAACTCGACCACCGTGCCGGAGTCCAGTTCGGGGCCGTCGTAGTTGAAGAGTCCCAGGTCGCAGGCGAGCAGCGCGCGGATGTCCTGGTCGCGGATGGAGTGAGGCGTGGTGTCGCGCTGTTCGAGGTTTTGCGGGAGGACAGCCTGGTAACGGCCCTCGGAGCGGTCGTAGATGGCCTCGGCCAGGATCGCGTTGCCGAGGAGGTGTTTGCCGCTGAAAAGCTCGCCGCCGAAATAAAAGGTGTAGGTCATCGGAGAAATGGACGTCGTGATTACGGAGCCTGCGGGCCGGGCAACCGTCCTGATTTCCTCACAACTTCAGGTTTGGATCAATGTCTTCTTCGAGCGGCGTGGAGATTCCAGCCCCGTGGGCCAGCCCGGCGACGGCGGCAATCATCGCGGCGTTGTCGGTGCAAAGCGCGGGCGTGGAGAGGAGGAGTTCGATCCCCTGATGCGCGCAAGCCCGGGTGAACCCGGCGCGCAACCGCGAATTCATGCTCACCCCGCCGCTGACCACGACCAACCGGCGTCCCGCCGTGTGCGCGGCGGCGAGCGTCTTGCGCACCAGCACCTCAACCGCCGCTTCCTGAAACGATGCGCACACGTCCACCAGGATTTGCCGGTGCGCTTCGGCGGACGCCGTTTCCAGGCCGAGCTTCGGCAACAGGTTGCGCACCGCCGTTTTCAACCCGCTGAAACTAAACGATCCGTCGCCGCTGTTGAGCATGCTGCGCGGCAGGTTGAAACGCCGGGGATCGCCGTCGCGGGCTAGCCGGTCGATCTGCGGTCCGCCGGGGTACGGCAGTCCGAGCATCTTGCCTACCTTGTCGAACGCCTCGCCCGCCGCGTCGTCGAGCGTGCCGCCCAGGGGCCGGTACTGGCGGAATCCGGCCATGTCGATGAGCAGGGTGTGGCCGCCGCTGACGATCAGGCCCACGGCGGGCCGGATCTCCTCCGCCCCGCCGAAAAACGGCGACAGGAGGTGGCCTTCGAGGTGATTGATGCCGAGGTAAGGTTTACCGGTGCCGACGGCTAGCCCCTTGGCCACCGCCGCGCCGATCATGAGAGAACTTGCCAGCCCCGGCCCGGCGGTCGCGGCGAAGGCGTCGATTTCGGACAGGCCGATCCCGGCGCGGGTCAGCGTGTGCGCGAGCAGGAGCGGCAATTCGACCAGGTGCTGGCGCGAGGCAGCTTCGGGGACGATGCCGCCGTAGACCCGGTGCAGGTCGATCTGCGAGGCGATCTCGCTGGCGAGCAGTTCGGCGCGTCCGCGCAACACGGCGACGGCAGTCTCGTCGCACGAGGTTTCGACGGCCAGGATCAGTGACAACGGTTGAAGGGGTTTGAACGGTGGATGACCCGGGCAAAGAGCGATCACTGGAAGATGTCTCCATCGAACGAGCTATGCCCCTAGTTCTGTCGTCTTGAGCGGAGGGCAACGCAGCCGTAAGGCAACAGAAATAGCCACCGGCTGGAATCTGACCTGAAAAGATTTTTAACCGATCAGGACCGTTTCTCCGCCGCTTGGCGGGAGGCGATCTGCTGCTTGTAGATCATCATGCCCTTGAGGGCGTCGAGCGCGCGTTCGAGCTGCGGGTCGCCGCTGTCGCCATAGTCGTGTTTCCCCTCGTCGGCGGCGGGTTGGTCGCCGTTGTGCCGGGCGTTGAGCGCGCGTTCCTGCTCGCCGGTCAGGGTGGCGCGGATCGTCGGCGCGACGCCGTGCTGGTGAATGACCTGCTTGCTCGGCGTGTAATATTTGGCCGTCGTCAGGCGCACCGCCGAGCCGTCGGGCAGGCCGATGACACTCTGCACGCTGCCCTTGCCGAAGGTCGTCTCGCCGACCAGAACCGCCCGGTTGAGGTCTTTGAGCGCGCCGGCCACGATCTCCGCGCCGCTCGCGCTGCCGCCGTTGATGAGCACCGCCACCGGGAAATCGCCGCGCGGTTTCGCAATGGAACTAGTCGTGTATTCCCGGCGGCTCGAAGGCGTGCGGCCCTCGGTGTAGACGACCATCGTCTTGGGCGGCAGGAACTGACCGCACACGTCCACGGCGCTGTTGAGCAGGCCGCCCGGATTGTTGCGCAGGTCGAGCACGAGCGCCTGCATCCCGGCTTTTTGCAGATCGTCGAGCTTGTGGTTGAGTTCCTCCGCCGTCGGTTCGTTGAACTGGATGATGCGCACGTAGCCGACCTTGTAATCGCCGGTCATGGCCGGATCGACGAGGTGGACATCCTTAACGCTCTCAACCTTGATCTCCGCGCGGACCATCGTGAAATCGCGCACTTCCTTGCTCGTGGGACGCAGGATCTGCATCGTGATGGAATCGCCGGGCTTACCCTTGAGCGCGGTGATGGCATCGGCGAGCTGCATCTTTTCGGTGGTCGCGCCGTTGATTTTGAGGATCTGATCGCCGCTGGAGAGACCGGCTTTCGAGGCCGGGCTGTCTTCGAGCGCGGACACGATGATGAGCACGCCGTCCTTGGCGGAAACGACCAGCCCGAGGCCGTCATAGCGGCTGCGGGTGTCGTCCTGCATGTCCTTGAAGCTGTCCGGCTCCATGAACTGGCTGTGCGGATCGAGGCCGCTGAGCATGCCGCGCAGGGCGTTGTAGGTGAGCGCACGGTAATCGATCTTTTCCTCGTCCACGTAGTCCTGTCGGACGAGTTGCAGCACCCGGGTAAAGATCGTCAGGCAGGAATAGACATTGTTGTCCTTGGCAGCAGCCTCGGTGCCGCCGGGGGGCGGCATTTCCGCCGGGGCACCCATGTCCTGAGCAGAAACAATCCGGGCGTTCGCCAGCCCGAGGAGGAGTGCCAGCAGCGCGGCGCGAAAGCCCGGAAGGATATTCATGCTAGGCGCGAGACTAACACAGCGCGCGTCGGAAGACAATCCGTCCACCCTTTCCTTTTACCGGGTAGTGCCCGGCTCCTTTGCCGGGGGAGCCTCCGTGAGCAGGTGGGACACGCGGCGCACGGACGCCTGTGCCCAAGAGGTGTTCGAGGCCCAACCCAGCAGGCTGATCGTCGCTCCGCATCCGGCCATGATCCACCAGACGGGATGCGTCGCCTGGGCGAAGTTCACGCCTGCCGCCCGGCCAGCGCCCGCGACCGTGCCCGCGACCGCGACTCCCAACGCTGCGCCCACCTGGCGGCTCGTCGAAGCGATGGCCGCCGCCACTCCCGCCTGCCCCTGGGGCATGCCCGAGACGGCGGTATGGGTGATGGGGGCGTTCACCAAACCGAAGCCGACTCCGAAGACGACGTAGATTCCCAGAACCAGCCAGAGCGAGGTGTCGATACCCAGACGGGTGAGCAGCAGCGTGCTCACACCCATGGCCAGCCCTGCCAGCATGAGCGAGGGCCGCGTGCCATACGCGCCGACCATCCGCCCGGACAGGGGCGCAAAGACGGTGGTCATCACCGCCAGCGGCAGGGTGCAAAGCCCCGTGTGGAGGGCAGACAAACCTCTGGCCTGTTGCAGGTACAAGGCGTTAAGAAAAAGGAAGCCCGCAAAGGTCGCAAACGCGCAAAAGGCGATGACGGTGGCGCTGGAGAAAGGTACGCTGCGGAAAAAACGCAGGTCCAACAACGGTTCCGGGCGACGCGCCTCGTAGCCGAGCAGGGCCGCGACGGAGACGGCGGTCACGGTGAACAACCCCCGGATGGACGCCGACCCCCAGCCCAGGTGCGGGCCTTCGATCACCGCGTAGGTCAGCGACACCAGAGCAATAAAGACGAGCGCTTGCCCGACGAGATCCACGGCCCGCGCCCGCGCCGCCTTGGACTCCGGCACGAACCGGATGGTCAGCGCCATGGCCACCGCGCCGATGGGCAGGTTGATCCAGAACACCGACCGCCACCCCACGCTCTGCGTCAACGCTCCGCCGACGACCGGCCCCAGCGCCAACGACAATCCGGCGACCCCTCCCCAAATCCCGACCGCCCGGGCGCGGGCCTTGGGGTCTCGAAAGGTGTCGGCGATGATCGACAGGGCCACCGGGTTGAGCATCGACGCCCCGAGCGCCTGGACGGCACGAAAGGCGATCAACCCTTCAATGCTGGGAGCCACGCTGCACAGGAGGGACCCCAGTATGAACAAGGCCAGCCCGATCTGAAAAACGCGCCGCCGACCGAGCCGGTCCGCCGTCGATCCCGCCAGGACCAATAGGCTAGCGACCACCAGCGTGTACGCGTCGACCACCCATTGCAGGCCCGAGAGCGTGGCATGGAGATCGCGCTGAATGGCGGGCAGCGCGACGTTGACGATGGTCACGTCCATGCCCACCAGCAGCAGGCTCAGGCAGCAGATGCCGAGGATGAGGTTGGGATGCGGTGCCGACTGGGCGGCGACAGGGGACGACGATGGTGGCTGGGTCACGCGCTTGCACTTAGCACGTTCCGGCGGGAATTGCGCCGCTTTGCTCGTCTAACTTCGCGGTGCGCCGATGGGCGACCCCGCGCGAGCCGATGCCATCTTTCAAGCGGCGTCCTGATCCTGCTTCTTGCGGATCAACGGGCTGCGGCGGCCCTCGACCACCGCACGGTTAATCGTCACGTCGGCGATGTCCTCGCGGCTGGGCAGGTCGTACATCACGTCGAGCATCAGACGCTCCAGCAGGCTGCGCAACGCCCGCGCGCCGGTGCCCTTTTTGACCGCCTGCGCCGCCAGCGCGCGCAAGGCGTCGCGGGTGATCGTCAGGTTCGCGCCTTCCATGGCGAAAAGCTTGTTGTATTGCTTGACCATCGCGTTCTTCGGCTCGGTCAGCACGACCATGAGTTCTTCCTCGGTCAGAGGCTCCAGCGACGAGAGCACCGGCAGGCGGCCCACGAATTCCGGGATCATGCCGAAACTCAGCAAATCTTCCGGCTCAGGCACCAGCGGGTCCTGCGGATGATCCTGCGCGGCGGCAGTCAGTTGCGCCAAGTTGAAGCCGAGCGTTTTGCCGCCCAAACGGCGCTGCACGATCTTGTCCAGACCGACAAACGCGCCACCGCAAATGAAGAGGATTTTCTCCGTGTTGACCTGGATGTACTCCTGGTGCGGGTGCTTGCGGCCACCTTGCGGCGGGACGTTGCAGGAGCTGCCTTCAAGAATCTTGAGGAGGGCCTGTTGCACACCCTCGCCGGACACATCGCGGGTGATGCTGACGTTGTCCGTCTTGCGACCGATCTTGTCGATTTCGTCGATGTAGACGATGCCAATCTCGGCGCGCTTCACGTCGTAATCGGCATTTTGCAGCAGGCGCAGGATGATGTTCTCCACGTCCTCGCCGACGTAACCGGCTTCGGTCAACGTCGTCGCGTCGGCGATGCAGAACGGCACATCGAGAATCTTGGCCAGCGTGCGGGCCAGCAGAGTCTTGCCGGAACCCGTCGGGCCGATGAGCAGGATGTTGCTTTTTTCGATCTCCACGTCCGCCATGTGGTCAATCGGCAGGGACGCACCCACGTCGGTATTGGAACCGGTCTGGGTAATGCGCTTATAGTGGTTGTGAACGGCGACGGCCAAGACTTTCTTGGCCATGTCCTGACCGATTACATAGCGGTCCAACTGCGCGCGAATCTCCTTGGGCTTGGGAACGCGGATCACCGTCGATTGACGGCGTGCGTCGTCATTTAACTCCTTGTCGAGGATGTTCTTGCAGACGTTGATGCAACTGTCGCAAATATAGACGCCGGGGCCGGCAATGAGCTTGCGCACCTCCGCGTGGCTTTTGCCACAGAAGGAACACATCGTGAGGTTGGAAGCGCGCGCCATTCTTTTAGGGGAATCCGGTCACTTATAGCCTGAGGCGTGCCACCGGCCACCGACAAGCATATTTTTGTCGGCGGCGGGTTTTTGAGTCACCAAGTCAACTCTGTTCTTCGCGTACCGGGGGCGTCGCCCCGGCGGAAAGGTCACGGTCCAACGCGTTGTCGAGCATCGCCTGGGTCGTGGAAACCAGTTCGGGCTTGCTGTCGGCCTTGAGTTCCTTGCGGGACTCCACCACGGAGTCCACCAAGCCGTAATCCTTGGCCTGCTGGGCACTCATATAATAATCGCGGTCCGAGTCGTTCTTGACTTTGTCCTCGGGTTGGCCGCAATGGTCGGCCAGAATCTTGATGAGGCGTTTCTTGAGCTTGAACATGTATTCCACGGTGCGCTCCACATCGCTGGCCTGGCCCTGCGCGCCGCCGCTGACCTGATGGATCATGATATCCGAGTTCGGCAGCGCGTAGCGCTTGCCGCGCGTGCCGGCAGCAAGGAGGACGGCCCCCATGCTGGCAGCCATGCCGAGGCAGTAGGTCGTCACGTCGCTGGTGACGAACTGCATCGTGTCGTAAATCGCTAACCCCGCCGTGACGCTGCCGCCGGGCGAATTGATGTATAGATGGATGTCCTTTTTCGGGTCCTCCATCTGGAGGAAAAGAAGCTGCGCGATGACGGCGTTGGCGACTTGGTCGTCAATGGCCGTGCCGATGAAGATGATGCGGTCCTTCAGCAGCCGGGAATAGATATCGTAGGAACGCTCGCCACGTCCGGTCTGCTCGACGACGTAGGGAATGTAGAGGTTGCCGCTCGGGGACTTCGCCGCCTGCGCATGGGGCGAGATGTACTGCGGGGCGGGCACTAAGTTGGGGAAATTCATGATGGGATCGGGTCGGACTGCATGTCGTCGCCTTCTTGGTCGGGGAGGAGCTCGGAATCCCCTTGGGCGACAATCTCTACCGTAGCATTCGAGGCCAGGAAAGCAAGGGTCTTGCCGAGGAGGATTTCCTCTTCGATCTGGCCGAAAGCGTTGTTTTCCTGAAGTTGTTTGACGAGCTTTTCGCGCGGCATCTGGTAGCGCGCGCTCATCACATTGAGCTGGCCCTCGAACTCCTCGCGCGTCACCTTGATGCCCTCCTTTTCGGCGATGCGGGTGAGGATGAACGCGCTCTTGAGCCGGTCACGCGCGGCCTGCCCGGCGTTGGTGACGATGTCCTGCTCGTTGCTCTTGATTTCGTCGTCGCTGACGCCGCGCTCCTGGTTCTGCTTGACGATGTCATTCATGATGCGCCGGGTCTCGCCGCGCACAAAGTCGCTGGGCAGGTCGAACTCGGTCGCGCCGGTGAGATGGCTGATGATCTGGCGGCGTTTGGCCTCCTCTATCATGTTCTTGCGTTCGCCTTGCAGGCTTTCACGGGCGAGGACGCGCAGTTCGGCGTAAGTCTTGCCGGGGGTCACTTTCTCGGCGAAAGCGTCGTCAAGCGCAGGGAGGTCCTGGCGTTTCAACTCGTTGACCTTGACGGTGTAGTCGAGCTTTTTGCCCCGGAGCGATTCGATGGGAATGTCGCCAGAGACTTCCAAGGTGAACTCGCGGGTTTCGCCCGCCGCCGCGCCGAGCAGGGCATCGCTGAAGCCGGGCAGGAGGGTTTCAGGGCCGAGCTTGATCCAGAAATTTTCCTTGCCACCGAGTTCGTTGGGGGCGTCGGGCACGGCTTCGGTGATGGGTTGGCCTTCGAGACGGCCCGCGTAGTCGATCACGCAGAAGTCGCCCATTTCCAGGCCGCGGCCTTCGATGTCGGTAAATTCGGCGAGGCGGTGGCGCAGGGTGTCGAGTGCGCGGTCCACGTTTTCCTCGGTGACCTCGTCGGGCGGGAGTTTGACGGGCAGGCTCTGGTACGGCGGCAACTCGAACTCCGGGGCGGTGACGACCTTGGCGGTGAAGCGGAGGGTATCGTCCAGGCCGAGTTCGACCTGATCCACGTCGCCGACGGACAGCACGCGCAGCTTCTTTTCGGCGATAGCCTCGCGGGTGGCGGTAGAAACGAGCTTGCGCTTGAGTTCATCGGCGATCTCCTTTTTGTAGCGGGTCTCGACGAGGTTTTTCGGAGCCTTGCCGGGACGGTAGCCGGGCAGCTTGGCCGCGCCCTGGTAGTCACGCAGGATATTCTGGCGCTCCTGGTCGACGCGGTCGGGCGGCAGCGCGACGCGCAGGGCGGTGATACAGTTCGGGAGGTTATCTACTTCAACTTGCATGACGTTTTCGAGGCTCGGGGTGAGGGCCAATGTTCACCGGGAACGCGGAAAGCGAAAACGCAAATTTAGGAAAAATGCGGGCGGTCTCAGCCGCGCCGCGTCCGCCGGACCCCCCGGGGATGGCAAAAAGAGCACAGTAAGTTCTCGCCCGAAGCCTCCACCGGCCCTACGGCCACGAGGGCGCGGAAACCATCGCGCAGAGACGTTTTGGCCGCTTCCCGCACCGCTTCCGGGGTAACCTCCAGAATGGCCTGCTCCACGTCGGCGGGAGCGACGATCCGGTCGTGGCCCAGCAGGGACTCCCCCAACCACATCATCTGGTTAGTCGTGCTTTCCATGCCGAGACGGTGCTGGCCGACGAGGTAGTCGCGCGTCTCGCGGATTTCCCGGGAACCGACGGGAGCATCACAAAGGGCGTCGATCTCCTTGCGGATGAGCGCGAGCGCGCCGGGCAGATTCTTGGCGTCCAGACCGGCGGAAATCGTCAACAGGCCGGTGTCAGCCAGGGTAGAAGCTTCGCTCTGGACCGAATAACACAGGCCGCGCCGCTCGCGCAGGCTCTGGAACAGGCGCGAATCCATCTTCTCACCGAGCAGGGCGCTGAGCACCCGCACGGCGAAGCGCGCCGGATCGCGGCGGCCCGGCGCGAGAAAGCCAAGCACCAGTTGAGCCTGTTCGTTGTCGTCGCGGCGGTCCACCAAGGCGCGGGGTTGACCGTTGGTCGCCCGCCAGCGGGAAAAGCGCGGGGTGCGCCCGGCGGGCAACGCGGCGAACGCGGGAGCCACGGCGGCCAGCACCTGCGCGTGCGTCACCCGGCCCGCGACAGCCAAGACCGTCGAACGGGCGTGGTAGTTCGTGCGCCAGAAGTCGAGCAATTCCCCCCGGCTCAGGGCGGAAACGGTGGCCAGGGTGCCGGTGAGCGGACGGCCCAGCGGATGGCCGTCCCAGATCATCGCGGCAAGCAGTTCGTCGGCAACCTGCGCGGGCTGGTCCTGGTACATCAGGATTTCCTCGCGGATGACGCCGCGTTCGCGTTCGACCTCCACCGCAGGCAAGCGCGAGTGTTGGTAGAGATCAGCCAGCACGTCGCCCAGTTGCGCCAGCCGCCCGGCCTCGGCCTTGGCGAAATAACAGGTGTGGTCCTCGGCGGTGAAAGCGTCCAGATAGCCGCCGACGGCCTCGACCTCGCCGGTGATGCGCCGGGCGGTGCGGCGTTTGGTGCCTTTGAAAAGGAGGTGTTCGAGGAAATGGGCCGCGCCGTTGAGCCGGGCGTTTTCGTGGCGTCCGCCCACTGCCGCCCACAGCCCGACGCACACGCTGGCCATGTGCGGCATTTCCGCCGTGGCGACGCGCAGGCCGTTGGGAAGCGTGGTCAGGTGGTACATGAGAGGGATTATGTTCCTCGAAGGGCGAGCATGTGCCGCGCGAGTTCGAGGTCTTGGGGATAGGTGATCTTGAGATTTAAGTCGCCACTGTTGCACAAAAAAACCGGCTGACCGGCGTGTTCCAGCGCGGAGGTTTCGTCAGTGACCGTGATTTCATCACGCATAACGTGTTCATATGCAGTTACTAACGTTGATACGGAGAAAATTTGCGGCGTTTGCATCGCCCAGAGGTTTTCGCGGTCTACCCCGCCAACGATACGCCCGTGGGCATCTGCGCGCTTGAGCGTGTCACTGACCGGGGCCGCGCAACAGGCCGCGCCGGTTTCGCGGGCGAGACCCAAGCAACGCTCGATCATGTCCGGCGTGACTAGCGGGCGCGCGCCGTCGTGAACCGCCACGTAGTCGTCGGCAGTATTGGCGAGCGTTTGCAGGCCGTTCCAGACCGAAAAATGCCGTTGCGCGCCGCCGGGCAAGATCGCGCGCAGTTTGGTCCAACCTTCGCTCTGCGCCAGTTCGCGGAATAACGGTTCCTTCTCCGGGCGGGTGACGAGCACGATGGCGTCCACCGCCGCGCACGCCTCGAACGCCGCGATGCTCCAGGCCACCACGGGTTTTCCGGCGAGGTCGGCGAACAATTTGTCGAACCCCATCCGCTGACTGCTGCCAGCGGCGACGATGAGCGCGGTCAGCATCCCGGTGGCCTGTCTACGCCAGACGCTTCTGCACTTCCTGGCTGAGCGTGCGGCCATCGGCGCGGCCCGCGACCTTGGGCCCGAGCGCTTTCATCACCGCGCCCATCTGCGCCTTGCCGGTCGCGCCGGTTTCGGCGATGGCTTCGTCGATGAAACGGGTGAGTTCGTCGGCGGAAAGGGCTTGCGGCAGGTAGGTGTTGAGCATTTCGATCTCCGTTTTTTCCTTGGCGGCGAGTTCGGGGCGTCCGCCTTTTTCAAAGCTCTCCACGGAGTCCTGCCGCTGCTTGACCTGTTTGCGAACGACGGCGGTGGCTTCCGCGTCGTCGAGCACCCCGGCCTGGCCGCCCTTTTCAATCGCGGCGTTCTTGATGGCGGACTTAAGCAGGCGCAACACGGAAAGCTTGTCAGCCTCGCGGGCCTTCATGGCGTCTTTGAGGTCGGAGTCGATCTGTTCGGAGATGGTCATATCATCGGAGAGTTACTAGAATTTAAGGAAGGATCAACAGAGCCTCGCCGGGGTCGGTGTCGAACCGTGCGATCTCGGACGTGAAATCTCTGAGCAAACGTTCGGTATAATTTGCGGAACAGTTCCCTGTACGCAGCCAGATCACCTTGGGAGGACTGCCGTGCAACATGCTGCGGTCATAGAAATCCAAATCTTTCGAAACGATGGCAAACCCCTGCGTGACAGCAAATTGCCAAATCATCCCATCCTCCGACGCGCCCAATCCACAATGATGAACGTGCGCGGAGTCAGGAAACAAGTCAGCCAACCGCTGGGCGAGCTTGGGCGACAAGTTTTCATCGAAGAGCAGCTTCACCGGCAACAAAAGCGGTTCGACGTTCGCGGTCGGCAGCAAAGGCAAGACTGGCGAAAATGTCTTCTTCGGTCAGGTAGGGGAAGTCGCTCAAAATTTCGGCGTGACTCATCCCGGAGGCGAGGTAATCGAGCACGTCGTACACCGTTACTCGCAATCCCCGGATGCACGGCTTACCACTGCGCTTCCCAGGTTCGATGGTGATGATTTTCGAGTAGTCCACCCGGACACGTTAGGTGGCGCAAACCCGCGCGTCAATTTGTCTCGTCAAGGCTGGCGACCCTCGTCCACCTCGAAATAATCTGCCACCGTCACGATGTCGTCGCGGTGGGCCAGCCCACTCTCGGCCTTCATTTTTTCCAGCGCGGCGGTCGCGCGGTCACGCCAGCCGATCCGGGTGACGGCCTCGTTCCAGATGAAGCGGTCGATCTGGTCTAGCGCGCACCCTTTCTTGAAGCACCATTCCAGCAATTCCTCGTCGGCACCGCCTTCGAGCGTGCGCTCGCGCAGGTCGGTGTACGACATGCGCAGGAAACTGGCGCACCAGATATCCGCGCCGAGGCCAAGATTCGCATGAAAATCGGCGCGGAGTTGACCAGCGTCGTGCAGCCGGATTTTGTCCAGCATCCGGGCGAAATACATCATGCCCGCCGTCTCGTCGCGGACGCTTCGCGGGACCGTGTTCACGCCGCTAACTTGCGTTGGAGAATTTCACTGGTCACGACCGGGTTAGCCTGCCCTTTAGAGAGCTTCATCACCTGGCCTTTCAGGAAGTTGAGCGGCGCAGGGTTGCCGCCCTTGAAATCGGCGACCGGCTTCGGGTTGGCGGCGATGACCTGATCGCACAACGCCTCCAACGCGCCGGTGTCGCTGAGCTGTTCCATGCCCTTTTCCTTAACGATGGCCGCCGCCGGTTTGCCGCTCGTAAACATCTCGCCGAACACTTCCTTGCCCTGTTTGTTGCTGATGGTGCCCGCGTCGATGATGTTGACCAATTCGGTGAGCGCGTGCGGCGGCAGCGGGCAGTCGCCGATGGTTTTGCCCGACGTGCTGACCGCGCTGAGCAGATCGTTGAGCACCCAATTGGCAACGGTTTTCGGCTTGGTCGCCCGGGCGGCGGCGGTCTCGAAATAGCCGGAAAGGTCCTGGTCGTCGGCCAGCACGGCGGCGTCGTAGGGGCTGACGCCGTACTGATCCACGAAACGCGCTCGTTTCGCAGACGGCAGCTCCGGCATGGCGGCGCGGGCCGTGGTGACGAGCGTCTCCGTGCGCACGGGCATCAGGTCGGGATCGGGAAAATAACGGTAGTCGTGCGCGTTTTCCTTGGTGCGCATCAGGAACGTCTGTCCGCTCGGATCGTCCCAGCGGCGGGTCTCCTGCTGGAGCGTGCGCCCGGCTTCGAGTTCGGCGGTCTGGCGGACGATTTCGTAGGCCAGCGCCTTGCGCACGCCGCTGACGCTGTTCATGTTCTTGATCTCGATCTTGGCGCCGAATTCCTGCTGACCCTCGGGCCGCACGGACACGTTGCAATCACAACGCATCTGGCCTTTTTCCATGTCGGCGTCGCTGACCCCGCCGTAGAGCAGAATTTGCCGCAGACTGCTCAGAAACGCGAACGCCTCTTCGGGTGAGTCGATTTCCGGGTGCGTGACGATTTCCATCAGCGGCGTCCCGGCACGGTTGAAGTCGATACCGGTGCTCGTGTCGTAGTGAAAACTCTTGGCCACATCCTCCTCCAGATGGATGCGCACCAGCCCGACTTTCTTGTCCGGCGTGGCGATGGTTTTCTGCGCGTCCTTGGGGTACGCCAGATCGTGCAGCGGCACGAAACCTCCCACGCACAGCGGCAGATCGTACTGCGAAATCTGGTAGTTCTTGGGCATGTCCGGGTAGAAGTAATTCTTCCGGTCGAACTTGCATTGCGGCGCGATCTCGCAGTCGAGCATCAGGCCGGTGAGCGTGGTCAGTTCGAGGGCGTGTGCGTTCATGACCGGCAGCGCGCCGGGCAGCCCCAGGCACGTCGGGCAGGTGTGGACGTTGGAGCCTGCGCCGAACTCCACCGCGCAGCCGCAGAACATCTTGGAGCGGGTTTTGAGCTGAACGTGGACCTCCAGGCCGATGGTCGTCAGGTATTTCATGGCAAACCGTGACCATGCCGGACGCGGCGGAAAAGATCAATGGCTCTCCTCGCTTCGCCGGATGGCATCACTGCCGCACGAGCCGCAGGGCGGTCGAAGCCTGCACCGCACGATAAATCAGGTACCCGGTTCCGACCAGAAACCCGAGGTAAAGTAGCACCGCGAATTTTCCCAGAATGAAACCGGCAAAGCCGCAGAAAAACACGCCAAAGACCGGCATGATAACCGCCATAATGACGTTGCTCCAGACCCCGGAGTTTAACACCGCCCCGGTGGTCAGGTCACGGCAGGCGTAGGCAAACAGGTCGGAGGCCCGGGTCCGGCCCGCCGCTTTCAGCCGGTCGCCGTCCGCAAAGGGGATCGGCTTCCAGCAGCGGAACTGCACCGGACGCCCGTCCAGCCGGAACAGCGCGATGTACGTCGTGCTCGCCCGGCTGTTATCGCCGCCGCCCGATATTTTGACGGTGCTTTGCAGGTGGCTGACCACGCCCTCAATGGTTTCCATGGCATGAACGCACCGGAGGTTATTTGATGGCGAATTTTGTGCTCGTGGCTTTCACATCGTTCACGTAAACGTCCACGCGCCACTTGCCGAGCGGCCAACCGGCGGCAGGCTTGTCGAGGTGGGAAAATTCCTTCGCGTTCGACAGGTCCGTGCCGATGGAGGTGTATTCCGACACCTTGGAGTTCGGGTTGATCGTTTTGCCGCCGTCCTCGATGATCCACACGAACCGGACCTTGTCGCCTTTGGCGGGCTTCGCGCGTTGACAGGTCGCATAGATCGTCGGATCGCCCGCGCTGAAGCTGGTCGTCGCCGGGCCTTTTTCCTTTTCGGACATCGTTACCGTGGCTACTGCCGCGGTTGCAGCCGTTTTTGCCTGCTCCTTTCCCTGGGTGGCGGACCCAGCGGCCACGAGCAAACCAGTCAGCAAGAGCGGTAGGAAAAAGCGTTTCATCATATGGACCCATCGCGCGCCGGGCGGCGGACGGACGGCTGCCACGTTCAATCCCGCGCGATGGCCCGCTGCCGCAGGGCGTGGTCCACCAGCACGAGCGCGGCCATCGCCTCGACCATCGGCACGGCGCGCGGCAACACGCACGGATCGTGCCGTCCGCGCGCGGCGAGTTCGGTGTCGTGGCCGGTGACGGTCACGGTTTTTTGTGACTGCGCGATGGTGGCCGTCGGCTTGAAGGCCACGCGGAAAAACAGGTCCTCGCCGTTGGAAATCCCGCCCTGGACGCCGCCGGAACGGTTGCTGGTGGTCCGCACGCGGCCCTCGCGCATCTCGAAGGCGTCGTTGTGTTCCGAGCCGGTCAGGCGGGTCGCGCCGAAACCGGAGCCGATCTCGAAACCCTTCGTCGCGGGCAGGCTCAACATGCCTTTCGCCAGGTCGGCTTCGAGCCGGTCGAACACCGGTTCGCCCCAGCCCGGAGGCACGCCGCGCACGACGCACGCGATCACTCCACCCACCGAATCGCCCCGCGAGCGCATCGCCCGGATCAGCGTGGCCATTTCTTCGGCGGCGCGGGCGTCCGGGCAGCGCACAGCGTTGCTTTCGACCTCGGCGGCGGTCACGGTGGCGGGGTCAACCATCGCCTCGATTTGGTGGATGCTCTGGACGTAGCCGACGATTTCCAGCCCCGGGGCCAACGCGGCGAACACCCGTTTTGCCACGGCGGCGGCGGCCACGCGCCCGATGGTTTCGCGCGCGCTGGAGCGTCCCCCGCCCTGCCAGTTGCGGACGCCGTACTTGGCTTGATACGTAAAATCCGCGTGGCTGGGGCGGAAGGCGGTTTCCATTTCGGAATACGCTTCGGGCCGGGCGTCGGTGTTGGGCACGAGCACGGCGATGGGCGTGCCAAGCGTCTGGCCCTCGAACACGCCGGAGAGGATGCGGCAGCGGTCCGCCTCCTTGCGCGGGGTCACGAGGTCGGACTGGCCCGGGCGGCGGCGGTCGAGGTCGATCTGGATGTCAGCCTCGCTGAGCGGGAGTCGTGCCGGACAGCCGTCGATGACCACGCCGACGCCGCCGCCGTGGCTTTCGCCAAACGTGCTGATGCGGAAGAGTTCCCCGAAATGGCTCGACATAAGACGGCCCAGAATCGGGAGTCAGCGGCCAAGATTCAAGTTTTCTCGCTCCGCCCTGCTGGTTGTCGGGCGACCGTCCCGGTTGCCGCGTGAGAAAACTCGACGTGGAAAGAGCGCGGAACGGAGGCAGATTGCCGTAAGGAAGCGCACTCGCGCGATAACCGGGACGGTCGCCCTGCAAAATTACCTCGGCGTCGGCAGCTCCAGCTTCGTGTTGATACCCTCGCTCTTGTTGTTGAACAGCGGTGGCAACGCCATCGACGTGGTCCCGGGCGGATCGACCGCGTGCGTCTGGATCGTCAACCTGGCTTCTCCACGCTGGACCACGATGGGCACCGTCTCGTCCGCCGTCATGAAGAACGATGCGTCGCGCAAGTCCGCAAACGTGTGGATCGTCGTATGGCCCACGCTGACGAGCATGTCGCCGTCTTCCAGACCGCTGTGGGCCGCCGGACTTTCGTCAGCCAGATCTTCCACGCGCACGCCGTCCTCGTCTTCGTCGCCGACGGGCTTCGCCGTCACGCCGATCCAGCCCGGGCGCACCTTGCCGAAACGCAGGTAGTCCGAGCGGACCTTTTCCGCCGCCTGGATCGGCAGCCCCAAGCATCCCGAACCGTAGTTGAACTGGCAAACCAGAATGCCCACCACCTCGCCCTTTTCGTTGAGCAGCGGCGCGCCGGATTCGCCGGATTGCACCGGAACGTTCGCGCGGATATGCGTCGTCGGCAGATAGCGGCCCAGGAATTTTTGGTCGAATCCGGCCACCAGCCCGTACGTCGGCGAGACCGGCAGGTCCATCGGGTAGCCGATGGCGATCACGGGCGAGGCGATGCCCAGATCAGCCGAGTGGCCGAGCGGCAGAAAAGGGGTCGATCCCGCCTGGATACTGAGCAGAGTCACGCCGCTGCGCGGATCGGCCAGCAGGCACGTCGCGGGATACTTCTTACCCGCGAAATCCACCAGCAAATTCCACGACTGCCCGGCCACGGAGTAATGCGTGTAAATCGTGCCACTGGCGTCGATGAGGAAACCCGTGCCCGAGTGCGGGCCGTAGAGATCCGTCGCCTCGATGCGGACCACCGCGTTTTTGCATTTGGCAAAAATTGCGCCGACCTCGCGGCCCACCTGCGTGAACGCGTTTTTCGCGGTCAAGCTCGACGGTAGGGTCGGCTCCTCGACCGGATTGGGGCTGGCCGATGGCGAAGGTTCAACCTGTGCGCCTGCCGTCAGGGGCAAAAGCACCGCGCCGAAAGAAAAAACGAGGAGGGACGCTTGCCGCCGCACCGCCGCCTTAGAAGCTGGACGACTGCTCATAGCTCACGGGCTGGGTGTCGAGCACGTAGCGCGGGCGGGTGCTCTTGGAAGACGCCACGGCCTGCCGGGGACCGTTGAAATCCAGTTCGGGCAGCCGGACGGTGGGCCGCGTGCCGCGGAAATCAAAGCGGGGCATCTTGGCGGAAACGGGAGCCGAGGGAACGCTGCCTGTGTTAGCCGAAGCGACCAGGGTGCCACGGGTCGTCGCGCCGGGATGGCTGGTCAAAATGTGGCCGGAAACCAGCGCGGCCACCGCGACCGCCGCCGCGCAACTGCCGGTGTAAGCGTAGCGCGCCGGGGTGAACGTCGGCAACGCGCCTTCGAGCCGGTCCAACGCCAGACGCCACAGCGGACGACGCAACATTTCCGCGCGCTGTGCCCGGTGAAACTCGAAGAGAAAATCCTCGAAATATTCCTGGGGCGGCGCCTCGTGGCGCTTCAGGCGAAGAAGGCGTTGCAGATCGTCGAATTGGTCATCCATAAGCGAAAGCCGGTGCTACTTGCGAAATTCTTCCAGGTAATTCTGGAGCTGGCGGTGGGCGTAAAACAGACGGGAGCGCACGGTGCCCTCGGAAACTCCGAGCACTTTGCTGATCTCGGCGTGTGGCATCCCCTGGATGTCGAACATCGTGACCACCATCCTATGCTCAACAGACAGCTTCATCATGGACTCGTTCAATCTTCTCTGGAGTTCGGAGAGATTGGCCTCGCGCACCGGGTCGCTCGACGCAGTCTGTTCGAGGAATTCCTTGTCGTTTTGGATGTTGGAATCCACATCGTCCAAGCTCATCTGCCAGCGTTTCCCCCTTTTCTTGAGGAAATTGATGGTCATGTTTTTGCCGATGGTGTGCAGCCAGGTGTAGAAGGACGAGTTACCCTGGAAGCCGCCGATGGAGCGGTACGCCTTGAGAAAGATTTCCTGCACGAGATCGCGGGCGTCCTCGTTGTTGCTGGTCATGTGGTAGACCAGACCGTAGAGCCGGGGATGGTAGCGCGTGACGAGCATGCTGAAGGCGTCCGCGTCGCCGCCACGAGCGCGGGCGACGAGCGTTTCGTCGCTCACCTCCATGCCCGCTTGTTCACTGGCGGCCAGTCCTTTATCCATGGTTCGAGGCGAAACCATAGCAGTCGGCGCGGACAAAGGAAACGGGCGAATCGCAGCCATCGGGTCTCATAAGATAGCACGGATTCGTCGGGGATGCCCGGGGTGAATGGCCCGGCGAGCCGTTCTCAGACTTCCAGCCGCTGCTCGAAATCGGAAAGCTGCGTGCAGCCTTTCGCTGTCACGGCGACCACATCCTCGATCCGCACGCCGCCCAAGCCCGGATAATAAAGGCCCGGCTCCACCGTGAACACCATGCCCGTCTCGAAGTTCCGCGTGCCGTTGAAACGCGGTTGCTCGTGCAGTTCCAGCCCGAGGCCGTGGCCCGTGCCATGGAAAAACCCGACGTGCTGGCCGTCACGCACTTCCGTCGGGTAACCCTGGGCCTTGAAATATTTCTTGATGCCCTCGTGCAGCGCGACGCCGTCCGCCCCGGCACGCGTCCCGGCGATGGCACGACGCTGACCTTCCTGCACGGTTTCCCAGAGGCGGCGCTGCGCGTCGGTGGCGCGTCCCTTGACGACCGTGCGCGTCATGTCGCCGAAGTAGCCGGTGCCCACGTCGCGTGGAAAAATGTCGATGACGATGAGTTCCCCAGCCCGCAACGGCCCGTGCCCGCGCTCGTGCGGATCGCACCCCTGCTCGCCCCCGGCGACGATGGTATCCTTCGGCGCGCCGCCCAGCCGGACAATCGCCGTGTCGATCTCGGCGCGCAGCCGCTCGGAGGTCAGCGTCGCGCCGCCCCAGTGGAGTTCCGCGCCTGTCGCCACTTTCCTGCCGCCGGGCGTTTTCGCGGCGGCGAGCACTTCCAATCCCCGCGCCATCCCGGCAGCCGTGATTTCCAACGCCCGGCGTAGGTGCCCGAGTTCCGCCGGGGTTTTGTGGAAACGTTGCGGGAAGAATGCGCCCTTCTTCGGCGGCGCGACTTGCACCCCCTCGCGCGCCAACAACAAGCTCAGCCCGAGCGGAAAACTCTCCGGCACCACGGCACGGCGCACCCCGCGCGTCTTCAAAAAATGCGCGATCAGCCGCGCGAACCCCGGCTGGCGGCCCAGCGCCTTTTTGTGGGCGGCGGCAAACTCGGACAAGCTGAGCACCTCATCCACGGCGGCTTCCCGGCGTCCCCGACCCACTTCCAGGTCGCTGAGCAGGATCGTCGAGCGTCCGTCCTGCACCAGCAGCACGAAGGCGTCCGGCACGAAGATTTTCGTGGCGTAGAGGATGTCGGCGCTTTCCTCGCTGGAGGCGACGACGAGTTGGGCGGGCGCGCGCTTCATTATTATATACTAGATGGACCGCGACAACCGCACGGCCACGTAATCCGTATCGGGCAGGATGTACTTGCGCAACTCCACGTCCACCGAAGCCACGGCGAAACGCGCCAGGATTTCCCCGGCGATGTCGAGGGCCAGCGTCTCGATGAGCCGTCGCGGATGATCCGCCGCCAGCGCCCGCACCGCCGCGCAAACCGCCGCGTAGTTGACGGTGTTTTCGATCCGGTCGTCCAGCCCGGTAAACCCGCGCCCGGGCCGCAGCGTCAGCGAGACACTCAGGCGTTGCGGGCGCGCCTGTTCCTCGTCGGTGACGCCGACCCGAACGTTCAGCGCAAGGTTGGCCACGTGGATTTCGTCGGGAACAGGGAGCGTCATGGGGGTAAAACAACGCCTGACTGTAGCATCGACCGGCCCGGGCCGCCGACGGTTCTTCAGAACCGCTTGTGACCGAAAAACTCGTCGAGAGCCTGGTCGTAATGCACCCAGGCCTCGGCGGAGGGATGCACCGGGTCCATGAAGAAAGCGCGGTCCTCCTCGTAAGCCGAGAAATCCCGCAGGGGCACCCGGTATGCGACCGCCACCCGGCTCACCCGCTCGTAATATTGTCGCCGGGCTTGCGGGGTGATGCCCTGGCGGTCGCTGATGAGACCGTTAATGGGTTGGCCGATGAGCAGCAGCCGCACCCCCATTTGCCTCGACGCCTCCAGCAGCAATTCCAGGTCGTTCCACTCGGGAGCCGTTCGCATCCGGCGGAGAAAATCCGGGGCTTGGTCCACGCCCTCCGCGAGCGAGAGTTCCAGCGGATCTTCCGTGGCGTTTCCCTCGCTGTAAAACGTGCCCGGCCCGTGTTTGGCTTCCATCCGGGCAACCTCCCGGTCGAGCCGCACCCACTCCGTCCGCTTGCCCCGTGGCCTGTAGATGGAACCTGCCGGTTGGAGGGACGGGTGGTGGCGGGTCAGTTCGTACCAATGGCATCGTTCCTGGAAAAGCAGCGCTTGGTTTTGCAACTCGACCAGCGGCGTGATCGCGGCCAGCAGGCATCTCCGCATCAGCACCGGCTCCCGCAGGTCGGCCAGGGCGCTGCGCAACAACGGAGAGCGCGCCTGGATCACGGCATCATAATCCAGCAACCGGGCGGCGATCTGCCGTTTGAGCGGGCGTGTGAGCGGGCTGTCCACCGCGAACCGGCCGGTCTGCAAGGGCGAAAACGCGGCGGCGAACTGGCGATGGGCCTCGTGGTCGTGCTGGGGCGTCTCGGGTCTGGGCAGAAACCATCCGGGCGACAGGAAAACCGCCACTTTTTTCCCCCGGGCCGCCTCGCCGAGCGCAGCCAATTCCTGCAACATGGCCAGACAGCGGTCCCCGGCCTGGCCGATTACCACCACATCGAACCCCTGGCGTTTGTGATGGAAGAACAGGTCGGCACGGGTCGGCTGGGCGATGGCCAACTCCGAACTGCCGTAAACCGGCAGGCAGTCGGGCATTTCAAAAATCCGCCGTTGCAACGCCGTGCCCCGCGCCGCTTCCGGCAGGTTCAACGAGGCGAGCGCCGGGCCGAACCGTTTGATACGTTCCCCCGCGCGCACTCCCCACTGCGCGAGTCCGGCCACCGCCACCATTAACGCTGCCAAGGCGGGCAGCAAATGAACCGTGGCCGCGACGCGGGAGGGAGGAGACACGTAGCAAAATCCGCTACCCCAACCGGAACCGCAACTCCCGCACCACCCGCGCGCCGAAACGTTTTTTCAGCTTTTCGACGATCTGCCCTTTCAACCGCTCGATCTCGAAATGGATCGACGGCTGCATCACCCGCACGTAGAGCACGCCATCCTTGAGTTTGCTCGGGGACGAATGCAGCGCAAAAAAATCCCCGGCGATTTCCTTCCAGGCGTCGAGCACCTCGCTCTCGCGCACCAATTCCCCCAGCCCGAGACCTTGCAGGGTCTTGTCGAGCAACGTGCTCACCGACTGCACGCGGTCCAGCAGCGGACGCGGTTCGTGGTAGCCGCGCCACTCCGCCAGCGCGCGGTTGCGCAGCGGGGAACGCTTGGGTCTGCCGGCCATGCGAAGAAAGAGGCTTCGGGCCGTTGCTCTCCTGGTCGGCGGCGCGTTACACGCCGTCCGCGCCGATGGCTTCCACCGGGCAGCCTTCCATGGCCTCTTTGCAGAGACCTTTTTCCTCGTCGGTGGTCGGCTGCTTGTAGACGTAAGAGTGGCCGCCGTCGTCGTTGCGGGTGAAATTCGCCGGGGCCGTTTCGCGGCACAGATCGCAGTCGATGCACTGGTCATCGACGTAAAATTCTCCCCCGACGTTCTCGGTGTATTTATTCTCTAGATCGGCCATAACTTTATCGACGGTTAAGGTAGGGAACCCGGGCGGCGTTGCAACGTTTTTTTGCGCCGCGCTGCAATCCGGGGCTTTCCTTCGACGGCTTTCTGGGGCACGGTTCCTGCCCTTCGCCTCTCCGATGGATGCCGTAAATTCCCCTCCGCCCACGCCGTCTCCGGTGCTGCCGTCGGGCCAGGGCCCGGCGCGTTCCTGGTTGCCCCGGGTGCGCTGGTGGCATTGGGCGTTGCTGGTGTTGATCGCCCCGGTCATCGGCGTGGCCAGTTTCTTCGGCGTGTGGGCCGGGACGTTCGACATCGCCAAGCTCGGTGAGATGCCCCAGCGCGCCACCGTCTTCGACATGGACGGCAACCCGTACAGCACGCTCCATGTCGGCGAGAACCGCACGCTCGTCCCCATCGACAAGGTGTCCCAGCATTTCCTCGATGCCCTCGTCACCCGCGAGGACACCCGCTTCTACGAACACCACGGCGTCGATCCCCACGGCATCGCCCGGGCCATCGTGCGCAACATTACCCGGCACCGCGCCGCCGAGGGGGCCAGCACGCTGACCCAGCAACTCGCCCGCAACAGCCTGCCGCTCGGGGGCAAAACGCTGACGCGCAAGATTCTGGAAGCATTCGTCGCCGCGCGCATCGAGCGGCATTACAACAAGCGGCAGATTCTCGAATTCTACGTCAACCGCATCTACTACGGCGGCGGCATGTACGGCATCGAGACGGCCAGCGAGGCGTACTTCGGCAAGCCGAGCGCCGACCTCGACCTGTCTGAAAGCGCGATGATGGCGGGCCTGATCCGCTCCCCGAACCATTTCTCCCCTTGGGCCAACCTCGAAGGGGCCAACCGCGAGCGCGACACCGTGCTCGCCCGCATGGCCGAACTGCACAAGATCACCCCCGCCGAGGCCAACGCAGCGGAACACGAGACCGTCCGCGTCGTCCACAACCGCGCCAGCGGCGTGCAGGACAACTACGCCATGGACGCCGTGCAGGAAGAATTATCAACGCTCCTGAGCAACGACGCCCAGAACGATGAGAGCGGCCTGAAAATCTACACCACCATCGACCCCCAGATGCAGACCCTCGCCACCCAGGCGGTCGAGACCCAGTTGGCCAAGATCGAATCCCGGCCCGGCTACGAGCATCCGAAGAAGGGGGCGAACCCCGACGCCGACGAATCCAAGGGCACGGCGTACCTCCAGGGCGCGCTCGTCCTGATCGATAACCGGGACGGCTCCATCCGCGCGCTGGTCGGCGGACGCGAGTACAAACCCAAGGCGTTCAACCGCGCCATGGACCCGCCGGGCCGTCCGGTCGGCTCGACGTTCAAGCCGTTCGTCTACACCGCCGCGTGGCAAAAGGGGCTGCTGCCCGGCGCGAACATCGACGACGGCGCGATCCAGCCCGACGAACTCAAAGACGCGCCCAACTGGCATCCCGGCAATTCGGACGGCACGTTCGGCCCCGTCCAACCGGCGGAAAACGGCCTCATCCGCTCGCGCAACACCATGAGCGTGCGGGTGGGCGAACTGGTCGGGCTGGACGAGGTGCGCCGGGTAGCGAGCAGCGCCGGGCTGGGCGACGACATCCCGCCCGACCCGACGATCTATCTGGGCACCTTCAACATCACGCTCACCAAGCTGACCGAGGCCTACACGCTCTTCGCCAACAACGGCCAGCATCGCCCGGCGCATTTCATCGAGCGCATCGACGACGCCGAGGGCCAGATGATCTACCGCGCCGCCCACGAGGAAAAGCCGGTGCTGCAACCCGGGGCGTCGTGGATCACGCACACGATCCTGGAAAAAGTGATGGGCCGGGGCGGCACGGCGGCGGAGGCGCGCTCGCTGGGGTTTACCGGCCACGGCGCGGGCAAGACCGGCACGACCAACGATTTCAAGGACGCGTGGTTTGTCGGCTACACGACCAGCCTGACCTGCGGCGTCTGGGTGGGCATGGACCGCCCGCAGACGATCACCGCCAAGGGCTACGGCGCGGCATTGGCGTTGCCGATCTGGTGTCAGGTCGTGGGCAAGGCGTCGGCGCAGCGGTATCCGTCGAAGGAGTTCACGCCCCCCGAGCCGCTCAAGCGCGTGCGCGTGTGCCGGTTTTCCAACGAACTGGCCACGGACGGTTGCCAGGAGGCGGGCACGTCCTACCTGATCGACCTGCCGGTGAGCCGGATTCCGCGTTTCGTCTGCACCGCGCATCCCGGACAGGCGCAGCTCACCGGCCAGGGTCAGCCGCCGGTCGCCCCGGGCGAGACCCCGCCGCCAGCGGGGCAGCCCACCCCGGCCAACGGCGACGCCTTTCCGAAGCGTTTCCTGCGCTCGTTCCACAAGCTGTTCGGCGGTTGACGCGCCCGCGCCCGGCGCGTCGAACCGGAGTGTTCCCGTTCGTTTGAGACCCGCCGCGAAAAGTCCGTGTCTTTCGGCGGTCTTGCCCGAGGAAATTATTTACAAGTTTCCGATTCCAAAGTAAATTGCGCTTGTTGTTCCGGCGTTCCGCTACCCATCGGACCGCCTTGTTCCCCGCCATTCCCCTCCAACCACATCCTTGATGTCTCTCGTGTTCAATCCGTTCCGCTCTTTTCGTCCGGTTTTGCTGGCCGCCGTGATTGCGCTCTCGCTGCTGGTCGGCGCGCACCCCGCCTCCGCGCAGGCCACGATCCAGGGCCTCAATCCCATCGGCCTCCCGCACGCCCAGGCCGAGCCTTACAATTTCACGGGGCGTGTTTTCGACGTCGAAAATGTTGCCTTCGGCAGCGGGACGTTGCTGCGCCGGCACACGGTCCAGACGGCCGGGCATGTCGCCTACGATCCTACCACGGGTTTCCTGACCTACGCGTCGTTCACCCGGGCCTTGTACGAGGATTTTTCGCTCTCCGCTGATCAGATCATCGCGGCCCAGGCGCTCAGCGGTTACCAGAGCGAGGTCACGCAAGGCGCGAGTTTCCTGACGCAATCGTCTTTTGATCTGGGTCTAGTGCTCGTGCAAACGGCGCCGGTCGGCGAGAGCTGGGGCAACTACGCCCAGACGCCGAGCTTGCTGTCTACGGCGCCGACGTTCGTCGTGGGTTATCCCGGCGTGAGCTTCGATGGCCGTACGATGTGCTACGTCGTGCCTGCCCAGCCTTGGGTCGCCCTCGGGACGGGCACTAGCAGCGCCCTCTACGAGAATGACCTGGCCACCGCCGAGCCGGGCACGAGCGGCGGCCCGATTTACGTGGTGCCGGATGGTGTCACCCAGTCCGTCGAGGGCTCGGTGGTCGGCACCACCGCCGTCGATACGACCGGCGAGTTCAACAACTTCATCATCCGCGCCATCGACAAGTCGGCGGCCAAGTTCATCCAGGCTGCGGAGTACACCTCGGGCCTCATCACAAAGGTGAAAATCACCGGGCCGAAAACGGTCAGCCGGGGTCAGACCTACACGTACACGGCCAACGTCATCTTCTCCCAACCGTTGCGCGGCACCACCACCGGCGGTGTGACCACCGACCGTTACAGCGAACTGAAGATCAAGAGCAGCACGCCCGGCACGACCACCGAGCCGCTCGTCACTGTCGCAAAAACTTCCAACACGACGTTCAGCGTGACCTTCCACACCGGGGTCCGCTCCGGCACGACGACGACCTTGCAGGTTTATTACACTGGGACCGCGACACCGCTCGGCAAGTCGTCGCTCATCGTCAAGGTCCAGTAAGGCAAACCCCGCTCGGTCTTCAGCCCATTTGTCAGCTTCTCTGGACTGGAGGGGCAGGGCGTCGGGCCAACGGTCAAGCGGGCCAATTCATTTCCCGTTTCATGGCGCTCCCCTCGCCCGGTCCGCTCACCCGGTTTGGCATGTTCCTGCTAGCCGCCGGGGTGGTGCTGATTTTTGCGGCGCTCGGTTTGCTGCGCCACCTGTCCGGGTCCGTTCATCCCGCGAGCGTGTCTAAACCGGGCGATGCGCACGCGGTTGGTGGGGGGTTCTCGCCTGCCACCGCGCCGACGCCAGCGCGGTCCAAGGTGGACCCGGAGGCCGTCGCGCGATTGAACGAGACGATCAGCCAGGCGCTGGCCGTGCTGCGCGACCCGACCAATCCCAAACGGAAAGAGGCGTTGGCGGCGTTACGCGAGGCGCTGGTCCAAGCGGAACCGCACGTCGCCATCGCCGCCATCCGGCAATTTCTTGCCAGCGGGCAGGATGCGTCCACCGGCTTGCGGTTCAAGCTGGGCGACGACCACGCGCTCGACGGAGCGCCGACCATGCGCACGTTTCTGATGGACCAGTTGGGTGCCATCAGCAGGGATGCCGGAACCACCGACGCCGCCGAGGTTGCCCGCGCCACGCTCGAAACCAAGGGGTCGGCGGACGAATGGGCCGTGGCCATGCGCAACCTCGCCTGGACCGACCCGGACGGCTCCAGGAGCTTGCTGGCGGCAAAGGCGCGCGAACTGATCGAGTACACCCCTTGGCAATCCGCGCCGACCGGCGGCTACCTGGAAGCCTTCGACGCCGCAGCCTACGCGGGCGACCCCACGATCATCGAGGATCTCGGCCCCCTGTCCTCACAGCAAACCGCGGCAGGACGCGCCGCCCTGATCGCCTTGCAGCGGCTCAGCGGCGTGGCCCCGGAACAGGTGGCCGCCTATCTCAACGCCAACCCCACCGCGCTCGCTGACGCCCCGCTGCGCCGCGCCGATTACATGGGCAGCCTGGATCTTTCGCAGCCGGATCAGCTTGCCCAGGCCGAGACCTACCTCGCCCGCACGGATGTCTCGGAAGCCGAGAAAGACAAATTTCTCGGACGGCTGGGTGTTCCGGCGGGTTTCGTGTCGGAAACCTTGCTCACGCCGGAAACGATTACCCAGATGCCCATCACGGACCATCGAGCGCTGGTCAACCAGACCGCCGCGACCTGGCTAGCCTCCGGCAAGTACCCCGCGTTGCAAGACGCGTTGCAGCAGTTGATCACCCAGACCGCCGCCACGCCGGGCGGATAGGGACACGACGCTTCTTCCCCCCCACGCTCCGGGGAGGGCCGGTGTCCGTCTTACCCTTCCTTCCCTACAACATCGGCTGCAAAGTTTTCCAGACCAAGTCGGCGACGATCTTGTGGCCCTCCGCCGTGGGATGAATCTGGTCGCGCTGGTTGAGCCGGGGATCGCCGCCGACCCCTTCGAGGATGAACGGCAGCAGCACGGCGTCGGGATTGTTCTTGGCCAATGCCGGGAAAACGGCGATGAACCGGGCCACGTAGTCCACGCCGAGATTCGGCGGCAGCTTCATCCCGGCGATGATGATTTTTACCTGCGGATTTTTCGCGCGGGTCTTGTCGATGATGGCCTGGAGGTTGCGCTCGGTTTCCTGGGTCGGCAGGCCGCGCAGACCGTCGTTGCCGCCGAGTTCGAGCACCAGGATATCGACCGGGCGTTGCAGCAGCCAGTCGATCCGGCGCAACCCGCCCGCGGTCGTATCGCCGCTCAGCCCGGCGTTGACGACGCGGTAGGGCAGCTTGGCGTCCGTGATCTTGCGCTGGATCAGCGCGGGGAACGCCTCGTCGGCGGCGTTGGCGAGGCCGTATCCGGCGCTCAGGCTGTCGCCGAAGAAGACGATGGTGCGCGTCGCGGTGGGAGCCGGGATTTGTTGGGCAGAGAGAAAAGAAACGCTCATGGTCAAAAAGGCCAGGATCACCGCGAGGGACGCGCACGGAACGGAGACAAAACGCGGCGGCGAGAGGCGGCGGGTCGGCATGAAGCAGTATCGGTCAGGAAGCGGGTTTCGTAAATTACTGCCCCGCCTGCCCGGCAAAAAAAGCGTGGTCGTTCGACGATCCGCGAGCGTAAAGAGGCGGAAGCGGCTACATTGCGCGCTTGGAACCGTCCGTCACCCCGTCATGGAAAATACGTCCCCTGTCCTCGAAGTCGAACGCCTCACCAAAACCTACCGCAGCGGCGAGCGCGACCTGACGGTGCTCAAGGAGGTCAGTTTCTCGCTGGCCGCCGGGGCGACGTGCGCCATCGTCGGCCCCTCGGGCAGCGGCAAGACGACCCTCCTCGGCCTGTGCGCCGGGCTGGACCGCGCGACCAGCGGGACGGTGCGCCTCGCCGGGACCGCGCTCGAAACCCTGGACGAGGATGCCCGCGCCCGCCTGCGCAACGAGCACACCGGCTTCGTGTTCCAGAACTTCCAGCTCGTGCCAACCTTGAGCGCGTTGGAAAACGTGATGGTCCCCGCCGAACTGCGCGGTGGCTACGGCGACGGCGCGGAGCGGCGTTCCCACGCGACGCTGACCGCCGAAGCCACGGAATTGCTCAAACAGGTGGGTCTCGAAGCACGGCGCGGGCACTACCCGGCGCAGCTTTCCGGCGGCGAGCAGCAGCGCGTCGCCCTGGCGCGGGCGTTCATCAATCGGCCCCGCTTGTTGTTCGCCGACGAACCGACCGGCAACCTCGACGCCGAGACGAGCGAGCGCGTGGTCGAACTCTTGCTCAACCTCAACGCCCAATCCGGCACGGCGCTGGTGCTGGTTACGCACAACCTGGAACTCGCCGCCCGCACCGGACGCACCATCCGCTTGCGCGACGGTGCGATGGTGGAGAACGGGATGAAATGACGCGGTGGCTGGCTTTTGGATGCGCGCTGCTTGCCCTGTCGGCCCCGGGCCGGGCGGTCGAGTTCGGCCAGTCGCAGGTTGTCGGCAAGCGGATCACGTTCTGCCGGGTCGATGTGCGCAGAGAGCAGTTGCAAATGTTCCTGCGCGACGAAACCGGCCAGCCTTTCAAACGATTTGCTCCCTTGGCTGCGATGCTCCGGCGGAATGGTCAGAACCTCACGTTTGCCATGAACGCGGGGATGTTTCAGCCCGGGTTCGCGCCCGTCGGGCTTTGCGTGGTGGCTGGCCGGACCCTGGCCCCGCTGAACATTGCCCCCGGCGACGGCAATTTTTTCCTGAAACCCAACGGGGTCTTCTGCGTCTCCCGAAACGGCGCGCAGGTGGTGGAGTCCTCCGAATTTGCCCGGTTCGAGGAGCCTGTCACGCTGGCGACCCAATCCGGTCCGCTGTTGGTGCAGGCCGGGAAGATTCATCCGGCGTTCAACCCGGCGTCCACCTCCCGGCTCTTTCGCAACGGGGTCGGCGTGCCAAATCCTGACACGGCCATTTTTGCGATCAGCGAGGACCCGGTCAGTTTCTACGAATTCGCCGTTTTCTTTCGGGACACCCTGCATTGTCCCGACGCTCTCTTTTTGGATGGTTCCATTTCCAGTTTGTACGCCCCGTCGCTCAAGCGAAACGATTCCCGGACGGAACTCGGGCCGATGATCGGCGTGACCGAACCTGTTTCCATCCCATGAAGCCAACCACGAACGACCCGGCGGACAATATGCTGGTCCGGTTTTATCTCGGCACAGGCACGGATTCCGAGGGCAGAGCGTTGCGAGACATCCGGCGCTGGGGTTTCGACCGTCTGGAAAGCGTCCATGATTACATCCAGTGGTTGTTTC
>CAXSED010000052.1:0-26254 GCA_964236475.1 uncultured Chthoniobacterales bacterium
AGCCGCAACGCCCGGGCCAGAGTGCGTCGAAACGTCTCGTGGTCGCCAATGGCCGCGCTTTTGCTGACCAACGGCAGGGTCACCGTGGCAATGGCCACCCCGAAAATGCCGAGCGGAAGCTGCATCAGCCGGAACGAATTGTTGAGCCACGTCACCGCGCCGTTGCCTTGGTGGCTGGCAAACGAGGCGTTGACCATGACGTTGATTTGCACCGCGCTCGCCGCGATCACCGCCGGACCCATCAGGCGCAGGATCGTGCGGACGCCCTCGTCCTGCCACACGAAGTCGAACCGGAAGCGGTAGCCCGCTTTGGCGAGGGGCGGCAGCTGGACGGCGAACTGCAAGAACCCGCCCAACAGCGTACCGATAGCCATGCCCATCAACCACCAGAACAGCCGGGCGGTGAGCGGGTCCAACCCGTAGAACTCCTTCTGACCGTAGTGACGTGCCAGCACCCAACCCATCCCCAGCCCGCCGATGATCGAGCCGAGGTTGAAGAAGCTCGACGCCATGGCGGGCGCGCCGAAGATATGCTTGGCGTTGAGCATCCCCATCGCCAGCGCGGCCAGCGAGACGAGCAGGATGAACGGAAACATGATCCGCGTCAGGACCACCGTCAGCTCGAATTTGCCGGGGATGGCGTGGAATCCGCCGCCGAGGACTTCGATGAGCTGCGGGGAGAGCGCAACGCCCAACAGCGTCACGCCGCTCATGAAGACCAGCAGGAGGGTGCCCATCTTGTTGGCGAGTCTCCAGGCCGCGCCGTCGCCTTCCAACTGAATCTTCTTGGAGAACGTCGTGATGAACGCCGTCGAGAGCGCGCCTTCCGCAAAAAGGTCGCGGAGGAGATTTGGCGCGCGGAACGCGGTCAAAAAAGCGTCGTAGCCGGTCCCCGCCCCGAAAAGACTCGAAAAAATCTGGTCCCGGACCAAACCGAGGATACGGCTGCACATGACCGCCAAGCCGACGATGCCTGTCGCCCGAGCACTGCCGAAATCCTTGGGTTTTGATTCAGGCAGCGGGTTCGCAGGCTGCCTGATGGGTGGAAGGGTTCGAGACACGCCGGGACGATGTCAGAACCTGTCCGGCAACGCAACCCTCGCGGCCATGGAGAGAATCACTCTGGCGATGCCCGCAAACTTCAACTCCCCTTCTTCTTGCAACTGCCTTTGGTGCCCAGCTTTTTTCCGGGGGTCGGCTCGTAACCGGGCCAGCAGTGGTTGCCGCTTTCATTCTTCTTGGAAGCCGTCTTCGTTTTCGCGGGAGCTTTGGTTGCCATATCCCTTGCTTACGGCAGCCATCACCGGCTGGATGTATGCAAAGTCCCCCGGTTCTACGGGGGGTGTGCCGTCCCGGAACCGATGGCCGCCCGGCGCAAGCGTTCCATGATTGCCCGCCCCAGACCGACTTCGGGCAACGGCTCGGCCACGATTCTCTCGACGCCAGATTCGTCCAACCGGCGCAACGCGGCGAAGAAACGGACGGCCGCCTCCTGCAAGTCGCCGGACTCCGTGAGAACTTCTACCCGCGCAAAAACCTTTTCAGCCGGTAGCATGTCGCGTCGAAACGCGAGCAAGGCGGCCCCCTGCCAATTGTCCGGACCGGAGAGGGCATCCGCTCGTCCGAGAATCTCCAACGGGGTGCGCGGCGCATAATGGCCGGGACCTTGCCCCGGAGCGGATGCCGCTGCGTCCGGCAGGCCCGAGCGTGGGCAGACGCAGCCAATTTCCCCCAACATTTCCTCCGTGACCGGTCCATGGCGCAGGATGCCGAGTGACCCGTCCGGCTCAATGGCAACAATGGTGGATTCGAGTCCGTGAGTAGTCGGCCCCGCTTCTAGAATCAGCGGCACGCGTCCGGTCAGTTCAGTGAAAACGTGCGTGCCGCTGGTCGGGCTGATCCGTCCGAAACGGTTGGCGCTCGGCGCGGCCAGGGGGCGCCCGAACGTTTCGATCACTGCCCGGAAAACCGGATGCGCGCTCATTCGCACCGCCACGAGCGAGCTGCCCGCCGTGACCAAGTCGGGCACGGCGCCGGGTCGCCGGGGCAGCAACAATGTCAGCGGGCCAGGCCAAAATCGTTCGACCAATCGTTCGGCGAGCCGCCCTGCTCCGGGCAACGGCAGCGTCAGCCGTTCGAGCCATTCCAGAGTGGGCAGATGGACGATCAACGGATCAAAGAAGGGGCGTTCCTTCGCCTGGAAAATCGCCGCCGCCGCGTCGGGTCGCCCGGCGTCGCCCGCCAACCCATAAACGGTCTCGGTCGGCAGCGCGACCAACTCGCCCGCTTCCAACAACGCAACGGCGCGCGCTATCGCTCCATCCTTGGCAGCGTCGATTAAGAGAGTATTCAAGAATTTATTCCATCATCTCCAACGGCGGATGCCGCAGGACGGTTTCCGTCTGCCGGGCGCGAAAGTCCGCCCACGCGGCCCGCAGCCGGTCATCCGTGCCTGCCAGCGACGAAACCACGAACAGCGCGGCATTTCGCGCCCCAGCGTCCCCGATGGCCATCGTGGCGAATACCCCGTCGGTCGGCCCGGCAGGCAGATTGCCGTGGCCATCATCCAACAACGCCAAGTCGCCACGACCGTCCCCCACGCCGGGCACGCGGATCACCGGCAGGGAGGTGTGCTTTGCCAGCGCGGCAGGCAACGCCGCATCCGGTGAGGCCACGATGACCGCATACACGCCGCTGGCGAGTGGAGACATAGACTCCTCGGGGGTTAGCACTGCCGTCTCGCTTCTCAGCCCGAACGAAGCCAGAATCTCCGCCGCCGGACGCAACGATTCCACCGCCGCAGCGTCGGCCCCGGCAAGCAATACCACGTTGGAAACGAGAGGTCCCATCGGCAACATGCGGGTACTAGGATTCACACCGACATCACCCGAAAAAGAAAACTGATTTCGCGCATAAAAACGGGCATCTGCCGGAGAACCGTCCTCGTAAAACTAAGCATCACGGGTTTATGCAAAACGAAAATCTCACCATGGCGAAGGGCACCGTAAAATGGTTTAATGAGAAGAAAGGATTTGGCTTTATCGTAGATCCCAGCGTAGGGGGCGACATCTTCGTGCATTTTTCGGCGATCCAGTCCGAAGGCTTTAAGACGTTGCAGGAAGGCGATCAAGTCGAATATGAACTCTACACCGACGAGAAAGGGGCGAAGGCGCGCAACGTGGTCCGCATCCCGTCGTAAAGGTGGCCACCGGATGGCCCGCGTTTGGAGCAGGCCGTGACCCAGGCACTGGCAGAATGCGGTGGAGATAGCCTCGTGCTCGTCGGCCCGATGGGCGCCGGGAAAAGCTCGGTCGCCCGGGAACTCGCACGGCTGACTGGCCGCCGTTGGACCGACACCGATAAACAGGTCGTCCAGAGAACCGGATTAGCAATCACGGAGATTTTTGCCCGGCACGGCGAGCCTCATTTTCGCCTCCTTGAAACGGAGGCCCTGCGCTCTCTGCTCCACGAACGGTGCCTGATCGTGGCTACGGGCGGGGGCATTGTTACCCAGTCCCACAACATCCCGCTTTTGCGCGCATTGGGATGCGTGGCGTTTCTTACCGCGAGCGAAGAGGTGCTTTTCGAGCGGGTGTCCCGTAACCGGCAGCGTCCGCTTTTACAGACCGACGATCCGCGGGCGACTCTGCACGATCTCGTCCGGCTCCGCCAGCCGCTTTACGGCGGATGCGCGCACTTTACCGTGGATACTTCGAGTGGCACGCACGCCGAAATCGCGCACACCGTTCTGGACCGGGCTCGACAATTCTTTGCCGAAAGCGGACAGGCTCCCTTTTCGCCGTGAAAACCGCCCTGCTTGCACACGCCCGCACGCTGGGCTTCGGGCTTTGCCGGGTGGCCCGTTGCGATGCGCCGCCGCATGCGGCGGCGTTCGGCGAGTGGTTGGACGCAGGCATGGCTGGGGAGATGACCACTTGGCTGGAGCGCGGCAAGGAGAAACGCACGGACCCACAAATGGTCCTGCCGGGAGCGAGGTCGATGATCGTCCTCACGCTCGATTACTGGCAGGGGCCACGCCCTCTGTCTCCGTCACCATCGCCCGCCGTCGGCAGGGTAGCCCGTTACGCCTGGGGCGACGACTATCACGATCTGATCCAGGAAAAACTCCGAGCCATGGACGTTTTTCTGCAAACCTACGGGGGCCGACAACGTTACTACGTGGACACCGGGCCGGTCATGGAACGCGATTTCGCGGCGGAAGCCGGGGCAGGCTGGCACGGCAAAAGCACGATGCTCCTGCACCCGGAACGCGGCACCTGGTTTTTTCTCGCCGAGATTCTGACCACGCTGGACTTCGAGTCGGACACGCCGATCCCGCCGCGCTGCGGCAGTTGCACCCGTTGCCTCGACGCCTGTCCAACCGGCGCGATCCGCCGGGACCGCCCGTACACGCTCGACGCGCGGCTCTGCGTCTCCTACCTCACCATCGAACATAAAGGCGCAATCCCGCTCGCACTCCGCCCGCTGATGGGAGACCGCATCTACGGTTGCGACGATTGCCTCGACGCCTGCCCGTGGAACCGTTTCGCCCAAGCCAGCCGGGAGGCAGCGTTTCAGGCCCGGCCCGCCACCGTGGGGATGGCGTTGCGGGACTACCTCGCCATGAGCCAGGAGGATTTCAGCGCGGCGTTCAAAGGCTCGCCGGTCAAGCGCACCAAACGGCGCGGACTCCTGCGCAACGTTTGCGTGGCTCTGGGCAACGTCGGCACCACCGACGACCTCCCCGCGTTGACCCGCGCCGCCGCAGAGGAGGAACCCCTCGTGGCCGAGCATGCGCGCTGGGCCATCGAGCGCATCCACGCCCGCAGCCTTTGCCCGACATGACCCACGACGCTTCCAACGTCGCCGTCATCGGTGCAGGCGTCGGCGGCCTGACCTGCGCCGCCCTGCTGGCTCACGCCGGGCGACAGGTGACGGTATTCGAGAAGAACGAGCGGGTTGGCGGCAAGCTCAACTGGCTGGAGGAAGGCGGTTACACTTGGGACATGGGGCCGAGTCTGCTGACGATGCCTTACGTCTTCGAGCAACTCTGGAAAAAGCTCGGACGCCGTCTGCAGGACGATCTGACGCTGATCCCGCTGCCCGTGACGTGCCGCTACCGTTGGATCGACGGCACGGTTATCGACGAGGATGCCGCTTTCTGGCAACGCCCGGACGTGGCCCGGTTTCTGGAATATGCGCGCGGTCTCTACGACCTGAGCGCGGACGCCTTTCTGCATCATCCGCTCGGCGAATGGTGGCGGCAACTCACTTGGCAAAACCTGCCCAAACTGCGCCACCTGCCGAAGATCGCTTCCTTTCAAACGATGGATCGTGTGGTCCGGCGCTTTTTCGGCCACGATCCGCATCTGGTTCAGCTTTTCGACCGTTTTGCGACCTACGACGGTTCGTCGCCGTACCGGACCCCTGCCGCGTTCAACATCATCGCCTACGTCGAAGCGAAGTTCGGCGGGTGGTACGTCAAAGGCGGGCTGTACGAAATCGCCCGTGCCCTGGAGCGCATGTGCCGCGAGGAGGGGGTCGAGTTCCGCTTCCAGAGCGAAGTTGCCAGCGTCCAGCGTGCAGACGGCAGGTGGAAACTGCGGCCTGCCGCCGATGGACGCGAGGAAACATTTCACGACGTGGTGTGCAACCAGGACGTTTTGAGTTTCACGCGGGACGAACCCGCCATGCAGGCCGCGCTCAAAACCAGGGACCTCGCTATTTCCGGCTTCGCGCTTTATCTCGGCGTCGCGCGCCAGTTTCCGCAGCTTGCCCACCACAACATTTTCTTTTCCGACGATTATCCCGGGGAGTTCCGCCAGCTTTTTGAGGAAGGGCAACCCGCCGACGAACCCACGATTTACGTCGCGGTCCATTCCAAGGCCGATCCCGACCGCGCTCCACCCGGCGGCGAAAACTGGTTCGTGCTCGTCAATGCTCCCGCCCTGCGGACGGACAATCAGGTGGATTGGCCTAGCGTTTCCGAACGCTACGGCGACCGGGTCATCCAACGTCTCGAAACGCGGTTCGGCTGCGAAGGATTACGCGCGGCGATCCAGGTGCGTCGACACTTCACCCCGGCGGATTTCCAGACCCGGTATCTGGCTCACGCCGGCAGCCTCTATGGTTTTGCCAGTCACGGGGTGCGTGCGGCGTTCCAGCGTCCCGCCCTGCAACCGCCGGGAAAGCCGAATTTTTATTTCGTCGGCGGCTCGACCCATCCGGGCGGCGGTCTGCCGCTGGTTTGCCTGAGCGGGCAGATGGTCGCGGAAAAGATGCTCCGTCCCCGCTGATCCCGGATTATTCCGGTTTGACATACCCGATCGGCGCGATGCCCTCGCGGCGGGCAGCGGTGATGTCCACGACCTCGTATTCGGGATCATTCTCCCGGTCGAACCGCCGGCGATGCTTGTTGAACTCGCGCGTTGCAGAATCCAGCGCCTGGTTGAAACAACGCCAGCCCTTGAGCTTCTTCACGGCCCGCGTCGCAGATTTCGCCAGCGCGCGGTTCTCGGTGTACTTCTCCGGGTCGGGATCGCCGAGCATCGTGGTTTCCAGACAGGCGGATTGTTTGCCGTCTGCATCCAGATAAATTCCTAGAAACATGTGCCCGGGTTCCATGACGAGGAACGTGTCGATGCCCATGCGGCGCAACACCGACGCCAACAGCGTGCTGGCATCGACGCAGTTTGCGTGCGATTCGGACAACGCTTCTTCGATGAAGCGGACGTGCAGGCTGTAGAGCGAAGTGCTTTCGTCGGTGGTCGTGCCGATGTCGCTGTACCGGATGTTGTGCTGCCGGAGGGCCTCCCACACCGCGAACACCTGAAGCAGGATCGTTCCGGGGTCTCTGCTCTGGTACGCGTCGAACCCATCCACCACCCCGGTGGCCTGCGCCTCCTTCAACAAGCCCGGGATAGCCGGATGGTCCTCGTTGACGTAAGCGGCGAACATCCAGGCGATGTCCACGTAGTCCTTCTCGTCATCGGGGTTCTGGTAAGCGTAGGGACAGTCGTTGATGGGATGCACCCGTGCCGTCACGAAACGGTCGCCCAGGTTTTTGCCGTCTACCTGCACGGAAAATGTGACGTTGACCGGCTGGCTCTGGCGCACCCGGTTGAGCGCGTCGTATTTGTAATTCATCCTCGGTGCCAGCCGGTAGAGACGGCCTTTGATGGGCAGGTCAGCTTCGAGCACGCTGTCGGCCATCAGGGCGTTTTCCTTGATCTCGACCCGGGCATGCGCGCCGTCGGAAGGACTGGCAATGACCACCCCTGCCAAGCCGTTTTCATCACCCATGATCTCGGGAAAATCGTCCGGCCTGGCATGGTCCGCAGGCGGCAGCTTCTTCTGCTTGGTGTTTTCAGCTTTCTGCGCGGTGTCTTCGTCTCGCAAGGGGTCTTTGAGCGTGGCGCTAGCCAGCAGCAGCGACGGAAAAATTTGCCTTTCCGGGTCGATGAAGGGCTCCCACTCCCCGGGCAGCGGGAGGCGCGCTTCCGGGCTGGCTGCCGGTTTTGCACGGGTCCGTTTCTGCTCGTCAGAAGCCGCTTTCACGACTTTGGCAGGATGTGCCTCGGCAATCCATCCTTGCCCGGTACGAACGAGGGCAAACAGTTCCAACCCGATGACCAACCCGGCCAATAAGCGGATGCTACGCGGCGGTTTCATGCCTGATTAGACCGGCGGAAGGGAACCAACGTGCCATCACAATAAGTGAAGCTTTTTTCGCCGCTGTGCAACCGGGGATTGCCGGGGTGGCGCAGCCCGTTTACATACGGAGCATCTTGCAATCCCCCCGCTCCTTGCCCAACCGTCGTTGGGCTTACCTGCCTGAAATGGCGTGGTGGCTGTTCCTCGTGTGGACGGCCATCGGCTTCGTCGTGATGCCTTTAGACATCGGCCAGCCCACGTTGGACCGCTGGCTGGCCCCTGGCTCTGGGAGACAGGCAATGACCGGGCTACTCCACGTTTCCGACGCGATCTGGATTTATTTGGCGGCTATCGTCATTTACCTGCACACCGCCGCCGCCGAAGGGCTGGCGACCACGCGCCGTTGGGCGTTCATTCTCCTACTCGGCTCGGGCGGATGCGAATGGATCGGCGTGCAAACCGGCTTTCCTTTCGGCCCGTACCGCTACACGGATAATTTCGGCTGGCGCATCGGTGGGGTGCTGCCGGTGGCGATCCCACTGGCCTGGATGGTGGTCATCCTGTGTGCGCGCGCTCTGATCCTGCGCTTGCGGCCCACCGCCACCCGTCCCGCCTTGGCGTTCGGCGTGGCGATGCTGGCTACCCTGACCGACGCCAACCTCGAAGCCGTCGCCTGGAAGGTCCGTGACTATTGGGACTGGTATCCTGACTCCCGGCCTCCCCTGCCCGCGTGGCCACCGGCACAAAACTACCTCTCGTGGTTCGTGTTGAGCTTTGCCTTGGCCTACGTGCTGCCACCTGCCTACTCCCTGCGCTTGCGCCATCCTGCGCCGTGGCGCCCGGCGCTCGTGCTGGGTCTGATGAACACTCTATTCATCGTCGTCTACGCCGCGCGCTGGCTGAGTATCAGAAGCTGACCGTTGCCAGTCCGCTATCGCCAACCCCGTTTGGCTGACGACCATGTGGGATCGAAGGAAGCGGCGGAAGCGGCGGGAACGGCAACGTCGTGTTTTTATCGACCAGCCAGAAATTGTTGGAGTACTCGTCCTGCTTGATGAATTGCACGCTGCCATCCACGAAGAGATAGTGCGAGCCGCCATCGTAAGCCGACGGATTCATCAGGCTGAGCAGGTTGGCGATGGGCTGAAAAATCGGGCTGACAAAGAAGGCGGAGGCTCCGCGTGTTTTTTGCGCCAATAAAACGATCTCTGACGGCGCCGCCAAGGCAGTGAGCGAGACCGTTTCGGGCGGCTCGTTGTTGGTAGCCAGATCGTCGAATCCATTGTAAACGAACGCTGTATTGTTGACTTCGTTCGAGAGGATGGATGCCAGCGGAAGCCTGTTGGTGGCGGGATCGCCGGAATCCACAAACACCGTCGGGTCGCTTGGCGTCAGGTAAGCGCAAAAAAGCCTCGGCCACTGGTCGGCAGAGGTCCCGTTGATTGGCAACCCGGCGGACGTCGGTTGCCCTGGGAGTTGCTGGTTGTGGTCGCTGGCGTAGAGGCGTGCGGCCACGCCGATCTGGCGCAGGTTGGAAAGAGATTTCGTCCGTGAGCTGTACTCACCGATTTTCGAGGTGACGGGAAGGGCAATCGCAGCCAGCAACGCCACGACAGCGCAAGCCATCAGCAACTCAAGTAGAGTAAAGCCGGCCTTCACGAGGAGAAATTCGACCCAACTTAGAGGACAAACCCTCAGTTGACAAGCAAAATTGAGAACTCTTATTTGAAGAGGCACAACATTCTCTTCCTTGAGACGATCTGCCGATGTTTTGTGGTCGCTTTCCGCCGGACGGAGCGTACCTTGCGGCAACGATGTTTCGATGGTTTCCAATCCGTAATTTCTGGAAACGCTCACCCTCGTTTTTAAGGGCGACGCTCGCCACGTTGCCGGTGCTCGCGGTGACCTGTTATCTTTACCTGGAAAGTAGAAACTCGGAGCGGTTGCTGCTCGAGGCGGAAACGGCTCGTACAGCGGACAATGTATTCCTACAGTTCCAAGATTTTGCCGCGATCCGCGTAAGCGCGCTCAACGATGTGGGCAACTTTGTCCTGGCCAGCCCGGGCACGACAGGCAGCGAGAATTTTGCGCCGTTCGTCAAACGTTTGCTGGTGGAGATGCGTGACATCGAATCGGTATCCTGGCTTGATCCGCAGGGCAATGTGATTCAGGCAATAGCGTCGCCATACCTGAAAAGTCTGGGGGCTCCGCCCACCCAAACGACCGCGGCGACGGAAGCCCGCGTGCATGCCGCCGCAATCCATGAGCCGGTGGCGACCCCAAGCTTTGACCTGGCGTCGCCGGGCCAGCATGGTATGACCGTGACCGTGCCGGTTTTCCGGGATGGCCACTTGGAAGGTTCGGTCGCCGCAACCATCCGCCTGACTCAAGGGATTCGTTCCTTGTACGGCCAGGAGCTGCTCGACTTCTGGAACTTGGAAATCATTGATCGCGCGGGTCGGAGCGTTTATCAGTCGTTGGTTGCGGGCGCGAGCGCGTCACCCCCACCGAAGTTCCTGGTTGAGGAGCGGCACATTCCGGTGGCCGACCGGGCGTGGAAACTGCGCCTGTGGCCCACACCGTTGATGGTGGCCACCTTGCGCACCGCCGCTCCGCAACGCATCCTGTCCATCGGGCTGCTTTCGACTCTCATCCTGGCCATCGCCAACTTTCTGCTGGCCCAGCGTCAGGCGCGCCTCGCGCAGTCTCTGCAGGAGAGCGAACGGCTCGCAGCCGACGTGGAAGCCACCCGTCGGCACCTGAGCGATCTCGTCAATGGGATCGACGCCGTCATCTGGGAAAGCGACGCCGGGGTCCACCGTTTTACCTTCGTCAACGATTATGCCCGCAAGCTGCTCGGCCTCGACACGAACCGCTGGGTGGCCGAACCAGCCTTCTGGTACGAGAACGTCCACCCCGATGATCGTGCCCGCGCCCGCAACAACGCCCATACCTCGCAACGGCCCGGGCAGTCGCACACCGTGGAATACCGCATGATCGACGCCGCTGACCAAATCCTCTGGGTACGGGAGATCATCACCGCGATCGGAGAGGCGGACAAGGTCACCGGGCTGCGCGGCATCGTGGTGGATATCACAGCGCGTGTTCAGGCGGAGGAAGCCTTACGGCAGAGCCAGAAGTTGGAGAGCTTGGGGGTGCTGGCCGGCGGCATCGCGCACGATTTCAACAACTTGCTGACGACCATCCTCGGCAACGCGGAAATGCTTTCTCCGTATTTGGCCAATGCAAAAGTGTCGGGCAAACACCACTTGGAGAAAATCGAACGCACCACCCGGCGTCTGGCCGATCTAACCCGGCAAATGCTCGCTTACTCCGGCCGCGGCAAGTTTACCGTCGATCAGCTCGACCTGAACACGCTGATCGTTGAAATGACCGACCTATTAAAAGTTACGACCCCGAAAAACGTGCGGGTCACTTACCAACTGGACCCCGCATTGCCGCTGCTCGATGGCGATCCCGTCCAGATCCGGCAGATCATTCTGAACCTCTTGACCAATGCCGCCGAAGCCATCGGCGACCAACGGGCGGGCAGCGTCATCATTCGCACGGACTCTTGCATGCTGGACGCCGCCGCAGTCGAGTATCTTTATCCCGGCCAAGGCTTGGAGCCGGACGCCTTCGTGCGACTGGAAGTCAGTGACGACGGGACGGGCATGAGCGCGGAAACCCTGTCCAAGATTTTTGACCCGTTTTTCACCACGAAATTCGCCGGGCGTGGTCTGGGGTTAGCGGCGTTGCGGGGCATTGTCCGGGGGCATCGGGGCGGCATCCGCATCTCCAGTCATGAGGGCGAGGGCACCGTCTTCACCCTGATTTTCCCGGCCCGGGGCCGATCCGTCGAGCCGCGCGGCCATCCGTCCCCCGAGGATCATGCTCTGGTGGCGATGGAAAAAACTACGGTGCTGCTGGTAGACGACGAGGAGGGATTGCGTTCATTGATGGCCATCGCGCTGGAAGAAGCCGGTTGCACCGTTTTCCAGGCTGCCGACGGCGAGGAGGGATTGACGCAATTCCATCGGCACGAGCGGGAACTCGATGTGGTCGTGTTGGACCTGACCATGCCACGCATGAACGGCGACGAGGTCTTCCGCCGCATCCGGGCCAGCCGCCCGGATACCCCCATTATTTTGTGCTCGGGTTACACCGAGGAGGACATTTCCCGGCAGTTCGACGGTCTGGGTCTGTCAGGCTTCATCGAGAAACCGTTTGCACCGTCCGAATTGATCGAGAAGATCGGGTCCGTGCTGGCCGGGAACGTGCGCGGCTTGGAATCGCACGCGCCGGAACCCGTCCCATTACGTATAGTAACCTGACAGGCGAGCGACGATCTTTTCCAATACTTCCCCCACGCTATGAGTTTGCGCCATCTCTTCACCCGGATTCTCATGCCGCAACGTCCCGAAAGGCCGTTGCACGCGATCGACCGTCGTATGGCCAAAGAGTGGGTCAAGAAGCGGCTGACTGCCCTCTATCCCGAACTGCGTGCAGATCCGGTAGCGTTGGAAGCTGCTTATCAGGAACTCGGCCTCGAATCGACTGGGGTAGTGCGGCGGCCAGACGGTGAGGTCCAAACCTTTGCGATGAAACTGCCGTCGTCCGTTTCCGACGGATTCGGGCAACGTTGACCGCACAATCAGGGAGTTTGCTCTGAGGCAGGAAGAGCATGACGCTCCTTCCTGCCTGAGGAAATAATATCAACCCTGATCAAAACGGGATGTCGTCGTCGTCGTCCTGACTGACCGGCGCGGGCTTGGGCTTGGGCCTCTGCTGATTACTGCCCCCACCACCTTGCGGGGAAGACTGCGAACGCGCAGGCGGACGCTGATCGTACTCGTCCTCGGACGAAGAGGAGGACATCGACCTTCCGCCACCGCCTCCACCGTCGCCACTATCACCCCGGCTACCGAGAAGCTGGATCGCCTCACCGGTCACCTTGAGTTTGGATCGCTTCTGACCGGTTTGCTTGTCGTCCCAACTGTCGAGTTGAAGACGACCTTCGATGTAAACCGGCTTGCCCTTGGAAAGGTACTCTTTTGCAATTTCCGCCTGTCGGCCCCAGAGGGTTACATCAACGAAAGTAGTCTCTTCCTTGAGTTCGCCTGTGTCGGGGTGTTTGTACTTCCGGTTGATCGCCAGACCGAGTTCGGCGATGGCCGAACCCTTGGGGGTATACTTGAGTTCGATGTCACGCGTCAAGTTGCCGATCAGCATGACTTTATTCAGATTCGCCATGCCGAGATTGTAGCAGAATTACGCCGCTTTTGCGACATGTTTCGGACGCAATTTTTGGTAATGCTGACGGTAAACTTCCGGGTCCAATTTGAGCTTGGCTTGCAACTTGGCGACCACGTCTGGCTCGGCGTTGAACACGAAGTTCACGAAGTAACCAGAGTTCAGATGACCGGCGGCATAACTGAATTCGCGCTTCTCGAGTTTTTGCACCTGCTCGACGCTGGCGCCTTCCTTGGCGAAGTCTTTTTCCAGACGCTCGATGATTTCCTTGACGGTGTCTTCCTTGCCCTGACTGTCCAGGACCAACAAACCTTCGTAACGATTCTTCATGTCTTTGTCTCTTTCTTAGCTAAGGGGTGATGATGCAGAGGGTTGGGAGCCGGGCGCATCTTTCACGGCGGATTGGTTGAAGAGGTTCATCGCCGCTTCTACTCCGTGTTGGCGGGCGTGCTCGACGGCGTCGGCGGCGCGTTCGATGGCTAGGTCGAGTTCCTCGCGCTCGGCTTTCGTGAAAGTGCCAAGGACATGGTCCACCATGCTGCGCGTCCGGCCAGCCGCGCCGATGCCCACGCGCAGCCGGGGCACCTCGCTCGTGCCGAGATGGTCGATCACGGATTCCATGCCGTTCTGGCCGCCGGAACTGCCGTTTTTGCGGAGCCGAAGCTGCCCCAAGGGCAACGCCAGATCATCATAAACGATGAGCGTTTCGGCGGCGGCCACCTTGTAGAACCCGGCGCAGGCGCGCACCGCGCGTCCGCTGGCATTCATGAACGTCGTAGGCTTCAGGAACGTGCAGCCGTCCCCGGTGCGGCCCCAGAGCGTTTGCCAAGCGGCGGAAAATTTCAAATCCAAGCCTAGGCGAACCGCCAGTCGGTCGATCACCAGAAACCCGGCGTTGTGGCGCGTGCCCTCGTATTCCCGGCCAGGATTGCCCAAGCCAGCCACGAGGCGGATGGGAATAGCGGCGGCGGGCATGTGGAAACACGGAAACCGCGCCGCCCCAGCAAAGCAGAGGCTGCGCGGTCGGAAAAAAAGATTAAGAAGCGGCGGGAGCCGTGGTGTCGGGCTTCTTCTCGTTGATGACTTCCGGCTGCGCGCCAGCTTCGGCGGTGGACGGGGTCGTCTCCTCGACCACGGTCGGGGCAGCCACCGAAACCACAGTCAAAGCCGCGTCGTTGAGCACAGTCACACCCTTCGGAAGCGACAGCGCGCCGACGTGGATCACGTCACCGATGTTGAGCGCACTGACATCGACGGTGATCGCCTCGGGCAGGTCGGCGGGCAAACATTCGATTTCCAACGTGCGCAGAATTACTTCCAGCACGCCGCCATCCGTCTTGACGCCAGCGGCCTCGCCGGTGGTTTCAACCGGGACTTCGGCGGTCAGCACCTCGTCCATCGAAACGGCGTGCAAATCGACATGCATGATCGCGCCGGTGACCGGATGATGCTGCACTTCCTGAATCAGCGCGGTTTTCGTGTCGCCGTCTTGAATCTTGACTTCCACGAGCACGCTCTCGCTGGTGGCATGGCCGAGCAGCCGAGAAACCTCGCGTTCGTTGATTTGGAGGTTACGCGCCGGGTCTTTCGCGCCGTAGATCACCGCCGGGACGAACCCGGCCTGTTTGATCTTCTTGACGGCGTTGCGACCGGACTCGGTCCGAAGCTGCGCGTTAATCTTGAGTTGGATAGCCATATGAAAAAGGAAGGGACAGAAGATGGTGGAGGAAACGCAAAATGCAACAACACAAATCGCTTGACGCGAAAAAGGGCGGGACGCACACCGACAAATCGCAGCGCGCTGAGTGGTTATACCCCGCTGTCCACCTTGAACAATCCGCTGACCGATTCGTCGCCGTGAATCCGCTTGATGCCCTCACCGAGCAACCCCGCGATGTTGAGCACGTTCATGCGGCAGTCCGCGAGATCCGTGTGCTGGGGGGGAATGCTGTTGGTAGTGATGAGTTCGACTATTTCGGAGTCGCGCAACCGCTGGACGGCCATGTCCGTGAGCACAGCGTGAGTCACCGCGGCGTAGATGCATTTAGCGCCCCGGTCTTTGCAGAGACGGGCCGCGCTGGTGATCGTGCCGGCGGTGGTCGTGAGATCGTCAACGAGGAGAACGTTTTTGCCTTCCACCTCGCCAATTAGGTAAGCGGAGTCTACTTCCGTATCACTGACGCGATTCTTGGCGACAGTGGCAAGATTGACCTTCAAGGCCTGCGAATACGCATCGGCCACCTTGATCCCGCCCACGTCCGGCGACACGACGACAAGCGGGGAAAGGTCCCGCCCCCGCAGATGTTTGACGATCACCGGCAGGGCGTAGAGATGATCCACCGGAATGTCGAAGAACCCCTGGATCTGCTGAGCGTGCAAATCCATGGCCAGCACGCGGTTGACCCCGGCGGCGGTGATGAGATTGGCGACCAGTTTGGCGGTAATGGGGACCCGGGGCCGGTCCTTGCGGTCTTGCCGCGCGTAACCGAAAAACGGCATCACGGCGGTGATGCGCGCGGCGCTGGCGCGGCGGGCGGCGTCCACCAGAACGAGCAGTTCCATCAGGTTGTGGTTTACCGGCGGGCACGTCGGCTGGACGATGAACACGTCGCGGCCCCGGATGTTTTCGAGGATGCGCACGCTGGTTTCGCCATCGGGAAACGCTTTGACCTGGGCTTCGCCGAGCGGGATGCCGATGTATTCGGCGATCAGCCGGGCCAATTCAGGGTGGGCGGTGCCCGTGAAGATTTTTAGCTCCGGTTGAAACGACATGACCATCGGATGGGGCGTGAGAGGGAAGCGCGGGCGTGGTTCCGAATCACCGCGGGTCATCAGGTTAGGCCGGGGGTCGGTGGTTGCAAGGGACGATTTCCGCCCGGCGTGCCGCAAAGCACTACTTGCGGGTGGATTCTTATGCTATGGAATGCGCGCATGGAGCACGCTTCTTTCCCGTACCGTCTGGTCGCCAGCGATCTCGACGGCACGCTGCTCGGTCCGAACAAGAAAATCGGTGAGGTGAACACGGCAGCCGTGCGGAGGATGCAGGACGGCGGAGCGCGTTTTGTCGTCGCTTCGGGACGGCGACACCAGAACAGCATCCGCTATTACCGGGAACTCGGACTGGATGGACTGATGATCTCCTGCGCCGGTGCCTTGGTGAAAGACCCAGACAGCGGGCAGACCGTGCGCGAGGTGTTGCTAGCGGCGGAACTTGCGGCGGCGCTGGTTTCGCGCGGGCAGACCAGCGGGTATACCGTCGTTTATTACCACCGAGACCACCTCTATATCGGCGAACGTAACCACTGGACGGCCCTGTACGAGTCGCGCGTCGGCGAGAAAGCCGAACTTTTCCCCGGCGGCCTGAACGACCTCAAGGGTGAGGCCGCGCTCAAGATCGTCTGGTACGGGGAACCTGATGCGCTCAAACCGGAGCGGCAGCGTCTCGAACTGGAATATCGAGGGACGTTGCAGATCATTTCCACCGACGCGGAAAACTTGGAATTTTCCGCGCCCGCCGCCAACAAGGCAGAGGCACTGGCGGCGGTGGCCGCCTACTACGATGTGCCTCAGGCCGGGACGCTTGCCTTCGGCGACGGGGAGAACGATGCACCGATGCTCGGGTGGGCCGGATTGGGTGTGGCGATGGACGGCGGCAACGAACTGGCCAAGGAGGCCGCCAAATTGGTCGGCCCCAAGGGCGCAGCGGAAGAGAGTTTTGCGCGGGCCGTGGAAGCGGTGTTCGCGCAGACGGAAACGACGGTTGCAACCCATGGGTGAACCTCGAAAAAGCGGCCTACCAGTGCTGGATGAGTTGCTTGATCTCGGGCGGCAGGCCCGCGTCTCGGCCTTGGCGGTGGCGTGCTACGACTACGCCGCCGACCTGCGTTTTTCCTATCAAGCTGAGCGGGTTTTTCACGCGGCCAGCACGATCAAACTGGCCATTCTACTGGCGTTGTTCCGCGCGGTCGAAGGGGGCCGGGTGCGGCTGACGGACCGCTTGCACGTCCGCAACCGTTTTCGCAGCCAAGGCGACGGGTTGCCGTTTTTCCTCCAGGCCGACCGCGACGGCGACCCCGAGCTTTACCGCTCGGTGGGGCGAACCGCAAGTTTGCAGAACCTCGCGGAAACCATGATTGTTCGCAGTAGCAACCTCGCCACGAACTTACTGCTGAATTATCTGGATGTTCAGTTCGTCATGGAAACCCTGGCAACGGCGGGATTGGAATCGCTACGTTGTGTGCGTGGTGTCGAGGACGAGGCAGCTTTTGCCAAAGGGTTGAATAATCAGGTGACGGCGGAAGGATTGCTGACGTTCTTCCGGCGGGTCCACGAGACAAAAATTCTCGCGCCCGACAACCGCGACCGGATGTTCGACATCTTGTTCCAACAGCGGTTTAACGGGATGATCCCCGCCGGTTTGCCGGATGGCATCAAGGCGCGGGTGGCACACAAAACCGGCGAAATCTCCACCGTTTGCCACGACGCCGGAATGATTTTCCTGCCCGGGCGCGCGCCGTATGTGCTGGTCGTTCTGACCGAATATTCCGGCGCCGGTTCCGCCGGGACGCGGCAAAAGACGGTCGCCGCGATTTCGGCGGCGATCTACGGTTTCCTGAACGCGTTGCCTGTTTCCTTGTCCGTTGCATGAACACCGCGCGCGACCTTCCCGTGATCGACGGCCTCAAGCTGCCCGACGATCTGCGTGCCCTGCTGCGGCCTGACAAGGCCAGTGCCGACCGGGCGGGCCGCGTTCACCGGCTGCCGCGCTTTTTTTACGAGGTACGGAGTTGGTCGCAAGCTAAGGAATTGTCGCTGACGGCGCACATCCGCTTGAGCGAGTTGTTGGTCGTCGATAGCCGGGAAACGCCGCGCCTGCTAGAGGATTTCCCGCATTATGTCCCGTGCGCGGTCAGCCTGCTCGCCCGGATTCTCGAAGATTTCCGCGCCCGTGTGAACGCGCCGATTTACGTTGCGGCCAACGGTGGCTACCGCTCGCCCGCGCACCGGCTTTCTGTGGTGACCGGCCCGCACAACTGGGCGGCGGCGGCGGATATTTACCGGATCGGCGATATCTGGTTGAATACCCAGTCCGCCATCGAAAAATATGCCGCCATGGCACGCGACCTCGCCCCCGAACTCAACGTGCTGCCCTACGGGCACCAAGCAGGTGAAACCGACGATCATCTGCACCTCGATTTGGGCTACGTGCAATTGGTGCCGGGCGCGTGCGACGAATCGGTAGCAGGTTGAAATGCCCGGCGGCCTGCGGTACATAGCCAGCCCGTAGTCTGTCCCCCGCCGCGCGTGACCCCCCGCAAACCAGCCGATTTCCATGCGCGCATACCCGCTTCGGCGGCGAAGCTGGTGCCGCGCCAGGCCGTCATGGGATTGGAGGCCGAGTTTTCTTTGCTGGTGGACGGGTTGGAGCAACGGCCCGAAGAGGCGTTCGGGCATCCAGCGGAACTATTACGCCATTACGAAGGGCGCATCGTGCCACGGGTGGGACGCTCGTGTCACCTGCCCACGGGCGGTGCACTTTATTTCGACACCGGCGTGGTGGAAGTCGCCACGGCGCTCATCGAAATGGAAGCGCCGCACGGCTGCGCCCGAGCGGTGCGCTCGCTGTGGGAGCAAATCGCGTTCGTGCGCGGGCAACTCGACGGTTGGGAAACCCGGCGTGGACAGACCCTCGATCTGCGGGGATTCAGCGCGCACTACAATTTCTCCCTGCCCGCGACCGGCATGGATGGCAGCCGGTTGCGGCGGCTGGCGCGGCTGCTGTGCGACGTGCTGCCGGTGCCGGTGATGCTCCTCGCGGCCAACCGCCACAGCACGGCGGTCGGGGTGCGGCCGCGCGCGGGACGGATCGAGATCACCGCCGACTTCACGCCGGACCCGGCCTTGATGAACGCCACGGTGGCGTTTCTGGCAGGCGTGATCGCGGAGGTGGCCACCTGGCCGGATGACCGCTTATCTACCGTTGCGCTGGCGGATAGCGGCGTACCACTCCTCGCCGGATTTCGTCCCAGCAAACACAGCTCGCGCAAGGGTTGGCGAGCGCACGTCAAGGATTTTGAGCGCAACCCGTTCTGCGCCGATCCCAACGGGCGCGATTGGCTGCTGACCGACGGCAGACACGCCAGCTTGCGGCAGATTGCCTGCGAGACCCTCGCGGTTTTCCGCCGCCCCGTGCGGCGCTACGCGGACCGGGCAACTTTCGTGCATTTGCGCGAGGTGCTTGCCGGAACTGCGCGGTCATTGCTGGACTTCCCAGACCGCCCGGCGGCCTACGACAACGTGGGCCGTCAAGTCGACTGGGGGAGGCGGCGCGCCCGGCCCCTGCCCCGGTCGGCCTACGAACGGGTGATCCAGCGCATCATTGCCCACCAACCGTTGCGGATCGGTGGCGCGCGTTACCTCGTTGAGCGGATGCCTGGCTGGTACGAATTCGTTTTCCGGGACGTGAAAACCGGCGCGCGACGAACGTTCAACCTGGATGAACTCGTCCGGCGAGTGCGGGAGTAGTGCCGGAGATCAGTCTTGCTGCTCGACCGCCGCCGGAGCGGGTTTGACCGGCTGACGCCTCGCCGCCCGGGGCTTGCCTTTGGAGGGATTTTCCGCGCCTTCCCGGTGCAACCGCTTGAGGCGGCCCGAAAGCCCGGCCTTAGTCGCCGAGTTCATCCGCGAGGTGAACAGAATGCCGTGCAGATGATCGACCTCGTGCTGGATCGCGCGGGCCAGCATTCCCGTGGCCTCGAACTCCAGCTGGCTGCCATCGAGCAGGTCGGCCTGGACCTTGATGGTTGTCGAACGCGGCACATCGCCGTGGATATCGGGAAAGCTCAGGCACCCTTCGCTGGCAACGTCTTTCTCGGGTTTCAGATCGAGCTTTGGATTGAGTAGTACCAGCGGCATCCAGGTAGCGAGATCGACGGTTTCACCTTTTACCTTCATCGTGCTCGGGCGGTCTTCCTGAACCTGCGCCACGTCCACCACGGTCATCTGCAACGCCACCCCGATCTGCTGGGCCGCCAGCCCGAGGCCGCGCGCGGCGTACATGGTTTCGGTCATGTCGTGCGCCAACTGACGGATAGAGTCGTCCACCTGCTCGACGCGACGCCCTTTGGTCTGCAAGACCGGGTCGCCGTATTTCACGATTTCCAATACCATGCCGATCAATGAGTTGTGCCGAGCGCTATTTCTTCTGCTGCGTCAAGGTCGAAACGTTGGCGACGCCCGCCATTTTCAGTTTGTCGAGCACCTCCATGACCCGCCCGAAATTGGCGTCCGTGTCGGCTTTCATCTGGAGGGCACGGTTGTCCGTCGCCAGCTTCTTGACCGCATCACCCAAGGCATCCAGTTCGATGGGCTTGTTGTCGAGAAATACCTCGCCAGCCTTCGTCACCGCCAGGATCACCGGCGCGGTTTCGGCGGTCGCCGTGCCACTGCTGCCCACGGTCGGGAGCACGATTTTGACCTGCTCCTGCGCCGTCTTAAACGTCGTCGTGTAGACGAAGAACATCAGCACCATCGTCAAAATATCGACGAGCGATACGATGGTAATGACCGGCGAGACCCGTCTGCGCGTGTAGAACTTCATGGGCGGTACACGGTGGCCTTCAGGCTGGCTCGATGCCCGATTCCGGCTCGGAGATTGGTTGAGAAACCGGAGCGGAAGCAATGCGCCGGGTCTGCGGTACGTAAGCAGCCGCTGCCGCGATAGGAGGCGTCTCGGTTGATTCGTAGTCTGCGAGTCCGGGCACTGTCGGCGGCATCGACGGGCGGCTGGCCCGCTGGTAATAGCATTTGGAGAGCAAGTCGGCCATCAACGACTCCATTTCGACGGCCATGACCTCGACGCGCTTGGCGAAATAGGTGTAGGCGATCAGCGTCGGGATGGCGATGGCAAGACCGAAAATCGTCGTATTCAAGGCTTCGGCGATGCCGAGCGCGACCCCCGCAGTGTCTTGGCCGACTTTGGTCGCACCCAAGTTGGAGAAGACGTTGACCAAGCCGGAAATCGCGCCGAGCAAACCGAGCAGCGGCGAGATGCCGACGATGAGTTCCAACACGGCCAGCCCACCTTCCAGACGCATGATCTCGCGGCGAGCAGCGGTTTGCACCGCTTCGGTGTTTTCGGCGCGGGGCACACGCAGATGGCCCAGCGCGACCCTGGTCAGCGTGGAAAGCGCCGCCGGATCATCGCCTACGAGACGCGAAAGCTGTTCGGCGCTGCCGCCGGGCTGAAAACGCTCGATCTCGTGCTCGACCACCGTCGGCAAGACGCTCTCGCGCCGCAGGGCGATGAAACGCAAGATCACCAAAGTCACGGAAACCAGCGAACAAATCGCCAGCGGGATCATGAACCAGCCGCCGTTCCGGAAGAACTGCGTGATGGTGTCAAACGGAGAAGCGGCGAGGAACAAAAAAGAAGGAGAAAACATCGGCAAGCTAGATTCCTAACGGTTCAACCGGATGGGCAAAACTGCAACGGGAGAAAAAGGGAGCGTCAAAAGGCGGGAGCTTCCGAGTTGAAATATATGTCGATGGGCAGTTGCGCGCCGCTGGTGGAGGCCACTACGTCGTCAGGCATGGGTGGGATCGGGGCGTCCGCCAAAGCACGCAACGAAATGGAGGCCAACGCCTCGTTGGCCGTGTTGGACACGATGCGGGGTGTGCGGATTTTGCCATCGCGGTCCACGGCGAAGTGGATGCGGACGGTGCCGAGGGAAACGACATCCGCCCGGGCGTCGAAGTATTGATACCATCGGCGTTTGATGGCCTGAATGACGGAAGCAGTGTAACGACCGGACGGGGTCGCCTCGGCGGCCACGCTGGATGTTCCGGGGTTGTCAACGCTCCCGGCGGAAGCCGTGCGTTCCTGCAACGGACGGTACCCCCCTCCCCGGCGCGGCACGGGTGTGGGGCGAGGCGGCTCGGTCATGTTGGCGGGAGGCCGAATCGACGGGTCGTAGGGATTGGGATCGGGGTCTGCCGGGGTAGCCGGAATCGACTGCGGAGTGACCATGGCCAAATCGCGTGGGTCCGCCGGGGGGGCGGAGGGCGGTGGGGTGGATGGAGCCGGGGGCGGCGTGGACACCGGACGCGGGAGCGGAGGAGCCGTGACGCGCAGGGACGGCGGCATGTTTTCCGCGACGTTTTGACCGGCGGTATCCCCAGCGTCGCCGGGACTGGGAGGCTGCGGATCGAAGGCGAAATGCGGCACCGTTTTGCCCTCGCGGGTGGGTAGCGGTTTGTCGCCCGACGCCGGGAGTTCGCTGGCAGCCTCGGAGTCCCGGTCAGATTGAAACGCCGTGTCCTTTGGTGGATGGCTGGCATCGGGCGGTTCTTCCCTTTCACTGAGGACGATGGGTGTGAAGGGAGTCGGTTTCGGAGCGAGTACCGGCTCGGGCGGCGGGGGGGGAGTGTCGGGATTTTCCGCGACAACCTGCAATTTGATCTGCTCCGGCGGTGGGTTGGAGGCCGCCTGTGCAGCGGGAAACCACTGGACTGCAAACGCCCAGGCAAACAGAACGATCAGATGGATTGCCACCGAGCCAACCACGGCCAAGGTCACCTGTTTACGCTTCGACGACATGCCGAGCGAACTTTAACGCAAAATGTTTACCTGCGCGACCATTTCGACAAGAACCCGCGAAAATCCCGACCCAGTGCCGTCTCCTATTCTATTCAACCCGGTCAGACTTTTTCACCCGCTAACGCCCCGGCTCGCAGCACGGCTACCCAGTCCAACGGCGACTCACGGGCGCACCATTCAATGTCGCCGTCCAGGCCGATTTGCGTCAAACGCCGACCGTTCTCGGAAGCTTGCAGCGCGGCCAGCGGACGGCGGTGGCAGCGTTTGTAGAGAGCGAGCATGGCGGCGGAAGCGTCGTCCATGGCCAGTGTCCCTCCTCGTGGTCGTCGGGCGGCGGCGCGTGACCCGAGCAGAGCCAGCAACGCGCCTGCGGCCAGCCCGTCTTCGAATGCGAAATGCTCACCGGTCCCGGCGCAGACCAGCACGAGATGCCCGGTTTTTGCACCGGCGGCGGAAAGGCGATTTGCCAAAGCGCGCAGGTTCAGGAACGCACCGGCATGCACCGTTTGCGCTCCTTCGCAGGCCCGCAGAGCGACCGTGCCGTTGGTGGTGGTCGTGATGATGTCGCGCCCGGCGACAGCCTCCGGAGTGTATTCCCGGGGTGAGTTTCCGAGGTCGAACCCGTCAATACGCTTTCCTTCCCTTTCCCCGCCGAGCAGAGCCATCGGCAGGCGGGACTCACGCAAAGCGAGGGCTTCCTGGATGGTTGAGACGGGGTAGATGCGGCGCGCGCCGTTGAACAACGCGGTCAGGATCGTCGAGGTTGCGCGCAGGACATCGAAAACCACGCAGGCCGCGCCGCTCAGATCGCGCCCGGGCAATTTGGCGATTTCCGCAGGCGTGAGCACCGTTTCGACGTTCATCCTCAGCGGGAGGCGGGCGTCGGCGCGGCGTTAGACGGGTCGAGATTCTGCAAAATCTTCACGAGCACGGTCGCCGCATGATCCGCCGCGGCTTTGAGATACTCATCCACTTGGTTCGGTCCGGCCTGACCACCGGCCAAGTCGCTGAGACCGCGCACGATAAGGCAAGGCTTCTTGTTCTCCCAGCATACCTGCGCGATGGCGGTCGATTCCATGTCTAGGCACTCTGCATTCCAGACCTCGAAGACCCATTTGCGGTACTCGGCGTTGTCGCAAAACACCGTGCCCGACACTCCGTCGCCGCCGTAATTTACTTTGCACACTCGCTCACCCGTTTTCAGAGCGGGCATGGCATCGGTGGCCTTTTTTGCGGCTGCCAGTAACGCGGGGTCCGCCGGAAAGGTAGGTATCTGATCCCAGGCTGGCATCCCCTCGCGGATCACCGTCACATCGTCCGGGAAAATCATCCCAAAATTTTTATACTTCTGGCGGAAAAACCCCGCGATTGCGAATTGGCCGGGAGCAGTTTCGTTAAAATACGCTGCTTCCGAGTGGTAGTGCCATTTGGCGGGCACGACCACGTCCCCCGGACTGTATGCCGGGTTGATGCCGCCCGCGATCCCGGTGAAAAACACGGCGCTTACGTTGAAGTGGTCGAGCACGAACTGCGTGTTCATGGCCGCGTTGACGAGGCTCATGCCCGTCAGGAAAAAAAGGTAACGACGCCCGCCCACCTCGGCGGCCTTGAACTCGATGCCTTTAATCCGCGTCGATTCGAGCCGGGTCTGAGCCGGCACCATGACCGCTTCGATCGCCGTGAGTTCTTCGGGGAACGAGGCCATGACCACGATATATTCCGGACCGGTCTTGACGGATTCGTCTTGGAAAACGGTCTTCCCCGGCGAGGAAGCAGGGACGAGCGGGCTGTCGGGCACTGCCGTCGGCGCGGGGGTGGGCGTCTGCGCCAGGGCGGTGGACGAAAACACGAGCACCAGAGCTATTCCGGCCAGCGTCGAGCAGAAGAATCGCTTTTTCATCATTTTGCTTCAAAAAGCGGGACGATCCGCATCTCCGGCACCAGCACCAAACCTTTGTCCGTGAGCCGGATCTCGGGGATGACCGAAAGCGGCAGCAGGTTGAAACCCATATACGGCAGCGTGCATCCCATGCGCTTCCATGCCTTTTTCAACTCGGTGGTTTCCTCGGCGACCACCGTGGCGCGCTTGTCGGAAAGCAGACCCGCAATCGGCAGTTCCACCATCACGCTGACGGCTCCGTTTTCCACGACGCACACCCCGCCCTGGGTGGCGCGAATCGCGGTGATGGCCACCTGCATATCGCGCTCGTTCGTCCCGGCCACGATGAGGTTATGCGAATCGTGCCCGACGCTGCTGGCCACCGCGCCGTTGGTCATGCCGAAATCTTTCAACAATCCGTGCGCCACCTCGCCGGATTTGCCGTGCCGCTCAACGACGGCCACGAAACAGAGGCCGTCAATCACCAGCGCGGCGGGCCATTCGGCGGGATCGGCGGGAGGGTCGATCTCGACGCGGTCGTGGTAGGCAATAATTCCCGGCAGCGCCGTGCGAATGACGTTGGCCACGCAGGGACCGGGCGGAATCGGCGGGAGCAGCGACAACTTATCGGCGCAATGGACCGTTTTGTACGCAGACGCCGGGTAGCGGTAAGGCTTGGACAGCGCCGCTTCGAGCACCGGGGTAATCTTGCGCCGATCCACGACTAGCTCACCACCGTACCAGGTGTTGCACACCTCGAAATCATCGTCGAGCAGCACGAGGTCCGCGCGCCGTCCGCCGCCGAGGCCGCCGATCTCGCCGTCCATGCCGTAGCGGGTGGCGGGATGCAGCGAGCCGAGGCTCCACGCAGCTTCGGGCCGCAGCCCCGCCGCCGTCGCCTGGCTGACCACCCAATCCAGGCCGAACGCGAACAGGTCGTCGGCGTCGCGGTCGTCCGTGCATACGCAAATCCGCTTGGAGTTCGCGCCGAGTTCCGTCAGCGCGCGGATCGCCTGCGGCAGACTGTGCCAGGGGGTCGTCGGCGGGCCGCCGCGAAGGAAAATCCAGAGGCCCGCTTCCAGCAGGTCGTTGGCGATTTCACGGTCGATGGCCTCGTGGGTATCGGTCACGCCGCTGGCCGCGTAGGCCGCCACGAATTCGCGCCCGTAAACGTGCCCGCAAACGGGGCGGCCACGCGAGAGCGCGGCGGCCAGGATGGCGTGGCTGCGCTCGTCGCCCTGGGCCACCTGCACGAAGTCCATCTTCTCGCCGAGCGCCACCGCTTCGGGCCAGCGGTCGAACAGCGCGCCGACGGCGTCCGCCGTCAGGTCGCCCCCGGCGGTTTCCAGGGCAGGCGACGTGGCAGGCACGGTGCTCGGGACCGTCAGAAAAATGGAGAGCGGTGCCTGCCGCGCATCTTCCAACATCATTTCGACGCCCGCCGCGCCTAGAACATTGCCGATCTCATGGCTGTCGCAAAAAATGGTGGTCGTGCCGTTGAGCAACGCGGCCTCGGCATAGGCACAGGCAGTCATCATGCTGCTCTCAATGTGCAGATGCGGGTCCACCAGCCCCGGCGCAATGATGCCTCCCTGCGCGTCGTAGAGCCGGACCCCGGCAGCCTTACATTCCCCGGCGGGTTTTACGGCGGCAATCCGTCCCTGGTGAATCCAGATTTCCCGACCGGGCAAAATGCGTTCGGAGTAAGTCGAGAGAACCCGCGCGCCCGTGATGACGAGGTCCGGCGCTTGCCGCCCGGCCGCCACTGCCGCCAGCGACCGGGTCATTCCTGAGAGCGGTGCCACGCTGAAGCGATTCATTGGCCCCGACGATGCATGGTCACGCCCACGCTGTCCAAGCAGAAAATGCGC
>CAXSED010000052.1:26354-29303 GCA_964236475.1 uncultured Chthoniobacterales bacterium
GTGATGACAACCATCGTGCGCATGCGGTTGCGAAGGACGGACATCACGACGGGATCGTCGCCGGGCAGGCTGCGGACCATCTTGCCGAAATCGGCGAGGCTTCCGGCGGGCTGCTGGTTGATCGACTCGATGATATCGCCGGGCTGGATTTTCTCCTCGGCATTGCTGCCAGGTTCGACGCTAGCCACAACAACACCGCGCGTGTTTTGCGGCAGATCGAGCGTACGCAAATCCTGCGGTGAAAGTTCGCGCACCCTGACGGAACCCAGCACGCCGCTTGCGCCCGGCGTCAGGCTACCGCCGCCGCGCGGGCCGATGGGCGGATGACCGGGCGGCAGGTGCGGCACTTGCGAAAGCTGCGCTTGTTGCGGGGGACGCTCCGCGATGCGTGCCTGGACGGAAAGCGGCTTCCCATCACGCAACAGCTCGACCGGCACGGTGGCGTCCACCTCCACCTCGGCCACCGAGCGGCGTAAGGCGTCGAAATCTCCGACGGATTTACCGTTGAATTTACGGATCGTGTCGCCCGGCTGGATCGCAGCCTTCTCGGCGGGTGAACCGGCGACCACGCTGTCGACCAATACGCCCGGCCCGCTGGTCAGCGCGCGCTGGATACCCAGGTAACCATGGATCACGCGCCCGGTGCGCAGGATGCCGTCCATCGTGCGGCGCACCGTCGCGGAGGGCACGGCAAACCCGACCCCCTGCCAGCCGCCGGTGCGCGAGAAAATCGCCTCGTTGATGCCGATAAGTTCGCCGCGCACGTTGACGAGCGGTCCGCCGCTGTTGCCAGGATTGATCGCCGCGTCGATCTGGAACAAATCGCCCGTATTCTCGCTGCTCTCCCGGTTTTTCGCGCTGATAATCCCTTGGGTCACGCTCTCCTCCAGGCCGTAAGGATTGCCCACCGCCATCACCGTTTCGCCGACTTCGACCGCCTCGGAATCGCCGAAGGGCAGCGGCACCACGTCCCTGTCGTCGATCTTGAGGACGGCGATGTCCGTGGTGGGGTCAGTGCCGATCAGTCGCGCCGCGCGGCGGCGGCCATCACTGAGTTTCACCTCGATCTCATCCATGCCTTCGATCACATGGTTGTTCGTGACGATATGCCCTTCCTTGCTAACGATGGCTCCCGAACCGAGCTGATTCTCGGTGCCGGAATTTTTCTGACGCTGGTTGCGATGGAAAAACTGGTAGAACGGGTCGTTCTGGTACTCGGGCAATTGCACGGTGCGCGAGGTGGTGATGCTCACTACCGAAGGCACGACGGCCCGGGCCAGCGCGATCCGTTGGCGGCTCATGGCCGTCAGAACATTCACGTCTTTCAGGTCGATGCTCGGGCCATCAGCAAGGGTGTATTTCTCGGGGTGGCGGGCGGTGAGCGGACGACCGTTGAACACGTCCTGCAAGGTTTGCGTCAGGCGGCCCCGCGACCCCTCGCGCCGCTCTTTCCAGAGTTGGAGCGAGCCGACCGCGATGCAGAGCAGCGCCACGAAGAGCAGGAAATGGAAGAAGCGTTTCATGGACGGAAGATGATTCGGCGCAGGCGGCCCGGCGGACGCGTTTTCAACTCACTTGCACGAGGTTAAACTTTTTACTCTCCACGATGTAGACGCGAAAACGCCGGTTCTCTTCACGGCGCAACGAGGGATCGGTCTCGAACAGGTCCTTGGCGGCGGCGCGGGCTTGGCGCATGAGGTCGCCGTCCAAGAGCAGGTCGCCGAGCTTGAGCGGCGGCAGCCCGCTCTGCGCCGTACCGAGGATGTCGCCCGGCCCGCGCAATTTCATGTCGGCCTCCGCGATGACGAAGCCGTCACCGCTGTCTTCGAGTACCTGCAATTTTTCGCCCGCCTGCGCGCTCGCCCGGGCGTCGGTCATCAACAGACAATAGCTTTTGTGCTCGCCGCGCCCGATGCGCCCGCGCAACTGGTGGAGCTGCGCCAGCCCGAAACGTTCGGCGTTCTCGATGAGCATTAGGTTCGCATTCTTCACATCAATGCCAACCTCGATGACCGTCGTCGAAACCAGCGCGTGAACCTCGCCGTCGCGGAATTGCCGCATGACCGCGTCCTTTTCCTCCGGGCGCATTTTGCCGTGCAGCAATTCGACGCGGTGGGGCAGGAGCACTTCCTTCCAATGCTCGAAGCGCACGGTTGCTGCCTTAGCCGTCAGTTTTTCGCTGTCCTCAATGAGCGGATAGACGAGGTAGGCCTGCCGTCCGGCGGCGAGCTGCGCGAGGATGAACTGCCCCGCCTCGTGCATCTTGCTGTCGGGGCGGACCTTGGTGATAATTTTGCCCCGATTGGCAGGCAGTTCGTCGAGAATAGATACGTCGAGGTCGCCGTAGACCGTGATCGCCAGGGTGCGCGGGATCGGCGTGGCGGTCATGACGAGAATGTCCGGGGCGACGGCACGCCCGGCGGACAGCGCGGCGCGTTGGAGCACGCCGAACTTGTGCTGCTCGTCGATGACGACCAGACCCAGGCGCGACGGCGGATTTTTCTCGTGCAGCAAGGCGTGCGTGCCGATGAGGATGTCGGGCTGACCATCGGCGTGCGGGGCGTGCCGGAGGTCAGCCGGTTCGGCGGCAGAATCGACGGGTTGGAAAAGGTCGGCGTCCCGGGCGGACTCCTCGCGTCTGGAGCCGGTTCGCAGCGCCATCCGCAGCCCCAGCGGCTCTAGCCAACGCTTGAAGACTAGGTAATGCTGCTCGGCGAGAATCTGGGTCGGGGCCATGAGAACCGTCTGGAAACCGGCTTCGACCGCCAGCAGCATCGCTGAGAGCGCGACGAGCGTTTTGCCCGCGCCGACATCCCCCTGGAGCAGCCGGTTCATGGGCCGGGCGGCGGCGAGGTCGCCCCTGATCTCACCGATGCATCGCCACTGCGCGCCGGTCAGCGCGAAGGGCAGCGAATCGTGGAAGCGGTCGAGCAGCTTGCCGGGGCCGCA
>CAXSED010000053.1:0-29196 GCA_964236475.1 uncultured Chthoniobacterales bacterium
ATCATGATGTCGCTGCCAATGGCCTGCTGCGTGTGGATGCTCAGCTCGGGGCTCAGGAGGATCGTGCGTCCATCGACGTAGCTTTGGAACACGGCTCCGGCTTCCCTCATGGACCGCGAGTGCGGCAGCGAGTAGATCTGGAAGCCGCCGGAGTCGGTCAGCACGCTCTTGCGCCAACTCATGAAGCCGTGGATGCCGCCCTGTCGCCGGAACACCTCCGTCCCGGGCCGCAACAAGAGGTGGTAAGTATTGGCGAGGAGGATTTGAGCGCCGGCGTCCTCCAGAGTTTGCGGCAGTTGCGCTTTGACCGTGGCCTGGGTGCCCACCGGCATGAAGACGGGCGTCTGCACCACGTTGTGCATCGTTCGAAACGTCGCGGCCCGGGCGCGTGAGCCGGAGGCCTGAGCCTCGATTCGGAAGTGGAGTCGGTCGGTCACAGTGTTCGCCCGGACGTTCCGGGGGTTCACCGGTACGAGAACGGACTTCCTGCCGTTCGTCCAGCGTCATTGATGGCCGGGTGCGCCGACCCGCAACAGAAGCCTGTTCCGCGTTAAATAATACTGAGAAGGGCCGTGCTTATCGGTCCTTTCTTTTCAGCCACGTCCATCGGCCCTGCCGCCTGATCGGACATTCACCGGGAACGACCATTCGGGCAACTCGTCCGTGTGTCGTTCTCCACCCACAGAAAGGATTCACCTTATGGCAATTATTCTCGAAGCGGCCTACAGCAAAAAGCTGGGGCTGCCCAACTACAGCAGTCATTCGTACGTCGTCAGCATCCGCACCGAACTCGCTGACCTGACCCAGGTCGAAGCGGAAAGTGCCCGGCTTTACGCTTTGCTCCAGCAGAGCGTGGACGGCCAGATCCAGGAGGTCGGCTTTCTGCCCGACGCCAACACCTACGGCATGGACGGCCATCTTACCAATACTCACGGCAATGGTGGCGTCAGCAGCCACCCCGCTCCCAACGGCGATGAGGAAGACCTTCGCCGGGACCGCCCGCTCGAACCAGACCAGCCCGCCGACGTGTGGGCCTGCTCCGACAAGCAGAAGGAGTTCATCCTCAAGATCATCTCGGAACACCGCCTCGACAAAAAAGTGGTGGAGGCTCTTGCCAAGGAAATGTTCGGCGTCCCGGTCAAGACGCTCAACCGGTTGCAGGCCAGCGGTCTCATTGACCAGCTCCTCGAACGACACGGCAAGAAGAAGGGCGACGGCAAGGCCCACAACGGCAGTTACCAGCGCCGTTCAACCGGCACCCGACCATGAGCACGCTCGTGGACACCCTGCAGCCGCCGCCTACTGAAGACCAGATCATCGAGAAGCTCCGGCGAAAGGTCAGCGCCTCCAAACTGACGCTTTTCCAGTCGTGCCGCCTGAAGTTCTGGTTTCGCTACGTGCTCGGCCTGCGAAAACCCAAGACGGCCGCGCTCCATGTGGGCGTGGCCGTTCATGCGGTTCTGAGCAACTGGAACCGCGCCCGGTGGCGTCAGCAGTCTCTTGCTCTTGCCGATCTCTACACCAATTACCAAGCGGTTTGGAAGAGCGAGCAAAGCGATGAACCGGTTGCCTGGGACAACGCTGGCATCGAAGCCGAACAGCAACAGACCGGCTGGCGGCTCCTGGAGACGTTCTTCCGCGAGTCGCCCATCCGCGAGGCCGGCAAGCCCGACGCCGTGGAAGTCATGGTCGAAGCCGATCTGGCGAACCACGGTTTACCCACTTTGGTAGGCGTGCTCGACCTGGTACAGGACAACCGGATCGTGGACTTCAAAACCAGCAGCACGACGCCCAATCCGGAGCGTGCCGCCTTGGTCGACGCCACCCAAGCCACCGCGTACTCAATGCTGTACCGGGAAAATACCGGCAGAAAGGAAACGGGCATCGAGTTGCATCACTTGGTCAAACTCAAACAGCCCCGGCTCGTCGTGATCGCGTTGCCACCCATCGGCGAGCGGGAACGATCCCGTTTGCTGCGCGTCATCGACTCCTACGTTTTGGGCCTGGAACGGCGCGACTTCATCCCCTCACCGGGCCTGCAGTGTGTCAGCTGCGAGTTTTTCAACGAATGCGCGGCTTGGCATTAACCCACCATCACCACCTTCAACCGCCGCGCCGTTCCATCCGGCGTTGGCCAACCTTAGAAAATATTCCCAATGAAAGCACTCGAAACTGTCATCTCCATCATCTCGTTCATCCTCCTGGCCATCGTGCTCTTCGCACTCTCGCCGCTTTTGATCAAGCTCATCGAAATGGCCAACCATCTTAACCACTTCTTCGGCAACTAACCCTTGCTGATCACACCGCGATGAACACACACATCGGAAACCATCCAATCGTGGACGGAGCCCTGCGCCGTGCGCGTTTGGCCGCCGCCCGCTTCGCCCTGCGTAAAGGCGGAGCGCTTTTGCGGGCCGGAGCACCGTGGGTCGGCCAGGCCGGGCAACAGCTCGAAGCCTTGAGCGAACACCCGGCGCTGGCCGACCCGCCGGCCCCGTCCAAGCCCACGTAGGCGATCTACCGCTCGTCCTACTGCACCGTTCGCCATACAGCCCGCCTGATCTCCAACGAGGTCGGCGGGCTGTTTGGCGTTCTCACCCCTCAACCACCAATCACCTCATCTAAACCATCCATTCATGACAGCCATTTCCATCGAAACCACCACCATCAACGAACCCAAACAAGCCATCCTCTACTACCGCGAAGGCAGCAGCGACAAGATCTATCAGGTCAGCCTCGAAGCCAACGGCAGCCCAGATCATTTCCTGGTCCGCTTCGCTTTCGGCCGCCGGGGTGCCACCCTGCAAACCGGCACGAAAACGCCAGAGCCCGTCGATTACGACACGGCGCTCAGGACGTTCAACCAGTTGGTCGCCTCGAAGGTGGCCAAAGGGTACAGCCCCGGACAGGACGGCACTCCCTACCAGCACACCGGCGACGAAGGCCGCAGCACCGGCATCTACCCGCAACTGCTTTACGCCGTCGAGGACGAACACGCCTTGGGCCACTTCCTGCTCGATCCTCTCTACTGCGCGCAGGAGAAGCACGACGGCAAACGGCTCATGGTCAGAAAGACCGGCCACACCGTCGAGGGCATCAACCGCAAAGGGCTGGTTGTTGCGGTGCCTGACTCCATCGTCCGTGAGATGCGCTTGTTGGCAGGTGACTGCCTGCTCGATGGCGAGGCCGTAGGCGACATCGTCCATGTCTTCGATGTGCTGGAGAGCGCTTGGCAGGACGTGCGCCAGCAGCCCTACGTGGATCGACTCAACCTGCTCAACCGGCTGATCCCGGACGACTTCACGGCCATCCAGCGGGTTTACACTGCCTGGAGTGCCCGCGAGAAGATCGGTCTGTTGGAACGTCTGCGCCGGGAGCAGAAGGAGGGCATCGTGCTCAAGCTCCTGACGGCTCCGTACTCGCCGGGCAAAACGTCAGGATCGAACGATCAGCTCAAGTACAAGTTGTACGAGAGTGCGAGCTTCGTGGTCACGCAGGTGCATCCCACCAAACGCAGCGTCTCCCTGGGCCTATATGCCATGGGCGAGATCGTGGAAGCGGGCAACGTCACCGTCCCACCCAACCAGCCCATCCCGGCGGCGGGCGCGGTGGTCGAGGTTCGTTACCTCTACGCGTTCCGCCAGAGCGGTGCCATCTACCAGCCTGTCTATCTCGGCGAGCGCGAGGACATCGAACCCGCCGAGTGTACGACGAGCCAGTTGAAGTACCGGCACGAAGCACCGGGCACCATCCGGGTCTAAACGATCCGGTCCACCCACACCAACCACAACCATACAACCCACGGCGGAAACGGCCGGGTGCGCTCCATCAAAGGGGTGCCCCGGCCGTTTCCGCTTTTCATCCGTCCACATCCATCAACCCACCTGTCAGTCATCCATCCATATCCATGAACCCCAATCCCATCATCCAACTGCCCGTCGCCGAACTCAAAACTGCCCTCGGCGGCTTCACCAAAGTCATCCCCAACCGTACCACCCTGCCCGTGCTCGGCATGCTCCACATCGAGCGTGACCGCCAGGGCTGGGTGCGGCTCACCGGCACCGATCTCGACACGTTTCTGACGTTCCGGCTGGAAACGCCGCAGGAGGTCGCAAATCCGACATCGTGTCGAATTTCGCTGGGCGAGCTGCAGAAGCTCGTCAAAACCTGCCCGGGCGATGAAGTCCTCGATCTGGAAGTGCTCGGCGAGGACAAGCTGCTCTTGCGTCACCGCATCGGCAGCCACCCGGTCGAACAGGTCATCACCTCGGCCCCGGTCGCCGACTTCCCCGAGCCACCGCCGATTACAGCCAAACCCGTGAGCCTGGACGAAGCCGCCCGGGCCACGTTGCTCAACGCCTTGGCCTGCGCCAGCGAAGACGAGACCCGTGTGATCCTCAACGGCGCGTACCTCGACGTGTCCAAACCTAGTGGTCATTACGCCGTGGCCACCGACGGCAGACACCTGTTCAGCAGCAACAGTCTGCATCTGGCGCTGCCTGCCTCGGTCCTGATCCCCGACCACCGTTTCCTTTCCTGGAGCGGCTTCGTCAAGGATGGGCAGTGGAAGCTCAGCGTGCAGGTGCCCACCAAGGACAAGGGCGGCTACCTCCAGCTGGAGAGCCGCCGCTGGACCTTTGTCACCAAGCAGATCGAGGGCACGTACCCGAACTGGCGCAACATCACCGACGACGTGCGCGAGTTCACCGGCACCATCGAGGTCAGCGAGCAGGGGGCGGAAGCGATCAGCCGCATCGTGCCCCGGCTGCCGGGGGACGACACGCCCAACCACACGGTAGGTTTGTACTGCGTGTCGGGCAGGCTCTACCTGCGGGGCAGCAACAAGGATCAAGAACGCGCGACAGAGGTCGAGGTGCCCGGTGTCACGATCAGCGGTGACCCTGCCACGGTGTACGTCAACCGGCAGTACCTGCTCAAGGCCATCGGCTTCGGGCTGCGTCAGATCGGCGTGCAGGAGGCTTTGCGGCCCCTGCGCTTCAGCGACGGTGCGAGCCGTCAGATGATCGTCATGCCCGTGAGGGTGGATGGGAACACCCCTGCGCCAAAGGCCAGCGCCCCGGCACCCGCGCCGGTCAACACCATCACCCCGGTCGTGTCCACCACTAACGCCGCGCCGGATCAACCCGAAACCATTCACTCAACCCACAACCAACCAGAAGAAAGGAATACCACCATGCAAAATGGAACTACCACGAACGGCAACGGGATCTCTCCCGTCACCGAAACCACGACCGAAGACAAGCCGACCTTGGAACAGGCGCTCGACCAGATCGAGTTCGTGAAAGGCTCCCTCCGGGGTGCGGTCACCAACCTGAACAACTTGGCCGACACCCTGCGCCAAGTGCAGCGCGAACGTCGCCTGAGTGAGCGGGAGATCCGCTCCGTGCGCGGTACCCTCAAGGCATTGCAGACCGTGCGCCTGTAGTCAGTAACACCAACCACTCATCCGAACGAGCCGAAGGGCCGGATGCCTCCCATGAGGTGTCCGGCCCTTCGGCGTTCATCACCCGCAGCAAACAGAACCAAACAACCGAAAGGAAAACAGAAACTATGAGCCATAACCTGATGATCCAGAACGGAGAAGCCAGCATGATGTACGTCGGCGGCGTACCCTGGCACGGCCTGGGCACCGCGCTCGACAAACCCGCCACCGCCGAGGAAGCCATCCAGGCCGCCCGCCTGGACTGGACAGTGAAGAAATTGCCTTTGTACGGCAGCGACGGCGAGCACAGCCTCCTGCGCCTGCCGGTGCCCGACAAGTACGCCGTGGCGCGTGAGAACAGTCTCGACGTGCTCGGGGTCGTGGGCAGCAGCTATACACCCGTGCAGAACCGGGAGGCGTTCGCCTTCTTTGACCCCGTGGTCGGAAAGCAGGCCGCCATCTACCACACGGCAGGAGCGCTCGGCAAAGGCGAACGGGTGTGGATCCTGGCCAAGCTGCCCGACAGCATCCGTGTCATTGGTGACGACATCACCGACAAGTTCCTCTTGCTCACCAACAGTCACGACGGGACCTCCTCCTTGCAGGTGAAGTTTACACCTGTGCGGGTGGTCTGCCAGAACACGCTTTCCCTGGCCATCAACCAGGGAGGGGCGGGCATCAAGATCAGCCACCACACCGACATCCATCACAGGCTCAAAGCCGCCGAGAAGATGTTGGGGATCGTTCATCACCAGTTCGACGAGCTGGCCGACACGTTCCGCGAGATGGTGCAGGTGCCCATGCACAGCAACCGGCTGGAGAAGTACCTCCAGTACGTGTACCCCGAGCCCAAGGACCGGGAGCCCACCGAAAGCGAGGCCGAGTGCATCGCCCGGGATCGTTCCTGGAGCGAGTACTTCTTCGACCAGGGGGCGGGCAACCGCCAGAGGGGAGTAGAGGGCACGCTCTGGGCGGCGTACAACGGGGTGACCGAGTATTTAGACCACCGCAAGATTCGCCAGAGCGCCGATCAGCGCCTGGCGAGCATCTGGCTCGGGGAGGCCAACCGGATCAAGGCGCGGGCACTGACCGTGGCCGTCGAGATGCTGCCGCACTTCCGCAATTAATCGGGGACGGTGGCATCAAAAGAAAAAAGATTCGCCATGGGGCGGGTCTTTTTTATCTAACAGCGGAAATTTTCTGTGCGCGGGTAAGATTCTTGATAAGAAATGTAACCAGTTTCCTGCACCCAGTCATTCGACGCCCCCAACAAGAGAATACTTGATATGTACTAGGGCCATATGCTCTCATCCGTTTTCTACCTCGGTGAGGGTTAGTCCCAGTATGCCACCCAAGCTAAGAAATGAAAATAAAATACTTTCGCACAGCAATTTACAAAATTTTCCCATGAATTTCATCGATGCATTCCTTTTTGCGTGCCGATCTGAGTTCGGCAGTCTGGCGCCCGTACCCTTCATCTACGGTGGGATTGCGCTTCTCATCAGCTTTTTTCTGATTGGCTTGATCTGGGGCAAACTGTGGAATCGGCGCTGGAATCTGACCCCAGGGCTGATTGCTTTGAACATCCTCTGGGCTGCCGTGCTGACGGTGGTCGCCTTCGCGCTTTCCAGCGCCAATCGGACCAATGGATGGATCGAAAATCTGCGTGTCAGCCTCGTGCCGCAAGTGTCCGCGTCAGGCACGTTGAACAGGGAAATCCTGCGCGATGCTTGGAACCTTCTCCAGCCGCTCGGGGGGCAGAACGAACTTACCCCACCCACCGAGGGCGGCAACGAACTGCGGCTCAATAATTCGACCGAAACCGAGGGTCTGGCGAAGGTCGCGGCGACGGATGTGAAACGCCACCTGCTCGCCCAGGAGCCTTTTGCATTGGGGGCGACAGTCTATGTGAAAGACCCTGCGGCGGTGGCCGAGGAAGTAAAAAATAACGTGCCCGCGCCGGTCTATCCAGTCATCATCGGCCCTTCCAACGCGTGGAGTAAAGCAGCCGTGGAATCCCAGGTGAACACCGCGTTGGAGTCTGCGGGCAAGACCCTCGTCGAGCCGCTCGAGAGCCTGCGAACAGCGTTGGGGTGGGCGCTCGGAGTGCTCGCCATCCTCCAGGTTGTCCTGACCGCAATGATAGCCTGCGCGCACATCCGGGCCTACCCCGTAGTGTCCTAGGGTAGCGTTTACATCAAGAAAATATCGCACATGCAAAACCATCTTTTTATTGGGCTCGGCGGTCAGGGAGGGCGTTCGTTGGCGGAGGTGCGCAAGGTCATGGAACAACGCCACCGCGATCAAGACCACCTCAAACAACTGGGCGCGCGGTGGGATTTCCTGTCGATTGATTCGAGCCGCGACGTGTGGAACACGCGCAAATTCTGGAGCTATTTCGGGAAAAATCTGGAGTTGGCTCCCAACCAGCAACTCGACATGAAAAGTGGCATGTTGGGCCAAGATCTGGACGCCCATTCCGTCAACCCGACCATCAGCCCTTGGCTGGGAGAACGTGGTTTTATCTCCAGCTATCTTAACGCCGACAAAGGCACGCCAGGTGCCAACCAGCGTCGGCGCTTCGGGCGCTTTCTCTTCGCGCGCAACGCCGACAACGTGCGCCAGACGCTGGCCACCAAGGTGGGGGCTATGACCGCCGGTACTGGCAACGAATGCTGCTTTCACATTTTCGCCACCCTCGCGGGCGGCACCGGCAGCGGCGGGCTGGTGGACTTGGTGACAACCCTGCGCGACCTGTACCCCAACGGCGCTCCCCAGAACGGTTTTCCCATCTATCTCTATCTTTATCTCACCAGCCAGGACGACGGTAAAAGTGCTGACGTGGGCTACTTTTATCAGAACCAGTACGCAGCCTTACGTGATCTCAATGCCCTGATGGTGGGCCGCCTCAGGCCGACCATGCTCGACGCACAACATGGGGGCGCACCCTTCGACGGCGGCGTGCCGATTACGGCGGCTCTGGTGGCCTCTAGCATCAACAGTGCGAATCGCAGGGTGCCCATCGAGGCGCAGATCAAGGTGATGGCGGAGTCGTGTTTCGAGCGCATCTATGCCTATTTGTCAGGCAACCTCGCGCCGAACACCCAGGCATCGCTAACCCTGGAAGACATTATCGCTGCCTTCGGTGGTGAACCGATGGCCAACCCGGAACGCAGCTACCGCTTCGGGAGCCTGGGGATGCGGCGCTGGGAAGTGCCCAACGAAAAAATTGAGGAACTGATCGCGTTGGATCTGGTCAACTCGTCGTTGCGCCAGATGCTCTACAATCACTGGCAGGCGGGTAGCGGCTACGGAGACGTGCCGCTCAAGGCGAACGAGGGCCAGATCGAACAGATCACTTCCGAAATCCAGCAGATCATCCAGACGCACACCCTCGCGGCCACAACGGCGGAAGGGCTGCACCAAGAGTGCGTCAAGACCATCGACGACGCACTCGAAGGCCAGCTCAAGAAGAGCGTGCCGGGAAACGAACTCGCGTTGCTTGAAAGCCAGATCGTCACGTTCTTCGACCATCACCTCGGCGGCAACGGTGTGAAGGCGCGCTTGGCTGCCGTGCGAGCGCTGCACAATGCCAGCGCGGACGAGGTGGTGGCTGAGGTGGACCAAGCTCTGACCCGTTATTGGCGAGAAGCTGCCGCGCCGGTGGGTCTGGTTGGCCTCATCGAATGCCTGGACAGGTTCACCGCGCAACTGAGCGCAAATCTTAACGCCCACACGCGCCGCAACGATTCTCCAAGCACGCTCGCCAACCGCTTAACCGCGCGCAAGGACGATGAATGGGAGAAGCTGACCGTGCTGTCCCGGATGGTGGGCAAACGCACTGCCCTGCTGCGCGCTCACGCCGCCGATCTCAAGGCTAAATATCGCCAGAGCTTGGACGAACAGGTCGACAATAGCGACTTTGCGCTCAAAAGCGCGCTGATCCAGCCGTTGATGGGCTTGCGTGCGAACTACGCCGCTGCGCAAACTCATCTGCTCGACCTGTTGCGCGAGAGTAAGACCGACGGCGAAACGCTCGACGCCGATCTGCGTGCGCTGCGCGACCCGCAAAACGCCGTCCGCTACGAGTTCGACCAGGACAAACTCGACGCCTTCCGCAAAACATTGCGTGGCGACCAAGCGAACCTCGCTGCCGTCGCCTCGGCACTGCGCGGGGTGGTGGTCACGCCGGGCCGCACTCTGCGCGGGTTCGACGCGGAGGAAAGGGCGCGTGCCGAGGACAGCTTGCGCAACACCGCCGGAGCAGCGGGCCGCGATATTCATACGACAATGGTGACGCGCGGCGTAGTTCCACCTGTGCTGGGCGACTCGTTGATGGACCGGCTGCAGCAGCGTTACCGCAACGATCTGCCCGGACTAACGACGGCCGCGCGCGAGTTCGTCGAGCGGGCGACCTCCTGCTTGTACATCGACGGCGGGCAACTCGCCCCGGCCATCGTGCTGGGCGGGGGTGTCGGCGTGCCGCCCATGCCGCGACGCATCTTCGTACTGGCCGTGCCGCAGCACCCTTTTTCCGTCCAGGTGCAGCAGGCGCTTCTCGACGCAATCCCCGCCGGGCCAGCGTATGTCTCCGACCACTACGAACACGGCGACCCCTCGCAGTTGCGCCTGCTGGTTTGCGATTACTGGATGGCCGCGCGCTACATGGCTGTCGCCGCCGAACTGACCCGGAAATACGAGGCTGGCAATGGGCGGCAGGAGGTCCGTTATTTTTGTAACATCGACCCCGAGGGCGAGCGCGATCAGCGCCCGAACCTGTTCCTTCCGACCCTCAAGGAACTCCAAGCGCGGCTCGCCGCCGATTTCTGGATCGGACAGGCGGTCGGCGCCATCATCGAAGACAACAATGGAGCGTCGCTTATCAAGCGGACGGATCAGGGAGATCGGTCCGAGTGGCTCGGGTCTTCACTCCAATCTATTCGCGGCGGCGCGAACCTGCCGGAGATGCTCAAGATTAACCTGGGGGTGGCTTCGGCGGTCGCGGCACTGCCCCCGGCGCGCAAACGCGAATTGCTCGACCAGGTCTCGAAGGAAGAAAGTGACCGGCAAGCGAAGCATGGCATTACCTCGCCCGAATACCGCGAGTGGCAGGACATGCGGCCCTATCTCAACCAGCTCCTGAACTGACCATCTATGGCCGAGTATTTTCGTTGCGGCGCGCGGATCGAAGCCTGCGCGCGGGCGCGCAAAGGACAGGTTTGTTCGGGCGCGAACTGGACGTGTCCGGCGAACAACCTGCATTGCCTGGAATTGCGCCAGCCGGTGCCGATCATGGCGTATTACGCGCGTGAACTGCGCTGGGTGTTGATCGCTCTGGGCAGCGCGCTGGTGCTGCTGCTGTTATTTCTACTGCTGCGCAGCGATCCCCTGAAAGCGGAACTCCAGGGTTGTGCGGCGCAGGCGCGGCAATTGGACGGAAGATTGGTCGAGTTGCGCGCGCGGCCGACCGAATCTCGGCAGGAGTTAAACCCGCTGGCCAGTCTCAATGGGCTAAATACGCGGGCCCGTGAACTTGCGGAACGCGTGCGCCAGCAGGCCGAAGGTGGTGACGCGGCTGCTGCTCGACCTTCTCTTGGGCAATTGGCCGATATGGTCAAACAGGCCGAGGCGCTCCGGCAGACTGGCGACCAGCCCGGCAACCAGTCCGGCGCGGTGGCTATCGCTGCCCGGCACGCCGTTGAGGAGTGCGACAACTTGGCCGCGCAAATCGACTCCCTACGCCAACGCGCGGGAGGCAATTCCGCGTTTGCCGCTCAGTGCGAAACGCTTGACGGCTCTGTGCAGGACATGACCGCAGGCTTTCGCAAGCTGATCAAGGGACGCGGCGGTCATCCACCCGATCCCACCGAATTGACCCGGCTGGTAGCGAGCATCAAAACCAATTACTCCGAGGCAGCCGATGCGCTGGCCAACGTGGCTCCGAAGGTAATCGCTCCGTTCGCCGATCAAGATGCGACGCTGATTGTCTGCTGCACCTCTGACCTGGCGGGGACCCTGGTTCTCCCGGAGCTTCAGGCGCAAGCGGAGGGCCACTTGGTCTCACCTGCCGCCGGGCAATGGTATTACACCACCGGTTCCGGAGGGCCGGGCTCGCAGCGCGTGGTGGTGCGCCAGGCTGGATCCGTGCCCCTCGCGGCGCTGTTCCGGCAGGGAACTGACTTGGTAGTGACCGAGCATGAGCCCGACGTCGCCGAGCGGACAGCGTTCGCGCGCGAATTTCCGGGGACCGACCTCGACTCGCGTGCCTCAGCGGAGGTTGTGGCGATGGACGCGCTCACCTTCCTCGTCCAGCCAAATAGTTCAGCGCCTAGTGTAGATGCAGAAAGCGCCCGCCAGCGTTCGGACTGGCTCGGTGGAGCGCCTGGCAGCGCGGAACGGGCCGCCGCCGACCGCTGGGGGTTTACGGTTGGCCGGAACGTCGCTGGGCCAGTCGCCGATGCGATACTCGCGTCGCCAGGCGGTATCGGCCTTGGCGCATATCATTTGGAGGGCAGCACGATCAAAGCCCGGCAGCTTCCCTGTCGCTCGGGTGCGACGGCGTTGCAGCCCAGCCCATTCACCATCGCCACTGAAGACTACAAATTCGCCCATCGCATCGTGGCTTACCAGAATCCCCGCGCGCGAGCTGCAGGCACAGGATTCGTACGCTTCCTAACCTCTGACAAAGGACAGCAGATTGTCGCCTCGTGTGGGTACGTCGATTTGCGCCTTCGCCCCGCCAACGGTGACGCTGACCCGGTGCGGCTCAGCGCCATCGCCGGAGCCCTGCACCTGAAGACGGTCCGGTCAGCGAACCGGCTTTCCACCGACCTGCGTTTCCGCACGGGTGTCGATCACCTCGACCTGAGCCACGCCGAATCCGCACTCGACTTGAAGGCCCAAGCTGACCTTGTGCGGCTGCCGATTGAACTGGCGCGGGATTATGCCCGTGCCAAGGTGGTGATCCTTGGGTTCACCGACAACACGGGCTTGGCGGGAACGAATCAGCCGCTCTCTGTTCGTCGCGCAGATAGCGTCGCAGGCCAGCTCAAGCTGTCAGGGGTGGACGCCAAGACCGCCGGGTTGAGCGACCAACTTCCGGTTGACACAAACGCCACGGAGGAAGGTAGGGCGCGCAACCGTCGGTGCGAGATTTGGGTGGTGACCGAGTGATCGCCTCCCCTCTTTCCGAGCATCATGGACTATTTTTTTCCGACTGCCATCATCATCATCATCGGACTGATCGGATTTCTCGCGGCTGTGGCCGCTTGGCAGCAAATCCGTGGAGAGTTCGCGCCGCTAGAGCACTTGCGGCGGTTTTTCAAGGACGGGCAGGGCGCGCTCCAGGCACTCGGTCAAGAAAATCTTTATTCGACCACGGCGGCGGAATGGCTCCGGGCCAACGGCATCCCGCAAGAGTCGCACGCCGCTGACCACCTGCTCGCGGTATGGGGAGGATGGCTCGCCCAACGACTCCCCACGCTGGGCGAACTGCATAGCCTCTCGGCCCGCCGCGAGCGGGGGCGGGGCGCAGCGCGCTGGTCCACGGGCATCGTGGCCGTACTGCTGGTGTGCGGCGTCGCGGGCACGCTGGTGGCGATCCACCCGGTGCTTAGTCGCTTCAACATCCAGGTCGACGCCAGCGGCACGGTGCAAGATGCCGCGAAAAGCGCCGAAAACGTGATGTCCATGATCCACCAACTCGGCAACTCGTTCTGGCCGAGCATCGTGGCAATTACCTTTACTCTGCTCATCGTGATGGCCCGAAGCGGCTACAATCATGCGGCTTTCCTCCTAGGCCGGGAGCTAGACCGCTTCACCGTGGACAGCCTGTTGCCCGCTTTTCGCCTGCGCACGGTCGGGGAAGAGTTCATCGACACGCAAGTGAAGCTGGGTAGCTTGGCGGATTCTATCGAGCGCCGTGACCGAGACTTCGCGGATGCCATTCAGGCTTTGCCCGACATCATCAAGGAGATGCGCAATGCTGGTGCCGAACTTCGCTCGGCGGCAAAACAGGTCGCCACCGCCGCCAGTCGTCTCTCCACCGATGCCTCTGGCGTCATCAACGGGTTGGCTTCACACCTGGGCGAGGACGGCGCGCTTGTGCGTTCCGTGCTTGGCTTTAAACAATCCGTGGATCGCAACCAAGAAGCCGCGCAGTTGTTAGCTGCGGCCTCGAAGGGATTGGAGAACACCACAAGGACGTTCACCGATGTCGTCGAACACGTTCCCCGCGCGCTAGAGAAGGGTTGCACAGACGCCATCGGCAAATTCACCGAACAATCGAGGGAAGCCGCAGAAGTAACCCGAAAAAATATTGCAGATACGGTCGGCAGCGCTGTCGCGCCTCTGAACGAATCGGCAGCGAAGATCCAGGCCATCAAAGGGGAAATTTCCGCAGTGCTCGCCGAAGGCAAGACGGCGCTGGACGCGGCAGGAGTTCAATTCCACCGCAACACGGACGCCGCCGAGACTCAGCTTAAAACGAACGTGGGGGCCATGGTGCAAAGCCTCGTGGACGATTCGACACTGCGCCTTAATTCTACGCAGGACCGGGTCAACGATTCGTTGCAAGCGTTGACCACCCTCGTTGACCAAGCGGTGCGAGTCTCACCAGCCGTGACGCCGTTCTATGCCGCGCAAATTTCTAGCGGCACGAATGAGGTTGCAGAGTCCATCGTCGGCCACGAGGCCGAGGACGCAGATGTGGAGACGGATTCCAAGGAGAAAAAACCTTGGTATCGTTTCTAATGCGAGGTAATCCAACCGCAATAATTATGTTGGACGACGTCGAAGACCAACCGATGACCGCCTCGTATTGGCCGAGCATCAGCGATCTGTTTATGACGTTGTTCATCATCGCGCTTGCGCTGGTGGGGACCATCTACTACCTGCTGACGCCCAAACAGAAACCAGGAACTGCCCAGAGCATTGTGGAGGCGGTTGGCATGGAGATGAAAACCGTGCGAGAACCCGTTAACAAGATGCGCCGGGCCTTGGAGCCGCCTGCCCATGTGATGCTGCGTGCCACCCAGTCGCCCGGCGAGATCATCGCGGGTCTGGACGCGACCGCAGACGAGGTGGTCACGCGGGTACATGATCACTGGCGCGACCTGTATGAGACGGAAAAAACTCGCGGCGAGGAAACGAAACGGGAAGTCGCGCGGTTGCAAAAGGCTCTTAATGACAAGCCGCCCATCATCGACTTAGAAGACGCGAGGTCGCTCACCTTCATCAAAGGAAAAGCAGAAATTTCCCCAGGCTTTCGAGCGCAACTGAACAACAAAGAGTTCGAGGAATTGATCCGTATCCTGAATAGTTACAACAGTGTAGACACCATTGAGATTATCGGCCACACCGATGCCAGCCCGGTTGGCACAAGCAGCAATCTGGATTCTGGGCTAGTAGGTGTACTCAGCGGCAGGGGCAGAGCAGCTTCGCTCACAGCAGGATCAAACGCAGATCTGGGCCTGATGCGTGCATTTGCTGTCAAGGAAGAGTGGGTTCGGTGGCTCGCGGAACGGCGCATTCGACTTTCGCGCAGAATTGATGTGCGGTGCTATTCGGCTGCACAAGGTGTTCCACCTAACGATATTGCAGGAACGCTCGAAGAACGAGAGGCGAAGGCCCGGCGAATCGAGATTCGATTTACCCAGTTATCATCAACACCAAAATGAAGATGCATGGGAGCGGGCTGCCTGTGGCTAGTGCTCGTCTCACGGAGTGGTTGGACCACCGCAAGACCCGCCAGAGCGCCCACCAGGGCCTGGCGAGCATCTGGTTCGGAGAGGTCAACCGCATCAAGGCCAAGGCGCTGACGGTCGCCGTCGAGATGCTGCCGCACTTCCGCAACTGAGACGGGAGGGTCGGAGTCGAGAAAAAAGGAATTCGTCATGGGGCGGATTCTTTTTTTAGATATGGAATCTTTCTGCGCTAATGTTGTGGTACACCCATCGGCACCACGCGGCTCTCGTCGGGTTTTACCGAACTCCATGTAGATATGGATGACTGTCCCCCAACTCACATCGCGCCATTTGATTGGCTTATAGTCCATGTCCTTGTTATCGCTTCGTCGGTTGCGATTGTTTTGGAAGGGCGCGGGGCGGTATTCCGATGAAGCTCGAAATTTTTCTGGCTAGTTCCTCCGGATCACGCAGTTCGCACTGCCACACGACGCTCACGTCCCATCCAAGTTCGCGAAGGGCAGATTCTGTCCTGTGGTCGCGTTCGACGTTCGCGGCGAGCTTGGGTATCCAAAAGTCGCGCCGCGTTTTCGGTGGGTTTGCCTTCTTGCATCCCGGGTGAGAATGCCAGAAACAGCCATGCACGAACAAGATTTTGCGGTGTCGTGTCAGCACCAAATCTGGGCTGCCGGGAAGCCGCCGGTTATGGAGGCCGTAACGATAGCCCATCCCCCACACGAGGCGTCTGACGGCGATTTCTGGTTTAGTGTTCTTGCCTCGGATGCTCGCCATCAACGCGCTACGGCGTTCTGGGGTTACGTGATCCACAAACAGTAGACAATTCCTGGAAGAAATCGTGTGGAGGACTATACGGCTGCACGAACGAATTGTGGAAAATGACGGTAGAAGTCGGCGTAGTTGTTCAGCTTGTTAAGCGACTCTGCTTCGTCTTCATCCACCCAACAATCTAAGCTTGCGTGGATTGCTTCAGGGTCGCCGACGAGAGCCGGCAAATTTTCATTGATCCGAATACGTTCTTTTACAGTAAGGTCTGGCATGCTGATGTTATTGATATTTTCCCAATCGAAGCAACTATATTCCCACTCACGTATGACCGGGACGTCAACAATGCGTTGGCAATTCTCGGGAGTATCCAATATCCCGGTTAGCGTCATCATCTGATTAGTATCGCGGTAACTCGTAATGAGCAGCGTTCGGTAATATCGATCTGGATGCGACTTCAGAACATCTCTGGTAGCCGTCCGGAACATTTGAACCAAGATATCTGGAAAATTAGCAGCGGTTATATCGTTTGGATCTAAACCTGCGGGCAAAAGAGCGCCGAACTTTGTTTTAAGATGGTTTAACTGTGCTTCACCCCCCTTCGTTTCTGCTTTAGGAAGATCCGCGTTCATCGTAATCCGAATGAGTGAACCATGAGGTGCCTCGCGAAGAAGGGTCTGGAATTCTCTAAACTGTGTTGGACGTTCTTTTTTAAAAGCGTAGTCGAACCAAATGATCGTTGGATCCGTAGGATTCCAATCAGTCAACCAATCTTTGCTTTCCATCGGTTCTTCAAGAAGAGCCACGTTCGTGTGTGGACGGTTGAACTTTTGACGGCGAAGCACAGGCTCTGATGACTCGATGCACAGCATTTGCAAATTTGGAAATCTTTCGTGCAGAAGTCGAAAATCTTCCATCTGCGGTCCTCCAAAACCGACGTACCTGTAAGTGGAATCGATTCTCAAAACAGGATCAAGTTTAGACAGAAGGTCTAAAAACAGAAACCGGTCCACCGCTTTATTCGGTCTAAGATGGTATGGCAATGTTCCTGCGCTCATCGCTTCGTGGCATCTCTCAGCACGCGTTCAAAGCATTCGTTGCCTACCTGCGAGGCTGGCATTTCTGGGTCGTTCCGCAGAAAGACCCCGATTTTTCTTATCTCAGACGTCAACCGTTTAAAGACGACCGTTTGTTCCGTCCTCTCGACTTTCGGCTGCGGCAGCGAGGGTTTAGTTCTCAATGCGGGCCGTGTGCCGTCGAGTCGTGGAGCGGGTATAGGCGAGGCTTCTTTAATACGTTCGACGCTGCGCGGAACTGCTGTAGCGAATATTTCATCGCGCTGCTTGTTGTGCTGTTTAAACTTATAGGTCCAATCGGTAAAGATACGCGTGCCTTCGCGCATGATGTCGAAAGCACGTATATATACGTTCGATTGTTGATTGATTCCGTATTTCGTAGTCGTGAACGGTAGCCTGCGCGGATCGTCTGACCGAAATTCTGCGAAACCCGAGACCGCAATGAATTGGGTGTGATATTCAGGGACGTTGTCAGTGCCCCAGCCCGTCTGTTCGGATTTATCGCGGTACAAAACCACTCGATCGTTGCAAGCAACAGTCCATCCAGAAGCCGTGCTTCGATAGAATCTTTGGGAATCGTCTTCCTCACTGCTCTCCTTGTCCATCTGCCGAAACCCCACCGTAAGATACACTTCAACCCCATTGATGTTCTCGCGGTAGACAAAAGGTCTGACGCTACGGCCGTCCTTAATTTCCTCTTGCCACAATAACTGTAGCGTCTCCGATCCGACTTCTTTGCCGTTGATGGTAACTTTGAAACCGCGAGCGATAAGAATAGAAAATGCACCCTCAATCTTCTCCCACAATTTCTTGTAGAAAAAGGTTTCCTGAAACTGCGAACGGACATCTTCCGATAACTCGGTGACCTCGATCCTCGTACCGTTGTCCGGCAGCAGAGGAGCAACCCTCTCGTAATGCAAAGTCCATGTAGTGTCATCGATCAACCAACTGGGGATGATCCTCACTTGGAACGTATCTTCTGAGTGGTACGAATGCACTATGCTGGACTTACCCATTTTGAGCAGGGCTCGTTTCATGCCGATTCCGACCAACCCGATTGTTCCGTCAGTAGGGCTCGAAAATTCGGCAGGCTTGCCAAATTTAAATGCGTACTCAACGGCATCGTGCAGCGAAATTCCGCCGCAGTTATCCTCGATCACGAATTTTTCCGCATTGTATTCGATACGCGCCCAGTAGCCTCGATAGTCTCTGGGAAGATTCACATGGCTGCCGTCGTGCGCTCCGGTATCCGGAGTCGAGCGCCGCTTGAGTCGGCGAACCCCGTCTACGCAGTTGTCTAGGAGATCAAGGATCGCATCGGCCAAATCGATGTCTCGCGTCAGCATGTCTACAAACAAACTCTTTGACGGAAACACCTCAATCTTGGTGTCTTCCGGTGCGTTCGTATTCCTAGCGACTGGTGGTTTTGCTTTGTGTGGCATCGGGAAGGAGGCTCATTTTATTAAAAATTACAGTAAGCACTGCCTCGGCTACGAACGGGCTGACGCTGTTGCCGATCTGGCGGAAGCTGTGCCACTTCGAGGGCGCAAACTGAAACCAATCGGGGAAGCCTTGCATCCGCGCCGCCTCGCGCGGAGTGATGACTCGTGGCATGGTCGGATGGATGGGACGCACGGCCTGATAACTGCCTTTGTCCGCTGCGGTGCCCGCGCGCAACGTCGGACAGAATCCGTTGGGGTCGAGGCGGACAGCCTTGGAAATCTGGTCTTTTTCCCCGGGCTTCATGGCATTGTAACGTTCGCGAAGCGGCGTTGTGTGGATCGTGCCGAGACAGCCCGAGACAAGATTTTTCTCTCGGTACTTTTTCAACGCGTCCTCGCTTCCGACGCCTTCGGGGATGTTGCCGGTAATGCTCTTCGAGTAATCGCTTTCCTGCGGAGAGTAAGCCCGCCGCCAGCCTTGCGGTTCTTCAAGCCATGCACTGCGAACGGCGGGGAGTCCGAATAACGCATCTCTGACCAGCGTCTTCGTTTCGACCTTCCTGGATTCGAAATCCGTAACGTCGAGCGAGGACAAAGCGCCTTTGCGATATCCCACGAAGAAAACGCGCTCTCTGGTGGTCGGAGCGCCGTAGTCGCAGGCTTTAATCCGCATCGGAGGAAGGAGAACGTATTTTCCGCGTACCAAATCCAAGGCACCCTCGCGGATCTCCTTGTACTGAGGTTCGAGGATGCCGCGCACGTTCTCCGCGACGAAGAAGCCGGGAAGCGTCTGGACGACCAATTCGAAGAATTTGACGAAAAGACTGTTGCGCGTGTCGGCGGCTTGCCGCGGCCCCATCGAGCTGAAACCTTGGCACGGGGGACCGCCGATCAGGCCGTCCAGCTCGCCCGACTTCAGACTCGCCGCAGCAAGCAGTGCCGGACCGTCGAGGTCGGTAATATCGGCATCCGAATGGACCGTCTTCGGAAAATTGAGCTTGTGCGCTTTGAAGGCATGCGGGTCTTTTTCTACCGCCAAGACCACATCGAAGCCGGCACGCGCCGCTCCCAGAGTCAGCCCCCCAACTCCGGCGAACAAATCGATCACCCGCAGTTTGGGGTTCGACGGCGCCGTTGCGGCCGGCGCGGGTGAGATGCCGGCAGTGCCGCGAGGTGCGCGAGCGTACTGCGTGTCCGGAAAAAGTTCCGGATCGCCCAGGCGGGTTCGAGCCCTCTTGACAGGGCGCGGAGATGCGAGGGAGCAGGTTGCGGCCATTTGGGAGTGTCGAGCAGCGGGCACGACCAACCGTGCTGCATTGCAGCATGGAGGCAAGGGTCAAAGCAAGAGCATTGTGACCCGTGGATAGGAAAATTGAGCGGCGAAGACCCGGCCAGTAAAAATTTTCCCGATGCTCAGCCGAAGGGGTACGTTATCGAGCGTATGATCTGGACGGCGGAATCAGACGCTTTTCCCCAAATTTGCCGGTTTGTTGCTCAGCAGCTTGAACTCTGTTCCACTTTTGAGACGAAGAATTTCCGCTTTTGCCAGCCATTCGTCGAGTTCATCGCGTAGTTGCTCGACCGATATCTCCTCTGCCTTTAGAAGCGGTTTGGTTTGCTTGGCATTCTCACGGTCGATACGAGCGACAATCTCCGCCGTCTCGGTCTCGATTTTCTTTCGCTGGGCAATGTTCAGTGCCACTTCGCTCTGCTTTTTCTGCACAGTGGCCGCGCGATTTTGGAATTCGATCTGTAGGATCGAACCCGCTGCGCCAGAGATCGGCTTCAACACTTCGACGAGAGCCGCGAGAAACCGCGACCAGATAGATTTCTCACCGGGTTTGTCCGCCTGAATCGGGGAGCCTCTGAGTGTGACTTCGACAGCCTGTTCCGGCTCTTGGTCGAACTTCACGCCAGTTCCTCCTCTTTGACCGTGACATCCTCGAACCGGAAGGTGATACCGCTGCCGCCGACCTTCCGATAGATACGCGACAGGTCGGCAAGAAGCTCGGCGATTTCCTCGGGAGATGCCGTCCCGGGATCGACGGACAGAAGCAAATTTTCTTCCGTGTTCTCCGGAGACCACGGAGAAGCGGGTTGATCCGGGGTATCTGCGCCGGTGCCACCCGTTTTTTCGACGTACAGCTCTGCTGCTTTGTCTACGGCACGGTATACATCGGTGCGGAATCGTTCCGGGTCTTCCTCGATCGGAATCGCTCCGGTGGCGACGCCGAATGCGTAAAGAGCCTCATTTCCCGCTCCGATAAGATCTCCGCTGATCTTGGAGAAGTGAGGCAGGCCGACATCCTTCAACCGAACGTTCAGAGCCGCAACGGAACTTTTGTACGCATACCATTCGTGAGGCTGCACGGGTTCGTCGTTGAGGAGGCGGCTGCTGATCGTCGAAACGGCAGCGCGCAATCCATCCGCAGCTTCTAGAAAGGTCGTTTGCGGAACGATCCCGAGATCGCGCATTCGGAGGATCGTTTGCAACTCGGAAATCGCGTCCTCGAACTCGTCCACAAATCTTCGCTCCTCTTCCGGAGGGTGGCCGGCAGCCGGAATTTCCTCGTAAACCTCATCGAACATAGACAAGAGTTTCTGAACGGTGCGTCGGCCATCTTCGCCGAAGTGGGTCGGCGTGGCCTCCACCAACCGCTCCCATAGGCCACGAGCCTCCATTTCTTCGGCAGACATAAACCCATCGCCCTTCGAACGAACCGGGCGACGAAGGGTACCGTCGGGATTGACGAAAAGGTCGTAGAGTCGGGTGAGTGTTTCGCTTGGGCTCATCGGTGCCGAAGGTTCACGGTTCAACGTCCGACGATAACTGTGCCAGCGGGAAAGCTGTCACCGGATGGAGAAGTGCCGCTCTTACGAACGACGCTTGCTGCCTCCTGCTCAGACAGGCCGAACGTCCGTAGGAACGCGGTGACCTCGCCCACATTCGGGGTGAAGATTTTCTCTTCGTTCACGCAACCGAAAGGCGGAGGTTGCCCTCCGACGCTGTTCTCGGACTTGGTCGGACCGTATTGGAATGCCCCGTCCTGTGTCGGCGTGATCCACACACTAGGTGGGTTGCCGCCTGTGTTAAGTCGCAGGATCTTGATTAGTGCGCCACTTGCTAGGTATTCCGTCAACGTCATGGTGATTTCTTAGTTCAGGGTTCAAGTTGTAGTGCTGCATTGCAGCAGAAACGTTGAATCGTTCGCAAGAAAATTGTTGCCCTATCTAGGGGCCGAAAGTGAAATCGCACCCATGGCCACAAACTGGCGGATCACGCCACGCTCCACCGCAAAGCCGTCCAACCACGGCTGCCCGGGGACCACAGCGTAATTCTGCGAGGGACGCCGGCTCAGACCCGCCGTCCAATCCTCGCCGTTGACGGCGTTGATCTTGCCGGCGGCAATCTTCACAGCGACCGGGTAATCGCCACCGTCGAAGTTCATCCACATCGCCTCGGCTTGGTACATGGGCATCATCACCCCGCCGTGCTGAAGCCAGCGGTCCGGTGCTCGGCCGGCGAAATCCTCGACATGGCGCAGCGCGAACCGGCCCAGGCCGGCTGGCAGCGGGTAATCTTTGCCGTCGTCGGGAATGCGGAGGGTGCGCTGGAACTCGACCTCAAAACGCGCTGGTCCTGCCTCGCTCTGGTCGTCGCTAACAGATTCTTGTGGTGAGAGCCCTGCCGCGCTAAAGACGAGTTGGCGGAAGATCCGGGTGAAATCATCCGTGTCATAATTCTCCAACTGGTCCGCCGCTTTGGATCGAAAGGGTTGGTTGCGGGTATAGGCGCGCCACTGTTTCTGGAAGAGTTTTTCCAGGGCGGCCTTCGGGTATTCTGCCAGCACAGCCGGCAAGTGGGCGGCGATGTGCTGTTCCGCCAAGGCACGGAGTTGGCGGCTGATTCCGGGGAAGGAGAAACGGAGTTGGTCGTCGTGAAGTTCGATCATATTGGATGGCTGGCTTGGATTGATTGGGAGGATCAAGATGAAAGGGGTGCAACTCACCATTCGCCGTCGCGGACCTCACGCACCACGCGCAGCACAGCGTGGTCCGGAAGGTTCCTTAGCTGACGTAGCAACTGGGCGAAAAGCTGCGGCCGGGCGCGGATGATGGCCAGCAGATCGGCGGATACCTTGCCGGCGAGCGCCAGTAGCAAGTCCTCGTCCTCGCCGAGTTCGACGGCGAGTTTCCGGATAACGCCCTCACCCGGCGGCGGCTGTTCGGCACGTTCGATCTTGCTCAGATATGAGGGTTCGATGCCGACGCGGCCCGCCAATTGACGAAGGGAAAAACGAGGATCCTTTTCAGAGCGGACTTGGCGTGCCCGACGCAGATACTCAGCAAAAGCCTGATTGGAATCAGTCGGCATCGTTTACCGTGTAGTAAACACTACACATTAACATCGTCAATGAGATTTTTGCTCAACGCGACTACTCCCTCCCGCAAAGCCGCTTTAGCCTTTTGCGTATTACTATGGATGAAACATTCGCGATCAGACCGGCTCAGTGACTATCGCGTCCAACTCACGGCAGGCGTTCAATTGGGCCTTGGCTACGCTTACTACGACACCGCGTATCTGGCGACCCGTGGTACCCACCCGGTACGTTTGACAGTGGCGCGAGCCGATGAGTCGAGCGTCTACTTTACCCTAGACGGTGGCCACCGGCGTGACCTGCCGTGGGACACCGTCCTTAGCTACCTGTGCTTCGGGCCGGGACCATACCTGCCGCAGGATAATATCTTGTCGAAGCCGTTCCGAGATACGCCATAGCTCGTGGGCGACGATGTCGAGCGTGTTATCGATGCGTCTCGGATCACCTCCGTTGCCCTAGGTTTTTACCATGTCTTGCGTATTACCGCGCCATGAAAATCATCGTGCATCGCGGTACCCATCAGATCGGGGGAAGTTGTCTGGAGGTGGCCACCGCCTCCACCCGGCTCATTCTTGATGTCGGTTTGCCTTTAGACGACCTCGCCGCGCCCGCCGTCATCCCCCCGCAGGAGCGCACCGACGAGACGGTCTCCGAGGTGTTCGCCTGTGCGCCCGAGGTTGCCGCCGTGCTCATTTCCCACGCGCACGCTGATCACACCGGTCTGCTACATCTCGTGCCGCCCGGGGTGCCCATCTTCCTGAGCAAGGGGACCAGCAAGATGATGCTTGCCGGTTCCGTGTACGCCAACCAGCCCAACGTGCCACGTGAACGCCAGCGGGTGCTCGAACTCCGCAGTCCGCACCGCATCGGTGACATCACGGTGACCGCGTTCCCCGTGGATCACTCCGCCTTCGACGCCCAAGCATTCCTTCTGGAAGCCGATGGGCAGCGGGTGCTCTACTCCGGTGACCTGCGCCTGCATGGTCGCAAGCCCGGCATGGCGCGCACGCTCATTGAAGCGTTGCACCACAAACCCGTGGACGCGCTCGTCATGGAGGGCACCCACTTCTCCGAGGACCGCCAGCCCGGGCTCACGGAAATGCAGTTGGAGGACGTGATTTTCGAGGACATTCACTCCGCGCCGGGGCTCGTGTTGGCGTCGTTCTCGCCCATGCACGTGGACCGGCTGGTGACCTTTTACAAGGCTGCCCGCCGCGCCGGGCGCATCTTCGTCGTGGACCACTACGCGGCCTTCATTTTCTTTGTGGCAGCCACGCAAGCGCGCATCCCTGAACCCAAGCGCGGGGCGGGGATCCAGGTGTTCCTTCCCAGACGACGCAAACGGATTGGCAAGCTCGAAGCGCTCCACTCCGCCAATCTCGTTTCTGTGGATGACATTCTTGCCAGACCCCACCGTTACGTGATGCCATTCCGAACGTCCATGCTGGAGGGTGATTTTGCTATCGGTCTGCCACCCGCCGCACGCTGCATCTATTCCTACTGGCACGGCTACCTCAAGAAGCCGGATTGGCAGCAAGCGCAGGCAGCGTTCCGCACTTGTGGCGGCGAGTTCTTCGTGCGTCACACCAGCGGTCACATCCACGCGGCGGATATTGTGAAGTTTGTCGAAGCCGTCGGTCCGCGCCACGTTGTTCCCATACATACCACCCGCCCGGAGGAATTCCGCCGCTACTTTCCCAACGCCAGGCTCTCGCACGACGGCGTAGAGTGGGACGTTCCCATGCTCCAGACACGAAACCAATCCCCCATAGATCCGACTGATCAAGCTAAAGCTCCCAGCAAAGAGTCTTCCCCAACGGATCGGCGGTTGTTCCAGTTGAAAGACGGTTCATGGCTACAGAGCGAACAGAAAGGCCTGACGGTCAAAACGCAGGGCTTCGCCGCACCTTTTACTCCGAAGTCACGGCCGTATCCGAACGAGGATCTCGACACCCTTCTAACCGGCTCGGCAGAAGTGGACCTTGCAAGGGGCTACGGCTACCGCCCGGCTCCGAAACGGCCCGAGTCTCGTCCCACGCAGCCAGCTATTGCTCAGGAAAAAGCCGTGCTGGACGTTTTGCGTTGCCTCGTGGACCAAGCGGAAACCGTCGCGCAGGCTGAACCGCTCGGTGCCAGGATCGTCCCACGGACCTGTTTACGACGCTTTTACGAGTTCCTGCGATTACTTCGGAGCGAGGCTCATGGCGTGCTCGCCAAGCGCATCGTGGGGCTGCACGGCGGCGACAACCCATTGGAAAAGTTGTTCGCCGCGAGCGTGAGCCGGTATCAATGGTATCGCAATCAGGAGTCGATGCGCCCCAAACGCTCCGACGAATGGCGGCAGACCCGGACCAAGCTCGCCAACCGCAAGCCCCGCGAGGCTGTCGAACTCATCATCCGTCTCGGCGCTTTGAAGATCGCGCATCCACGATTCCGCCGGCGGGTTCAGGTTGCGCCGATGCTCGATTTCGAGGCGGTCAGTTATGAAATCAGCCCACGGCGTACAAGGGGCTCTCGCTACGAAGATAACCTTCCAGCCAGCGACACAGGAACGGGAGGCATGGACCTGCTCCTGCGTAGCGAGGACGGCGGTTTGCCGATCATCGCCGAGATCAAAGCCCCGAATGATAACAACCTGTTCGCGGCTCTAGTCCAGGCATTGACCTATGCGTCGGAATTGACGACAGCGTACCAATTCAGCCGTTTGCGCCACTCCTTTCCGGAGTTTGCTGACCTGGAAACGGATCAGCCTCCCCGTTGCGATATTTACCTTGTGTATTTTCGCGGCGACACACCGCCCTTGAGAAATGAAGCGTTCCGGCTGGCCGACCTGCTTTTGGATGATTCAAGCGGAGTTGTCGCTCAACACATCAGAAAAATTGCCTTTCTTGAAACGACTTCCGTTGACGCATCCGAACTGGAGTTCAAACATCATCACCTCTCACCTTCGTCTCGACCCGCAGACTGAATGAGCCGGGTCAATCCAGGGACGATCCGCTCGCGGTAGATCACCACTGCCGTCTTCTGCCTGACTTCTTCGGTCGGCATTTTTCTCTTGGGGAGGTCTAGGCAGAAGACTCCAGCCCACATGTTTCCAGATTGCCTGACCGTTCTTTCGAACTCCATGAAGTGCGTCCATGCCGTCCGGTACGCGACCTTCAGGTCCTTGGCAGCCCGGTAAGGCGTATCCATCAGGCAAAATGCGCGGACCAGATTCCATTCCAACCGCCGACGCACGTAGCTCCATTTGCGCCTGCAGGCCGCACATTGACGTTGCCGGGCGTGGCTGTGGTGGGTCGCCCCGTCGCATACCCAACAAAGTTCTTCCCGTAAGTGCCGCTCGTACTCCGCCATTTTCATCACCGTGGATGAGGCCGCCCAGACGGCGGGGCCGCCTTCTGCATCGTTGCTGCTGTTCTCCCGCATTCTCATGAAAGTCGGTATCTTCTGGTATTATCGCAGCACGGTCATCGGGACCGCCAACGAATTAACCGAGGCTTTTGACGGTGGTGATTTCATCGATTCACCGTTGACCCATAACCGCCACTGGGAGGTGATCCAGCGACAATTGCCGGAGCTGCGGTTCTCTGAGTACATCGAAGTCCCTCGTGGCAGGGTTCTTTACGACAAACGGGAGGAACGCCCGCTGGTTTACATGGACAAGGTACTCTTCAAGCTCGCCATCCGACGAAAAATCTGCGCGTTCTTCGACCTGTCCGAAAAGGTGACCGACTTCGAGCGCGATTCCCATTACACGACCGACGAGGACGACCTCCGTTCACTCTTTGGCAAATGAGAGCAGGCATGGAAGCCGTCACTCTCCTCAAAAGGCGTGAGCCTCTTCGGCTCACTCCGGGTCATCGATTTGCAACAGGGCGCTCGCGTGGGTCATTGTTCGGGGTGTCCGGAATAGATCGAGAAATCCAGCCTGTGCTCGCTTTTACACTGCCACCCGGTTACGCCCGCCTCAAGGTGGTGCGAAGCTTCGACGAACTTATCGGCACCCCCTTTGCCGATGGCGTCAACGCCATCTGTTGGCCGCGCGCGTTGCCCGGTGACTTCCGCGAGGTGGTCGAGGGTCTTGGGTCTGGTGAAGGGATCGTCACCGTGGACGAATCCTGCCTCGAAAGTCTTCTTTTGAGTGAAACCGGCAAGATTGCCCGGGACATGCTGTTCGCAGACCAGCAGATGCTCCGCACCTTCGACCTTCAGCCCAACCTCGATTGCGTGCATGGCAGCTTGCGCGAGGAACCCGAGGGACCGTTCCACACCGACGTGCACAGCTTTCACATCGACACGGCCACGGTGCCAGCGGACACCTACCTTTGCACCTACGTCGGGGCAACCTCCGAGACTCTACGCAACGACCAGGCGCAGCGGCGGGTGGATATCCCCGAGACCCGCGCCGAACTGCTTCGGCTCTACGGCGGGAACGATGGCGGTGGCTTGCTCGAATACCTGGCAGAGGACTTCTACGACCTGCACTACACTCCGCTGCCCCAGGCGCGGCCTTTCTCCTTCGGAGTCGGCAACCTCTGGCGCATCGCCATCGAGTATCCTGGCAGCCCGGTGCCGCCTTGCGTTCACCGAGCCCCTTTGACGCTGCCAGGGCACCCTGCTCGCTTGCTGCTCATCAGTTGACCCCAGCGGTATAGGTCTAGGACAGCGTAAGACCTCCGCCGATTGTAGTTTGGCAGATCAAGCCAGCGACGACTGGACGGCAAACCCGGTGGCGCGAATCATTCCGCAGCGGGAAGACCAACGCTCCACCACCTCTTCGCTTCCTTTGGTGTGGTGAGTTCCCGGTAATGGCGAAAAATCATGGTGGGGCTGTTGCCCATCTCCAGTGCCAACTGGGCTACGTTCTGTTCTGAAGCCAGCCGATACGAGGCGAAGGAGTGACGAAGCGCATTGTGCTTCCAAGGAGTTTTTGCTTTTTCGGCGAGTTGACGCAAACGGAGGTGCAACTTGATCTTGGCTACGACCGGACCGACACGCCTGCGATAGGGGTGGAGAAGTTCCATCAGCGGTGAGAGCAGCGGCACCAGACGACGCTGGCGGTTCTTGGAGGTTTTCGCCCCCACCTCGATGACATTCTGCTCCCACTTGACGTTGTCCCACGTCAACCGCTCAATTTCGGCTGTCCGCAGCCCGGCAAATCCACCGAAACAAAGGACTGGGAGCGTGTGCTCATCTGCGTGGTTCAAGAGGGTTGCCATCTCCTCCACGCTGTAAATCTCGATCTCCCCTTCGTCGGTTTTGGGCACCGGTAATCGGTCAGCCGCTGTCTTCACATCGTTTGCGAGGTATCCCCTGTCCCGGGCGAAGTGAAAGAGTGCCACGAGAAGGATACGAAAGTTCTTCCGGCTGCGGGCGGCAACCTTGAGCGAGCGCAACCACTCGTCCATCAGGCTTGTCTCCACGTCCGCAATGTCGGTGTGGAAGGCCTTCGCAAAACGGCCCAGTCGGCTGCGGACATCCTGCAGGTAACGAACACTGGTTCCATCCGCGCTTCTGATGGTGAGAAACTCCTGCAACACCTCGTCCACGCTTCGTTTGGTTAACTTGCGGTGGGCGTGGTCCCGATAAAAGCGCACCGCAGGCAGTAAAGCTTCGTCTACAAGGACGGTCCGAGCAGCTACATAATCGCGGATGGCATCAAGGAGCGGTACACCCAACGGCGCTAGGAGCCTTTTGGCCTCCAGGTAGCTTTCCCGGTCGCCGCTGGTGAGCATGAGCACCTGCGTCTCGCCCGCGTTCAGTTTCGTGGCGACCAGCGTAGCCTCTTTCCGGGCCGCCGCCTCGTCGGCGAAGTTGCGCCGATGGCGTTTTCCGGCCACAAACCAAGTCACCATAAACAACGGCTTACCCCGGTTGGAGGTCGGGTAGATTTTAACCAGGGCCGAGCCCTTTTTGATCGTGATGACGCCGTCGACGGAGACCAAGTTGCGGGGATCACCTGACGAAGACTTCATCTCCTCAACTGCCATGCAACTGCCATGCAGTCAAAGGCAAGAGGCTCAAAACCCGGATTTCACCTCTGAAGAAGTTTCCGGAGCCTACGGGGCTCGAACCCGTAAGGCTTCCGCTGATTTTCAGCTATTTATAAACGACAGATAATTTTTTCTGACAGTTCTCTGACAAACCAGCCAGACGAGTGCGAGCGCTCGCACTTTTTAATCTTTGGCATTGGCGATCAGCTTGGCCTCGGCATCGCGCCGGGCGAGCAAGCCGTCCAACCCCTTCCCCACCCAGAGCCGTTTCATGAGCTGAAACTGCCGGGCGATGTAATTCAGGTCGGGGAACTGCTTGGCCACCTCGTCACGAATGGCGCGCATCTCGCGGCGCTGGTCCCAGCTCGGCTCGCCCTGCACGCCCATCGCCGGGCCG
>CAXSED010000054.1:0-29102 GCA_964236475.1 uncultured Chthoniobacterales bacterium
GGCCCTGGAACTCGGCCGCCGTGAGCAGGCGACGTTCACTCCTCCCCAAAACGACGACCTCGCCCCCTGCCCCGCTCGTTTTCCCCGGTTTCGCACTCATTTTCGGCATCCTTCGCATTTAATAGTGATAACATATTTTATCAATAATAAATATTGCAAGCGCAGGTTTTTGAGCTGCACCTTTGTCCTAAGGTTGGGAGATTTGCAGGAAATGGAAACTTGACATGTCTGCGCAGCAATTTCAGGCTCCCCATCGTGGCTAAAATCCTGGTGGTTGATGATGATCCGGCTATGTCGGTACTAGAAGATGGCCTTTCGCACCGTGGGCATGATGTCACTCGCGTGACCTCTGGAGAAGATGCAATGAGGCGAATCGACGTTCTGCTTTTATGCGATCTCATTATTCTCGACATTCTGATGCCATCGCCTGCGCCAGCTCCTGGCGACTCGAAAGTAGATGCAACTGCCCCCGGCGGGATTCGGTTCCTTCGTGAGGTGCGAAAGAGAAACTCCAAGCTGCCGGTCATTGTAATTTCCGCGACGCAAGACAACACCATTATTGAATCTTTGATAGACGATCCAGCCACTACATTTATATCGAAGTGGGATAGTCATCCAATCCGAGAAATTAATAAGATTATTAATGCTCGCCTTGGTTCCTCGACAAAATTCGTTTCTAGACCGTTCATTGTCCATGGACAAGACGAGAAAACGAAATACTCCGTCAAGAACTACCTGCAAAATACCCTGCATTTACCCGAGCCAATTATATTGCACGAGCAACCCAGCATCGGAAGAACTATTTTCGAGAAGTTCGAAGAAACAGCAGCAGAATCTGATTTGGTATTCGTCCTTCTTACGCCCGATGATCAAGGAGCGATTGCTGGAGAAACCAACGACCAAAAACGCAGAGCCAGGCAAAACGTTATTTTCGAGATGGGTTACTTTTTGGGAGTGCTAGGACGACGTAGCGGCAGAATCCTCCTTCTGCATATCGGCCCATTGGAACTACCGAGCGATTTATCTGGTGTAGTATATATAGATATCACTAATGGAATCGAATCCGCCGGGGAGACCATAAGAAGGGAGCTTGCCAATGTCATCGCCTAATCCACAATCTGGAGATTCACCTTCTGTCGAGGAGCAACTTAGAATGCTCAAAGAAAAGGTTGCGCTTATAGAAAAAGAACGAATCGAATACCTGCAAAACGTTTCCCACCAGATCGTAGCACCACTCAATGCGATGAAATGGCACATTGAGAACCTTACAGAAGCTCGGGTCAGCATGGATAGAGCAAAGAAAGTCATGAGATCTATTTATTCGCAGGCTACGCTGGCAGTGCATCTAGCTAAGAATTTTATCTTGATGTCAAATTTAGAAGGAGATCACGATCTGAGGACGATGCGGGAGCCACTCCAGAAGGTTCAATTGCGTAGATTGTTAATTAACTTAGCTGATGATTTTCAACCACAAGGTTGGCAGCAAGATATAACAATAAAGGTTGATGACTCACAGTTTCCTGAATTCCCCGATATTTCGGCTATTAAACCATTAATCAGCCAAGTGTTTAGCAACATACTGGAAAACGCGGTTAAATATGCAAACCGCGGAAGCAGTATAATTGTCTCAGGTTCCTTTGATCATATAGATGAAACATTCACCGTGGATATTCGCAACATAGGATTAGGCCTAAAACCAACTGACTGGGAGAAGGTATTCGACAGAACTTTCCGAACCGACGAGGCTAAGCGTCGCCATCCCGCAGGAACTGGATTCGGTTTATATATTGCCCAGCGCATTGCAGCAATTCACCATGGACACATCTCCGCCAGCATGAAAGATAATTGGACCATTTTCTCCGTTAAATTGCAGAAGAATCCTCTAATTAGACAAAGCAAACGTGGCTAAGAAAAAAGTCTTATTGGTGGACGATGATGGGTGGTTTCTTGAACCACTTGTGGACGGGCTATCTTACGAGGGTTTTGATGTTCAAACCGCAGGCACGGTCGAAGATTGCCTCGCTCACCTTTTAAAATCTAGATTTGATCTTGTTACAGTTGATATAATGCTTGATCCCGGCGATTCACTAAAAAACATTGTGAACACACAAACGGCGGGCATATATTTATGCAAGGAAATCAAAAGGCTATATCCGCGGATTGATGTTATTTGCATAAGCGTCGTAAGTGATCCTGATACCGTCCAGCCAATTAAGGATCTCGGCATCAGAATTCTAAAGAAAGGTGAAACGCCTCTACGAACTGTTCTAAATTCAATTCGTTCCAAGCTGACTGGGATCGTCTATACCACTGGATGGCGTGGCGGATCCAAAAATTCGCATTAGGACGTATTCACAGTACACTTGTCGTCCAAGCAAGTAAGGCAGGGATAATTGTGTCACTTGGCCCCTACGCAATCGGTCAATTCGTCACAGATATTCCAGCGCAAAACAGTTCTATTGGCTCGACCGAATTCACAAATTCTCTGCTCGTTAAAATTGGAAAATAGAGCACTAAACACGTTGCCTAGCCGAAGGCACGGAAGCAATGATTTGGTGAAAATATACTTGACTCACCGTGAGCACTGAAGAAACATTAGAAGCCCGTCACAGGGCGGAAGAATTTAGTTTGGTTTAGAAGGGCGAGCCGCTCGATGGCTACTCACTTTGCCCGGTCACTGTTGAGGCTAATGAGGATGGTCTTTTGGTGAATGATCGTATGGTGGTGTCGTGGAACTGGGTGCGCCGGGCATCAGCGGAGTTTCCAGAGCGAGCAGCGGCGTGAGCAGGTGTCGAGTTCTTGCCAGTTCGTCTGTATCGCCTTTGTTTTTTTCCCAAGCAAACACTTCTGCCACGATCATTCGGCATGATACGGAAATTGCCGCGCGGGGGATTATCCTCGCTACTGATACCGCTGTTGCGCGACGGTCTTTACCTTTTAAATCGTCCTCATACGCGAAACTAATTTGCCTGAGCAGAGCGTTTCTGTCCTCTTTCTTATATCGTTCTACATACTCTCGGAACGTAAATCCGAAGTTCTTAATGTCGTGGACCGCATGGTTCCGCATCTCTGAAAACTTGCGAATAAACTTGAGATGGTCCGCAGGTAGCAAGTTGCACTTTTCGATGAATGCAACCTTTCCTGCTTTCGATTCGCTCATGGCTGCAAAGGCGAACACCGAAGCCAATTCGGGATGGGCAAAATATGTCGTGAGCAGATGATTCGCACACGTTTCAAGAACGGCGTGCCACTTGATTAAGAACGCCCAATCGTCATCGGCCTCTAACTGCTGAAAGAACCTGGGAGTTAAGGCCATGACTTTATCGGCCCATTCCCAAAACTCACGCCTCAGCCGATCAAGAGCCTCTAGCCCCGTTTCCTCGGGAGGCATCGGCTATTTAGGTGATTTCCGTGCCTGCTGTACGGTAGCGCGTTGCGTCTGATATTCCGCCTCCCGTCGATCAATCTCTGCCTTTGGCACGGAAAGAATCTGCTTCATGGCAGCCTTGAATTTCTCGGATGGCTTTGGTTCTGGTGATTGAGGTTCTGTATTCATGGTTTTTCAATATGACCGACCCAGCAATCAAGCATAGCGAAGGAATTGGGGATGGAGAAGAGGGCAGCGAGTCGATGGTTGCCATCCATGATCTGATAGCCTTGAAACTGTTTGATGAGAATTGGCGGTGTGTGCAGCCGACCTGTCCTCTTTATAAACTCCCGAGATCGAAAAAAGCTCTCTCCGGCTTTGCCTTCTTTGAGTTTTGCGACGGGTGTAAGACGGCCATGAATGTGCGCGTCGATGATCCACTTTATTCTCTCACGCGCCGATGGGTTAAAGAGTGCGGAGACACCGGGGATTTGCTCCCTCTTCCACGCGAGATCGCTGATTGTCTTGATAGTATGGCCGTCGAGATACTGTCGCCAAATCGTGCCGTTAGTCGGGGCGTATGCGGTCTTGAAAGGCCATTCGTCTCTAGTCCCGTCCTCGTCAATGAGACTACCAAGCCATCCATCGAACACCTCGGCGGGCATCTTAACCATGATCTTCTTGGCGTCCGCTAAACTCATGAGGATGATACCGGACTACTTTATGCGTTCTCTTAGGTCCGCGCTCACATCGCCGGAAGGCCGTCGTCGCCATTCATGATGAGCGACGCATATCCGCCCATTGCGGACAAAATCCGCAGCCGACTTGCACAAATGGAAGTAAGCAACTGAAAACGCATTTCGTCAGACCTGCGGCAGTATTGGTGCCTTGGCGATTGGATCGTGTTCGCCAGCGACCTTCCATAGACGGCCATCTATTTCTGCAACGCCCTCACCAAGCTCTTTCGCAGGAGAAACTTTGACCGATACAAACTCGCCGAAACTTGGCGGCTCAATATTCAAAGATTCGGCGATGGCAACGTGCGACGAGTATTGACCCAGAATGATGATGCCTTCGGGCTGCAATGCAGTTCTTGACCCCCCGTTGGCACGCACCCGCTTCATGTAATCATCTTGCCGCGCCACCGTTGCCACCGTGGCGCGTCCCACTCTTTTCTGCTGCGCCAGACGGAAGAGTTCATCCACTCGCTTTGTCCCGTGCTGGTGCGAAAAGATTTTCGTGAGAGTGGGCGCGTCAAGCTGCAAGAGAACATTGGGCGGCAGCGCGGTGCGCTGAGGGAGCCAAAGCCATTGAATCGCGGCTTTGCCCTCTTTATTGAGGGTCTTTTTGCCATCTCGATTTACCCCTGGGTTCAGATGGGCATCATCTGCCCGGACAAGCCCCATCTTCCAGTCGGGTTGGGCGGTGTCCTCTCCCCAGACCACCAAGCAGAGATGACCTTGCGCCTCAGGAGGTATCATCCAGCTACCGAGCTTCTGCGAATATTTGCAGTCCACCTCGACGCCAGCAATTTTGTAGTCGAGATCTTTGCCGTCGTCGAAAACGAACTCCCGTTGCAAATTGATCTCGACGAGAGTTCCACAGTGGGTTTTCTCCGTTTTGTAAAGATCCTTCCAGAGATAGCGTCCGGTCCGCTGGCCATCGTAAAGCTGGTCGAAGGTATCACGCAGGACACGCGCACTGCGCGCACCGCCCGGATCGAGGCGTTCGAGTTCAGCTTTGACAGCAGCCAGTTCTGCGTCTGCCTCTCTGGATGGCGGCACGCTCATCGGCTTTTGCCCGCCTCCAATCCTGACGGCTGTTTTTCGGCTTCCTCAATGATCTGCGATAGAGGAATATCGAGTCCTTCGGCAATCCTTTCAGCCGCATCCAGCGTGGGGTTTTTCACCCCGCGCTCGACCATGCTGACGTAGGTCGGATGCAGACGGGCCTTTTCCGCCAGCGTTTCCTGCGACAAACCTGCGGCCAGCCGCCGCTTGCGGACAACAGACCCGAATGCGCTGGAGATGCCGCTCGACACGGCCCTGTGTTTGCCTGATCCGTCAGCGACGGTCCATAGACTATAGTCTATGCAATGCCATTTAAGGGTCTAAACGTCCGCAAAACAGACGGTTACACTGCTTTGAGTTATTTTGCTTCGCAGCGCCGGACGGCTGCACTCAAAGCGGAAACTTTTACAGAAGTTTCAGGCGCGGCTGCCGTGCGCGGGAGCCGTTCAACGGTTTCATCCCCACCGGAGCATCGTTGCGGTGGTTTAGCACCTTCCCACGGTTGAAAGCCCGGCGGATCGCCAGGCCGACCGCTTGCGCCACTAAAGGGGGAAACGCATTGCCCACCTGGCGGTACGCAATGGTCTTGCCGCCGCAGAACTCCCATTCGGGAGGGAAACCCTGCAACAGGGCAACCATCTTCACCGTCAGCTTTGGGAAGGCGTCCTCCGGGAAGGTTTCGTCGGGGGCCGTGTGGGCCAGCCCCATCGCATCCACTCCCATCGCCCGCCACTGCAGCTTCGCCCTGGTGGGACCGAGATCGGGACCGCCATGCAGTTTCGAGCCGCCCACGATGGTCGGAGCGATGCCCGAGGCAGCGCGGGACCACGCTTCGGCCCCCGGCCACCCGTTCTCGCCCATCAGCTTGACGAGGGTTTCACCGACTCCCCGGCGCGGGCGCACTGGTTCCGGCCACGAGAAAAACTCGGCGTCCCGTGGCTGCAACGCCACGAGGATGAACCTGGGGCGCAACTGGGGCACGCCATAATCGGCGGCTTGCAGAACTTGCCACTCGGGCTGGTAACCAAGCCGCGAGAGCTGGACCAAGAGATCGTCCCGGTAGTGCTTGAATTTTGCGGAGGCGAGGCCCTGCACGTTTTCAAACATGACGCCGCGCGGGCGCATCTGCTCGACCAGCCGGAGGGCGCTCGGAAACATGTCGCGCGCATCATCCGCTCCGAGCTGCTTGCCTGCGACGCTGAAAGGCGGGCATGGCACGCCCCCGGCGAGCAGGTCGATGCCCTTGTACTTCTGCCCGTTAAACTCACGCAGGTCTTCCTGGCAGGTGTTCCATTGAGGCCGGTTCTTCCGCAGCGTCACGCAGAAACCCGGCTCGTATTCCACCAGGGCTTCGTGGTGAAACCCTGCCATTTCCAAGCCGAGGGCCTGGCCCCCGCCACCCGCGCAAAGTTCTACGGTCGAAAAAGTCGTCCCCATCGGGTTTGAATGTCTCAAACATTTGCCTGGAGTGCGAGTGCTGTTTGCTGCACGAGGGCATTTTGAACCCTCTTTGATACCTTGGCTGGATCGCGCAGGTGATGCTCCCAGAACCGGAGCACCTGCCATCCCGCTGCCCGCAGTTGCCTCGATACCATCCGATCACGCTCTTTGTTGCGCTTCAGCTTCGGCAGCCAATATTCCTGGTTGCTGCCGGGTTTCCTGCCGTGCTTGGGGCACCCATGCCAGAAACAGCCGTCCACGAACACGGCGACCCGCTGGCGAGGAAAGATAAAATCTGGCCGTCCCGCGAGTGTGGCGTGGCGGCGCCAGCCTGTGATTCTGCTCGCTCTGAAAATGATGATCATTTTCAGTTCCGTGTCCTTATTGCCCTTGGACCTGATCGCCGCCATCACGGCGGAACGTTTTTCTTTGGTAAATACGTCGGGCATAAAGGATCAATGTCTGCCTGCACACACTGCACCAATGAACCACTGGGTATGCGACATTCATTTGATCGAGCGGACGCCGATGCCGGGCATGCAGATTCCACCGGCTGCAAATCAGGCAAATGGCCGGGATGATGCAGTTGAGCAGCGATTACCCCAAATGGCGGTGAGTGCCCGCGCAAAGACCGCCCCGGAAAAGCCGGTGCGGATTCGAGAAACGTGCCTCCGGCGGCCCCTTGTACGCCGGGGAGGCGACGACGGGGAGAAAGATTTCACCTGCCCCTGCCCCGGCGGGGTGTGTCTTGGCCGTCCTGGGTCTCGTCTGGCTCGTCAGACGGGGGCGGGTAGTCCTGCACCTCTTCCGCCGCGATAGCTGCCTCGTGGGCCTCGTGCTTGGCGTTGGCGAGGTACTCATTCCAGTCCTTCGCGCCGGGCGCGTGGCGTCGGTATTCCACGCCAGCGGCGGCGGCTACGCCCCGCAGCCAGGCGGCGCGGCGCTCCTCGTCCTCCTCGCCCACGTCGGAGGCATCGAGAAGGACCGGCGTGATGCGCTCGCCGTGGGCCTCGACCATCCGCGCCAGGGCACGTTTGAGCTTTTCAGTGGCCGCTGCGCTGGGCTTGCCGCCGGTGCTGGCGACAGCCACGGTGGGTTGCAGGCTGGGGTCGAGACACTCCCACACGCTCATGGCGTCCAAAAAGGCGTCGGTGACGGCGAGTTGCTCGGGCACGCCTTGATCGTGAGATTGCGCGATCCAAAGGCTGCGCCCGCGTGCCGGACCGTTTTCCTCCATATCGTCCAGGCCGCCGTAAAACTGCCCTCGTTCTGCCGGTCCCTTTTGCTCGCCGTCGTGCGCCGCGTTGTGGACGGCGACCACAGTCCCCCCTGGCAACGAGCGGAGTTCCTGCGCGAACGCGGCCACCGTGTCCGGGGCCAGGGCGCGGGTGCCGGTGAGATAGGCCATGCCTTCCTCATCCAGCCCCAGCAAGGTGCGCGGCGGTCGTGGCTGGTAGCCGGAGGCTGTGTCCGTCGAGGTGCGACCGCCGCGGCCAAGTCCCGGCGGCGGTGGCGGGGTTGCCGCCGCGCGCCGGACGGCGGCCATGGTCTGCCCGTGGGTGCCGCCATCGAGGTGCTTCACAAGGTCATAGAGGGTACGCCAATGGTTCTGATCGTGGGCCTCGGTCCAGACCCATTCGTCCTTTTCCTTGGTTTGTCGGACCAGCAGCCGCTGCCCACCCGGCCCGTCCATTTGCCGCCAGCGTTGGCTGTCGCTGTTGCCAGCGGTCCAGCCCCGCGCGGCAAGGTAACCCGCCAAGTCCACTTTTTGGCGGGCTTTATCGAGGAGTTTTTCGTCGGCGGGTTTCACGTCGGTTAGGGTCAGGTAGGTAAGAATGGATGCGTCGATGGTGGAGAGTCTGAGGGAGCCGCGCCCGACGGCTCCGACGACCGGCTCGCCGTCGGGACGGCTGAGCGGCACGTCGATGCTGCCATTGGCACGGGCGGTCTTGATGTCCTCGGCCCAGGCGTAGAACGTGCCGCCTTTTGAGGTCACGATTTTTATCAGAGCGGGTGCTAGTGGATCAGCTTCCCGACCACCCATTCCACCTGTGCCAGCGAGCGTGGCGGCTCCACGATCTCGGCCCCGATTTGCGCCAGCAATTCGTCCACCGTCCATAACGGCGTCGGCAGTTCCAAGTCTCCGTTGATCGTCAGCCCTGGTAGCGGCCATTGGACATGATGTCTCTGGCCGTCCACCATCGTCTCGGTCTGGTAATGTTCGGTCTGGCGGAGGCGTCGAAAGTCCTTCGCCCGAAGCAAATTTTCCGGGTCGAGCCGTATCCAACGCTCGCCCGCTTGTTCCTCCGCCAGCAGCACCGCCAGCGGATCGGCGGCCAAGGAATCGGGCGGTGATGTCTCGTCTGATACGGTCGAGTTGGGCGGCGGATTCATCGGTTGCTGTGGTGTTGGCTCGGTGTCTGAGTTGGGCTTGGTTGAGGTCGTAAAGTGGCGTGTCGGGTTCGCCCCGGCGGCCACGCTGGAACTCGATGATGGGCACGCGCGACAACGGCTTTTCGCGGCGGCCCTGTTTCTCGAATGAGCGCAGGTCCAGGCGGATGGCAATTTTCTCGCGGCGCAGCTCGGCGTTCACGCAGTCCTCATAATTCTGCCGCGCCATGTAAACGGTGTGGGCCAGGTCGAGCCGCCGCACCTTTTTCCCCAGGTTGCCCTGGTCATCGACCACGCGCGTCGTGTCATAAAAATGGAAGTGGGTGTTGCGTGGATCGCTGCCGGGCTTGCCACTGGGAGCCTGCAAGGTAAACCCACCAGCGATGCAGAAAGTCGAGCGCATCCAGTCAACGTGGGTCTGCCCGACGCGCATCTTGCCCTTGAGAGAAAGCTCGTGGGGGACGTTGGCGATGCGTGTCCTGGCGACTACCGCATCTTTGCGCCACTCGGCAGCGTCCACGACCGACCAATCGCCGAGGTCCGGGCCTGCGCGTCCACGCCCCAGCACGTCGTCGGCGCGGCTGGCGTAGGGACCGCCACGCTCGGCGTACTGCACCGCGCGCTTGGCCGTGCGTCCCTTCTTGCGCCGGTTGACGCGGCGGACACTGTAATGCGGAGTGGCGTGCTGGGTGGGCATGGGCACGGTCTTTTACAGCAAATCGCGTTCCCCCCGGAGGGCCGGCTGCATCCATGGGACCCATTTGTGGGTAATGGATGCTTAAGTCGGCTCTGCGAGGCCAACGGAAACCAGAGGATTTGATCCTCTGGTTTGGCCGCAGCGGTGCAGGCACGCGGGCTGCTATACAAGGGATCCATGCCCGACGACGCCCAACCTACCACTGCCACAGAAACTGCCTCGCCCACAAGTGACGCTGACATCCCGGAGCAACCGAAAAACAATGCCGAATCAGCTCGACCCGCCAACCCAAAACAGCCCACGGATAAGGCCCAGGTGAGCGGCAAAGTGAAACCATCTGCACCCGCGCAACCTGCCGTGACAACACCAGCACTCAGCAAGGAACAAAAAGCCCTCACTAGTGCTTTAGCCGTGCACGAAAAAAAAGTCAAGGCATCCGAGGCATCCCGTTTGACCGTCGAAATGGCTGATCGTGCGGTAAAGTTTGCGAAGGGGCAAAAGGCCATTCATTCGGTGCTGCTCAAGGCGCATCAATCATCGCGTGGAGGGGTGCTTTCCGCGTTCGAGATAATGGGCGATGAGCACGAAAAGACGGCCATTCAGGCGTATCTGGCCGCCCTCAATTCGATGCCTGATTCCCCGGCAGAAAAGGAAGCAGACCAGTCGAAAAAGGACTAGCCCAAACGCCCTTCCTCCCCTTTGCTCACGCCTCGCGCGGGGATTGTCGCGTGATGCACTGATGTAGCGCGGCGGTCCCGGTGCTCCTGCCGGTCGTCCGTCCGCATAGGTCCCGGTTATCTCGGCAGCGGGGCAGTGCTAGAGAATGTCGAGAAGGGCTTGCCGCATCTTCGCGAACCAGTCGTCGTAGAGAGTCGCCGGTCTAGGCTTGTCCTTTCCTGGCTCGTAGGCCGGGAGCATGAATTTCTTGAAAGTCTGCGACCAAATGAAGCACCGCCGCACGTCCAATTCGCCCGTATGACAGGCCCGGCTCACTGATTCCTGCCAGTCCCGACCCCGCGCAATGATGTTCCAGTTGTCACGTCGCCCGGCTTCCAAAACCCATTCTCAAGCGCATCTTTACGCGCCCAACAAATGCCGGTTTTCCACCGTGGTTCCGTGCATCCACGTTCCAAGTTCGATGGGTAGGCGGGTCGATCTTCCGGCGCGATGGCAAACCAACTCTCATCCACGATCACGCCCAAAGCCTCCTGCTTGCTCATCCCACCGCGTCGAGAAGCGAGCACGGTCAACAAAAGCACAATTCCCTGCCAGCGGGGCATGTATGGCGGGATGTTTCCGACCTCGTACATGGGAAATTTACGGTGGGGGAACCGGGAGCGGCTTGCTGTAGTTGGTGCAGGTGATGGTCGCTCCCGGCGTGAAGAATTGCTCGGCAAGCTCCCCATTGTTCGCCATGAGAGTTTCGCCATCGAGTAGCACGGTCGCATCCGCCTGGATCGTGTCGATAATTACCCGCGAGACTTCCTTTCCGTCCACCGTCGAGCGCAGGGTGATGCCGTGAAGAATCTTGCTGGTCGTGTTCGTGACCTTCATTCCTGCGCTTTTGTCGAAGCGAACGACAAGCGGCGGCTGCGCCGAGAAAATTAAGCCATCTTGCGCTAGTGCCCTCGGGTGATTCGTGCCCAGCAGCACGCCAGCCACGAAACAGAAATAGATGCGGCTTTTCATGGCAACGGCTCCCCGATCAGGATTTCTACGGATTGCTGGTCGATGTGCGTCCAGCCGGGTTTTCCCAGTGACGTGCCGTGGATGAAGTCGAACTTCGCTCCTGCCTCCATCGGCACGGAGAAGCACACCCGTGCGAAACAATGCTCGTGGCCGCTCCCATCGTGTCCTTCCGGCAAATGCCGGTAGTCGTAGTGCTCGATCCACGTCACGCGGTTTTCGGGGATGTGGTAGCAACCCACCAAGATCGCCGCGAGTTGTTCCGCCGCGTTCGTCATCGAAGTTCCTCAAGCCTGTTGATCGTCGGTTAGCAACACGACATAGCCGATTTCTTTTGCCTCAGAAGGAGGCAAAAATAGCCGGATTCGGCAACGGCTCGGAGAGCCGTTGTGCCCCATGAAATCTAGCGACTCGTCGAGGATCAATATGGCATAGTGGCCTTTCCCTTTCACGGCTAGTACACAAGTCTCGCTTGTCGGTCAATGCTTGGCCTCTCGGCAAACAACTCCCGCTGGCAAATGCCCCCCTCGGGTGGGGAATCCGGGCTTTTCCAGGTTTGTCTTGGGGAGACTGCCGGTTGTTCCGATCCCGTGGTCGCCACTTAACTCCTTTCTCCCCGTTGCCGCAGTCCCGGCGCGTAGCCGGGCCGCCGGAGGCATTGTGAAAGGTGTGGCGAAGCCGCTGAATTTTTCTACGCTGGTGCGGAGCTTGCGGAGCAATAGGCGACCGTTTACTGCGGCGGCAGCCGCCCATTGTTTCTCTCTGGTTGGCTAAGTGGCTAAGAGTAGGGTTAAAACATTTGGTTAAGCGTATAACAGGCGAGACATAAAACATTGATCCTTAGGCAGTTGTGAATTACGATTTCTTTTCTTTCTCTCTTCATTACCTTGGGGTTTCTCTCTTCATTACCCTGGCCTTTCTCTCCTCATTGCCCCTGTAGCCTTCCTTTGGGCGCTCTTTCTCTCTTCATTACCCCCTCTGATGAATGGGGCTGGCAGTTCCCTAGGCATTTCTTCTCTTTATTGCCCCTGCCCAAGTAGGCTTTCTCTCTCCATTACCCCCAAGCCTTCTACCCTTTCTCTCTTCGTTACCCCTGTAGTTCCCTCACTGCTTTCCGTTCTTGGTTTCCTTGGATGATCTCTTTTGCGAACAGTTCGCTTGGGTACAGCTCCCATTCGCCGTCAACGATTTTTGGTCTTCCAGACGTGCCTTCACGCCTGATTGTCTCGATTTCTTTCATCGGCACCCATCTTTCCAGAAATCCTTTGCCTTGAAGTTCTTTGATGGCTTCTCTTACCCGGTCGATGTTGTTCGTAAGCCTAGGTTCCGGCTGCATTCCTGAGTCGGTCATCACTCGTTTCAGAGTCAGGCGGAAGCTACGTTTCGATCTTCCAACACCCCGAGTGGCGTACCGAAACCGGACGTTAAGGAGACTGACAATCCAGCGCGCCAGAGGCCGCGAAAGCGTCATCATCCGGGTGTAATTGATTGGAAAATACAACTCTTTGAGAATGGCAGCCGAGGCGATTGGGTGGAAAGTCGCCCGGTACACCGAACGTTTTCCGTCTGTGTCGTCTGGATCACAGATCGACTGCAAATTGCCCAAGACAGGACCGCTGGCGCGATGCACAAGCGAATCCGCCGGGCACTCGACTCGGACATTCGCCAGATGCATTACGTCGAGGGCTTCCCGAATATCCGCGAACTTGAACCCGTGCCCGTTTTCCTCCAGTTCGCGACGGAGTTGGTGAATGGAGAACGTAATACTGACCGCCATGTTATCACCCATCGGATCGGGCTGCGGACCACTGGCCGCCAAGCGCGACACGGCTAGTTTCCTCAACGCACGCTCCACCAACTCCTCACGCGCACCGGGGAAAATCACCCTCGGTGGACCATCCCCCTCCCCTGGCAGGATCGCTGGTGTTAGGTGGACAGTAGCTTCCCGCGCCTCATCGAGTCGGACACCCTCAAAGACCATTACTTTCGGAAGCGTACTGGTGCGGTTGGAGGTAAGAACACGCCAGGGGATAATGTCCCAGATGGCGAGCGAACGCGATTTCTCGCTTTCCCCTGCTCCGACGTACCACGATCCGAAAAGCTCAGATTGATGATCCGCTGACCCAGGCTTCTTTTGGAGTTTGCCCACGATGTCAGTGGTGATATCAGATAACTCCTGTCGCGGCACGAGTTTTCAAAGCAACCACAACGAAAACAAATGAAAGTATTACCTTCATACTTTATTAAACAATTATTTTCTTTCGACCGCGTGCGTCCTGCGCTTTCACCGCTTGAGCGATCTCAAGCAGTTCTGGCCCGATCCGTACGCTGCGGACGGCTATTTGAATTAGCATTGCCCGTGGCAGTCGGGTACGGCGGTCGTGGACGCGAAGGTAGTCCTCGATGCGATTAAGAACCGCTTCGTCCTCCTCCCGTAGCGTGATCGTGGCGCGTATCAAGCCAGACACCTTCCCAGCTTCATCGGGGATAGCCACACCGGACGAAATAACTGGTGTGGAGCCGGTACTAAGTGTCTTCGTTCCGGCGAGAGCCAAGGTTGTTGCTGCGGCCAAGGCATCGGCGGCCGACGAGGCTTTCGCCTTGCGAGGAGAAGTTTTCGTCATAATGGGTTGTTTTGATCTTCGCTGGCCTTGATCCAATCTTGGGCATAGCAGGATCAGGATTGCATTCGGTTCGGTCGCATCCAAAAAACTACGCGGAGAGCGTATCAAGCTCGGCGGATATTTCTGAATCCATTCTTTGATCCGTCGGGTTCACACTTTCATATCTTCACACTTTCATATCTTCATAATGTCAATCGCGACCATGAAGATAATTTCGCGTTCAGCGGGGCTGGCGGCGTTCCAGCCAAGTGCCATGACTTGCTCATAGGCACTGCGAAGAGGCACTGCTGGCTCAATGGCGCGCACACCGAGTTGGCGAGCAATCTCCTTCGGGTCTTGGCGACCCGAAACGGTCTGGGCACGAACTCGATTGAAAACCACGCTCACTTTCGACCTCAACTCGATGGGCACTTCCGTCAGGGCACGAGCCGAAGCATGGAAGGATGCGATTGCCAACTCACTGACCAAGACGACACGATCCGCGTTCGCCAACCCCGCTCGGAAACCTGCTCCGAGTGAGCCAGGCGTATCGGCGATGATGATGTCTGGCGGCCGCGGGGCGGCGTCTCCAACCAGCGGAGCATGCCCGATATTCTTGCACCACCAAGAGAGTGTCTGCTGTGGGTCGTGATCTTCGTAAAATACGCAGCGTCCCGCCGCCGCCAAAGCGGACCCGACCAGAATGGCGATACTCGTTTTCCCGACACCACCCTTTTGGTTGAAAAAACATATCTTCATACTTTCATATGTTATGCGGTTCCCGAAGGGCTTATAAAGGTCATTTGGGGTCGGAGCACAAAGCTATAAATGGGTCACGGTTTCCCGGACATCTTAACAAGGCAAAAAACGAAATCAAGTGTGAAAGTATGATTTTCATACTTTCACCGTTTGCCAATGACGCTGAAACTTGACGGCACCTCATTCAGTCTGTTCTTCACCGAACGTGTTGCGCTGTGCGGTGTAAACGGCACTACATCAGCCTAGCCTGCTGACGCTCGCCCAGCATGACACCTTCATTCCCCGGCTGACTGTGGTTCTGCGTCACACTGGGCAGACGTGTGGGTTCCAGGCAACGACAAGGCGACGGGCGGATCGAGTTGGCGGTTCCAGCGCACCAAAAAGGTCACGGGGTCCGCCCCACTGGCCGCCAACCAGCGCAGCCATTCCAAGGCGTCCACGCGCCGCTCACCACTTTCGCTCTTGGAAACGTAGTTCTGGGTCGTTTGCAATCGCTCGGCTAGTTCGATTTGAGTGAGGCCAGCATCTTGGCGCACGGCGCGCAGGAGCGCCAGGAAAGCGTTGTAATCGGAAGTGTAAAGGCTCTTGCGAACACCGGAAGGCACCGCACCAAAGTGAAGGCAGCATCTCAAATATCCTGATTCGAATTAAAATTTGTTGATAATAAGCGTTTAATCCTCTAGATTTTAGGAACTGAAATCATCCTTCTGTCCACCTCGCAACGCTTACCCATGATCACCCGTCCGCGTCCACTTTTCCTCGCTGGCTTGCTCACCGCGATTACCACCGTGTGTTGTTCCGTTCGCGCGGATGCACAAACCCTCTTCGTTGCCAACGCGACGGGCGACACCGTGGGTGCATACAACGCGAACAACGGCGCAGCCATCAATGCTTCGCTGATCACTGGGCTGAGCGGTCCGAACGGCGGTCCTTACGGACTGGCGGTTGCCGCCAATTCGCTTTATGTGACGACGGCCAACGGCAACACCGTGGGCAAGTACGACGCAACCACCGGCGTGGTCAGCAACGCCTCCTTCGTCACGGGGTTAAACGGCACCTATGGCTTGGCAGTTTCCGGCAACAACCTTTACGTTCAGAACGGCAAAACTGGCCTGTACAACGCCACCACCGGAGCCGCCATCAACGCCTCGTTTGTCACCGGCGTACCTGTCTCGGATCAACTGGCGCTCGCCGGGAACAACCTCTACCTCCAGGACGTTCTCAACCAGTCGGTGGATTTGTATAACGCGACGACGGGCGCGGTCGTGCAATCCCCGTTCATTTCCAACAGCGGCTTGATCGCGGGCACGGACATGGCGCTCGCGGGCAATAACCTTTACGTCACCCGCAGCGGTGGGATTGGCCTGTACAACGCCACCACCGGGGGAGCTATCAACACCACTTTCATCAGGACATCAGACACGCTGACCTCTCTGTTGGTCTCGGGCAACATTCTCTACGTTGCGGACTTCACCTCCAACACGGTTAGTGAGTACAACGCGACGACCGGCGCGGTGATGAACCCGACCTTCGTTTCCGGTCTGAGCGGTCCGACCTCTCTGGCCATCTCCGATGTGCCCGAGCCTTCTGTTTGGGCGTTGTTGGCCGCCTCGGCCATCCTCCTCTCTGGCGTGGCGCGGTGGCGTCGGCGCAGAGGCGCGAGTGCCTCCTCCCTTCGGTGAAGCCATCCTCTGACTAGTGCCCGATCATGTTGGCGTCCACCACGGTTATTCCCCAAGCTGATTCGACAGACGGCATTGGTTTGGAGGGGAACGCCCCGGCACCGGCTACCAGCTCCCAAGAGAGCGACGGCGGCGCGCGGCGGCCGGAGTACCCCGAAGCTGAGCAACCCACGCATTATCTGTACTTTCTAGTTTGTGCGGCCAGCACCGGGGATCAGGCGGGTCTCTTCAAAATGGGGATCACTGACCACCTACCAAACCGGTACCGCCAGCACAGCAAGGTCTGGGAAGAATTCGATTTGTACCGCTCTGCCCGGCTGGTTGGTAATGAGCGGGACATCAAATTCTTAGAGGGGCATCTAAAGAAACGATTCAAGAAATGGCGTCGGTATCCTGGCCGCAATGACGCCGGGCACACCGAGTTTTTCGACGTGGACGGCTTGGCCGAGATACTCGCCCTCGTGCAGTCCCTAAGCGACCTTGGAATCGGTGCTCACCTGAGCCGGGGGATTGACCCTGCCGAATGCGCCACACCTTCGAGGGCCGACGGGATGTCAGCCCTCGCTCGAAAACAGCTAGGGGAGGCGCGCGCGCAACAGAACGCCCGCCAAGCGCAGGAACGGGCGGAGCGGGGGGAACACATCACGCTTGAACTGAACTGGGTGCTCCGTATTGCCGGGGGCTGGTACAGGAACCATCTGGTCTGGGTTAACCTTGATCCTTGGCACCAATTGCAAGACTTTGGAGAGCGAGCGCCTCGCAAAGACAAGACTTTGGTTGACCTCTACTTTGGCCGTTTTCACCCCGAACACCCGCACATTGAGACGGAGGCGGGGGAACAGTGTATCACCCAGGCTTCGTTCGCAGGAATGGTTGAGTCCATCCAAAGGTCGGCGGTGAAACAACACACGGCCAGCCTGAAGTACCGCCCGAACGCCATGTTCCACCTTCGGGAACCGCTGGTCGATCCCGGTGACGCGCTTCCCCACCCGGTTTGCGCGGACACGGTGCTCCTGCGAGTAGAATGCGGACAGTACATACCGCTGCACCCTTTCCTCGCCAAGTTCGAGGCCTTGGCTCAGAAGGTCGGGAGCTACCGAAACTTGGAACAATCGGCATTCGACTGGTGAGGGGACGGAAACACGGCGCCAGGCTACACCGACCTCACGCTCAAGCCACGGTAAATAGGCGGGTGAATTCCCAAGACCACGTTTCCGGCTTCGATGGAAAGTCTTGACATCGCGCTGCATGAATGTGAAAACGCTTCACATTCATGCAGAACTGACGCTCTCCCATGTTCCTCCAAATCTTCTCGGCCGCTCCATTCCCGCGCCTGCGCGTGCCGCTGCCGATGGTCAGCTCGGAGGTTTGCGCGGGCTTTCCTTCGCCTGCCGATGATCATCTTGAGGGCGTCTTCGATCTCAACGAACTGCTCGTTCGCAACCCGCCCGCCACCTTCATGGTGCGCGTGGCCGGGGAGAGCATGCGCGAGGCGCACATCTGCCACGGCGACATCCTGATCGTGGACCGCGCGGAAACCGCCTGCCACGGCGACATTGTGGTCGCCAAGCTGGATGGCGAATTCAACGTCAAGCGGCTGCGGATCGAGGGGCGGCGCGTCTTCCTCGATCCTGCAAACGGCGACTTCGCCCCGGTCGAGATCGGGAGCGAGCGCGACTTCACCGTCTGGGGTGTAGTCACGGGCAAGGTCACGCAGTTTCGCCGCGCCAACCACCGAAAGGCCGACTAACGAGATGCGCTTCGCCCACGTCGATTGCAACAGCTTCTACTGCTCGTGCGAACGGGTGTTCCAGCCGCGTCTGGACACGCTGCCCGTGGTCGTGCTCTCCAACAATGATGGCTGCGTGATCGCCCGCACGCCCGAGGCCAAAGCCCTGGGTATTCCCATGGGCGCACCCGAGTTCCAGTGGCGTGACCGCTTCCGGGACTGGGGCGTGGAAGTATTTTCTTCCAACTACGCGCTGTACGGTGACATGAGCCGCCGGGTCATGGAAATCCTGGCCGGGTTCACCTCCGCCATCGAGGTGTACTCCATCGACGAGGCGTTCCTGGAAGTCGAGGACTGGACAGGCGACCAACTCCAGGCCCTGGGCGTGGAACTGCGCGAGCGGGTGCTGCGCTGGACGGGCCTCCCCGTGGGTGTAGGGGTCGGGGCCACCAAGACGCTCGCCAAAGTGGCCAACCGGCAGGCCAAGCGCACGGGCGGGGTGTGCGTGCTCGACCACACAACCCCGGAGGGTCAGGCGTTGCTCGAAGCGTGGCCGGTCGCCGAGTTGTGGGGTGTAGCCGGTCGGCTGGAGCGCCGCCTGGCCGAGCTTGGCATACGCACGGCGGGCCAGCTCGCTCGCGCCAAGCCCACGCTGCTGCGCCAGAGGTTCGGGGTCGTGACCGAACGCACGGCGCTCGAACTCCAGGGCGTCTCCTGCCTGGCCCTGGAATCGGTGGCACCACCCCGGCAGAACCTGTGCTGCTCGCGCTCCTTCGGTCGTCCCGTGGAAGACTTCGATGAGCTGCGCGAGGCCGTGGCTACCCACGTCACGCGCGCGGGCGAGAAGCTGCGCCGCCAACGGAGTGCTGCCTCAGCCATCCAGGTGTTCTTGCACACGAACCGGCACCGGCCCGAGCGGCCACAGTATTTTCCCATGGCGGGGCATGAGCTGCTGGTGCCCACGGCGTTCACCCCGGAGCTGATCGGCGAGGCGGTGCGCGTGCTGGAGCGCATCTACCGCGAAGGCTACCAGTACACGAAGGCGGGCATCCTGTGTTTGGGCCTCGTGCCCGACGAAGAGCGGCAGGAAAGTCTTTTCCGCCCCGTGGACCGGGAAACCGTAGCCAAGCACCAGCGGCTCATGGCAGCAGCCGACCAGCTCAACCTGTGGTACGGGCGCGGCACGGTGCGCCCGGCCACGATGGGCACCCGCCAGCCCTGGAAGATGCGCCAGGGACGACTCTCGCCACGTTACACCACACGGCTCTCGGACCTGCCGCCCGCCCACTTGCAGTAAGGAGTAGAACGCGCGTTCATCGGCGCGCAGCAGGCGACCAAAGCTGCCTGGCGGGTGAGAAGAATCGGTGCCAATGCCACGACACGCCGTGTGCTATAGCATTGTCACCATGACCACCCCCGAACGTGAAGATTCGCCGTCTGCTCCCAGTTTGGGTACCGCCGGGATCGAGGTCGCTTCCTGGGCACTCGTTTCCGAGCTGGTCCGCCGCGCTCCGCAGCGGCTACGGGTGATGGAGACCCATCCAGGGGGAGGCATGTACGACTGCTTGGCCGTTCTCGATGGCGCAAATCACGTCTCCGACCTGAACCGAAATGGCAGTTTGCACATTTGGGGCTGGCTCGATGGCCACCCTGGCGAGTCGGTGACGATGGACGTGTGGCGGCGCTTGGCGGCGGGGGAGAACCCGCGCTCAATCCTGGACGAATGGTGCCGTTACTTGCACCTGGCCGTGCCAGTTCCGCTGCCTGCGGGCACTCCAGCTTCGCTGACTTACCGGATCATCGCCGCGTGCTGCAAGCAGACGATCTTTGACGGATGGACGTGGCGCTGCGTCAACGGCTTTCTTGACACCTCCGGCTGGGGCGGGGGAGTGCGAGACAAACTCTTTGCCCGATTTCCCGACGCCCAGGCGCGGCTGCGGACCGCCATTCCTGGGGATGTGCTCCAACAGCCTGCCTACCGGTTCTGGTTTCTGGAACGCGACGGAGAACCCAGGATCTGTCTGGAGACGACCGGCACGGCTTGGTTGCCAGATGGTTCTTCGCTCGACCTCGTGGCCGAGTACCGCCGTCACCGCAACGTGCACGCCACCGCTGCTTTACTCACCAAATAGAGGCAAGCCGGATGCCAGAAGACATCCTCACTTCCAAGGAGTCGATCCGCTGACTTTCGCTTGCTTACCTTGGGCAAAAAGTTCTGCATGGGGCCGACATCAGCAAGTTTTCAAAGCGATAGATCAATCTTGCCGAAGTGCTCGCTGATAGATCATGCCTTCGGCCTGTTGCACGCCCTGGGCAATTTGCTCCGGCCACACTAGGCACTTGCCGTCGGGCAGTTGCTCGTAGATGGCGCAGCCGCGCTCATTGTCCATCTGGCAGATCAGGTAGAGCGTGGGACCATCACTGTGCCGCGCCGGGGCGATGAGTGACTTGAGGATTTTTGCAGCACTCGGCAAATCGTCCATGTGAGCCGGTGTAGGGCAATATCCATGCCCCGTCGAGGGAAAAGCGCGGCCTGCTTTGCGGCGACAGGGTGCTCGCTTTAGCATCCTAGCCACCAGGGATGCAGGCACAGGACGAAGCATCCGAACATCATGGCAGCATCCTGACGCCAGGCGCACCGGAAAGTTGCCCATCCGCTCGTGCGCGGCGTGATCCCCCACACGCGCTGGCAGTGTGTCGTGTGCTCGCCTTTGATCCTCTGCACCGGGTGCGGAAACAAATCCCACGCCGGAGAATCTTCTGCTACCGACAGCAGATCAGCGAGTTCGATGTCGTATGATCGTCGGCCCAACCGGGTGACCACCTTCCAGCCAACCACCGCGCTCGCGGCGGAGGTTCCCAGACTTAAGACCAACTCGAAACCCATCCAGCGGTGGCAGGCGATCACCATCCCGAGCCAAGCGAACAACGCCCAAGGCAAAACGATCCACCCTTGAAGCAGGAGGCGGGTTACCGCCCGAGAGAAGCGGCGCGCGTCTCGTACTGGCATCCCTAGTCGGAATACACGAAGCCGCCCGCTTTGTCCCGCAGCATCACCGAGGACGTTTCCTCGGCGGTGATGATCTTGAAGGTGGTGCCGCCTTCCAGGTCGAGGTCTAGCTCGGTGCCGCCCTGACGAACTTTGAGGATCTTGCCGCCGGTGGCTGCGCTGTTCGTGTTCGAGGGCGCGACCTTGATCTTCATGATCGAGCCGTCATCCAAGGTGAGGGTCAGCAGGCCGTCCGCTTGGCTGCTCCCGCTGATGGTGCGCCCAGCGATGATCTTGGTGAGCTTCTGGTTGGAGTGCATAGATTGGGAGAATCAGAGGTTACTTCGCTTCGTGATAGCCAGCGGCGATGGCATCGGCCTCGCTCATGTACTTGCCCTTCGCGGTTTTGCCGTAGTAGCGGGTGCCCGGTTTCCAGATCACACCGCTTTTCGTGTTCACCCACACCTGTCCGGCGTGATCCCCAACGGGATTGGCGGCCGCATTGGCCGATGAATTGGAAGAAGGGCGTTCCGACTCGGTTTCCGTATCAGGCTCTCCGTCCCGATCCGGTTTCGTGTCCGGCACGCCGGGGGTACCCGCCACGCGCTTTTTGCCTTCGCCCTTCTGCGACAGCGGCTCTGGGCTAACGTACTTCTTGTAGGCGGCGATCCAGTCATGGGCCATCTCCTGCTGGGCAGTGTGCAAATCGACCTTCCCGGCGCGCACGAGGGCCAGCAGCCGGAACTCCAGGGCGTCCTTGGTGCGGGCGTTCCACGGCTCCGTCAGGTAACTCTCGGGCCACAGGTTTTTCTTGGAATTGGAACCGCCCAGGGAAAGCGAGATCAAGTGATCCACCTCGTATTCGCCTTTGTTCCAGTGCTCGATGCCGTAAGAGGCGTACACCTCGCGCTTCACGGACACCGGCACGTTACGGACCTTGGCCGAGTAGCCTCTCTCTTGAATGTCAGCGAGGCCCACGTCGAGCACATCGCCGGGCGTCAGCTTCGGATCGGGCAGGATCGGGGCCTTGGCGGCGGGGTCCTGCGCGCTGGCGGAGATGGCGAGCGAAAACAGGCAGGCAGCCAGGAGCGGCAGGTGGGGAAGCAACTTCATGTCCGAGAAATCGGTTTGGCCGGGAACACAGGCCGTGTGCTAAAACAAAGCCCATGTCGTCCCCCGACCTGCCTTTCCGTGCTTTCGACGGCACCCGCTTTGCCACCGTGCGGGAGCGCCGTCTCTGGAACCTTTGGCTCGCCACTGTCGCGCTGATCATTGTCGGCAGCTTGGTCGCTTGGCTGCTGATCGTCCGTTCACCCATTCAACCCTCGGTAGCTAAAGCCGCCAACGTCCCGACTGCGCAGATTCCCCCGAGCAGCAGCGGCGGTGATGTCCCACCACAGCACGCCGGTTACACGCGGACGGCACCGCCTGTGGCTGGCCCAGGCATCGTATGAGTAAACACGCGCAGCAAAGTTTACCACTACCCCGGCTACCGCTGGTACGGCACCACGCAAGCGGGCAAGTTCGTCCACGAGGCGGAGGCGGTTGCCGAGGGTGATCGGGCTGCGATGAACGAGCGTCGCCCCCTCAATTTTGAGGCTTCTGCCCAGCCCTGGCGAAAGTGAGGGGTTAGCATGGCGCCTAGAAGAACCGTGCGGGCACCGTCTCCGAGCCAATTCCCGTAAGGGAAGGGCTACGAAGTGCCCTTTCCATCCTTACCGTCCGCCAGCGCAGGGACGGCGGGGTCATAAGCAAATCGGCGTAAAGTCCGACGCGTAGCGGCGGCGAGCGAAGCGAGTTTAAGAGCCGATTTACGTTGATGCCGACGACACTAGCGGCATTTTGGGTTCAGACGTGGAGCGTGGTGCAAGCGCAGCTTGGTCGTCCTCATTGCGGCAGGATGCCGCCTCAGTCTGCCTCTGTGTTACAGGGGACTCATTGTATATTCGGCGCAGCTACCGCACTGCCGCACCATCGTTTTAATCCGCTCTGTGGCTAAAGGAGCGAGTTTCCCGCAAATTCCGACTCAGTAGGTGACTCAATCAAGCTCTCTGCGCGCGTGCGCGCTTTTTCTAGGTTCTAGGGGGAGGGAGGCTGCGAAGCGCCTCCCTCCCCCTAGAACCCTCTTTGGGTTTTGTCCGGTTACCCGACATGGAAGGCCACAAAAAGCGGCCCAAAGGCCACAAAAAGCGGTTTTAAAGGCCACAAAAAACGGTTTTGCATTGGGAATACGCGTGCCAAATGCCACATATTATGATAATCTGTGGCCCATGGATGAACGATCTGCCGAAATCGAAGAAGGACGGATTGAGGTTTACAAACACAACCGCCTGATCGACGCCCGTACCCATCTGAGCATTCACGGGCTACGAGTTTTCGCTTTGGGGGTAGCGAAATCTAGACCCGGTAAGGTACACGATAGCCGCATCGTCTCCTTCTCAACCCAAGACTACTCAGACCTGCTGGAAAGTTCATCCCACAGTCTTCACGCCGATCTCCGCGCGGTCGCGCGGGAGTTGGTCGGCGCGAGAGTTTCCATCCCTCTCGACGATAATCGTCAAAAACCCGCTAAACGTCGTGAGTGGCTAGAAGCCACGCTCGTCGCGGCTGCCAAGTTAAACTCTGGCACGGGCGTCTTTCAGATGGAGTTCAGCGAAATGCTTGCGCCGTGGATATTTGATCTGCATCGCAACTTCTGCCGGTATGACCTGGTTCACGCGATGCGCCTCACGAGTTGCTACGCCTTTCGATTTTACGAGTTGGTGAAAAGCTGGCAGGGCAACGTGGACGAGAAGGGTTGCCATCGGCCATTCACCGTTCGCCTGGATGATCTCCGAAAAACATTGGGCATCAAAAAAACCGAATACCTCAAATACAGCCACTTCCGGGCGCGGGTGCTGGATAGTTCCATCAAGCAAATGGAGCAGCACACAGATATCTCTTTTTCGTATAAAGAAATAAAAAAGGCGCGAGCCATAGTCGCTCTGGAACTCACCCTGCTGCCCCGTACTGCTACGCAGCCGAGCGCGCCAGTTGTTTCCACGCAGCCGACCGCGCCAGTTCCCGAGGAGCAGCCATACGCGCCATTACCGTTGCTCAGTCTGAGAGACACCATTGCCCAGATACGAGGCACGTCTAATACCGGATCGGAAACGGCCAGGGTACGTCGCTCTGCCGACCTGGTGGCTGAGGCCGAGGCAACGGTAAAACGGCGGAACTTTGCGCGGGAGTATGCCGAGGCTAAGGTAAAATTGCTGCGCTTCGAGTTGGATAAGGCCAGGAACGCCGATCCGTTGGACGCGGCAATCTGCACGAAACTTGAAACTTACCTCGCCGAGGAGGAACGTTACATAGCGAGTTGGAATGCCCTATACCCTCGCCCACCAGCGATCTGACGCGGTTCCCATCAGGCACGCATCATTCTAATTCGTGCGTTTGGGCCGTTTTTTGTGGCCTTTCAGCTTTGGAGTTCCGCTACAAGCCTTGGTTTCCATTTCCTACAGGGGTTTCTGAAAGCCACCTTCATCGCCTTGGTGCCGAATACCGACGTGCAGATCGGTGCAATGGATACGTTCATGCGAAGAAAACGCGTAGCACCGCCTAACGACCCAAGCTTAGCGACGGCCACTCTGGCGCAAGACAAAAAGCCGGGCTTTCCTGGCCGTCCGCTGGAGCGATGGGTTAGGCCGCGCGAATTCACAAAGTAACTGCAACGCCCTCGCGGGGATCAATATTATCCCCTGCGAGGCGGTCCTGACGTTTTCAACCTCATGTGCCTATGGAACGCGTACCGGTTCGTCATCACACATGATGATCCAATGCCCATTTTGAACCAAGCGGTCGACTGGGGTATGCGCGAAGCGCGACACATCGAAGTACGGAAGTATCAACAAGAGCAGGGAATCAAAGTTGGCAGAAACGACAAATGCCTCTGTGGGAGTGGGCAAAAGTGGAAGCGCTGCTGTGGAAGAACTGCCTAAAGGAGCCAGTGCCTTACGAAGCTTTTACTTCACGTAAAGATCGAAGACGAAGACATGCACGCGAAGCTGCCTGCCCTCGTCTTCAGCGGAAGTCATTTGAAATTGCCATTCGCCGCGTTGGTTTACATTCGTTGTGGCCCTATGCAGCGGGTGTGTCGCAAAGGTTTCTGGCACTGTGTCGAGGATTCCGCTGAATTTGGCGTTGTGCTTGTTGAACACCACAAGCGCTGTTTTGCAGTCCCGCCAAGTGAGATAGCCGAGCAGCTGATCAATTGCTTCCAGAAATTCCTTCTGGCCCTTCCAGACCTTGCACTCCGCGATAAAGGCCGCCCTACTGCCGTCCTCGATGCAAATGTCGGTTTTGCCTTTGCCCCGGAAGGTTTCGCTGGTTGCTTCTCCCTGATAATGCCCGTTTAGGTGAGCGAGAAGAACATCACGCAGTCCTTCCTCATCGTGGATAGCAAAAGTCGCGGGTTTTGTCTCGTAGGTACGGCCCTCATGCCGGATAACGCTGAGAATGTGCAGGTAGTCTCCCTCCTCGATTCCTGGCTCTGCCTGAAAGCCTGACTTGGGTGGTGGCGGTAGAGGGCGCACCATACGACGCGTCATTTGCACTGGCGTTACTGAGGGAGCATCAGGGTTGCGCCGTAAAGGAATGCCAAGCATGGCTTGCAAACCTTCTGTGCGCTGGAGACGCTCTCGTCTTTCGGAGACAGCCTTTTGCATCTGGGAAGGGAGGTTATTATTGAACGGTCCGATTTCTTCACGCTGATACTCTAGATACCGCCGGATGATTCCCAGCTCTCGCTCTTTCCAAGTCAGAAAGTTTTGAGGGGGTGCATCCGCAGGTTGTTCTGCTTGTAGTTCCAAAAAGCCTGCATCGGATTCTTTTCCAAGCAAGAATGCCGATGCGCGATCCCACGGAGCCGTGCTGGGTTTCAAAAACCACAAAGCACGATGGCCAGTAAACGGTACCCTAATTACGACTTTGATCGCGTTGACATTGAATGAGCCGATCCTTCCATGTGGATTATAAGACGCCGACTGACTCATATCCATGACCGTTTCGAGTGGATTCATGAGCGATTCGTCCAGGCGAAGCGTTAAGGGTTCCAATGCAATTTGGCTGACTAGATGATCAACGATTTCATCGGGCCGAGCATTTAAGAATTGCTCCTGAGGAATGGCCCGCAAGAGATTATCGGCGTGTTGCAATCGCCACCGAAAGTGGAGATATAGCTCACCGCCGTCAAACAAGCGTTCATACCCTGCCATAGTGAATGCACTCTAGGGCAGATTTGGTGCACGCCACAAGACCACGTTTCATTCTTGACTCGCGCCGCGCTTTCCTAAACGTGCAGTCGGGTGCAACCCGACCCTTCCACCGCCTGCGCCGCCCGCCCGATCCTCGAATGGCTGCCGCCGTACCTCGCCACGCTGAGTAGCCAGGGCCACGGCCGCGCGCTCCACGTCGCCAAGGTTGATGAGCCCACAGTCGAGGCTGCCCGCGCCGCGCACCCGGCCAAACTGCTTTGAAGGGTTCAATCTTGCCAGCGGCACGTCGATAATCCGCACGGTGCCGCAAATCCCGAGTTGCGCTCGCTACATTTGCCAGCTCTGGCACTCCTGCACCTTATCGGCGAATGCCCGGTAAATTCCCTCCATGTGGGGTCCTGCGTAGTCGTGCGGATAATGATAGGTGAAAAGCTGTGAACCGCTGGCCGTTCGTCTTGTGCCGTCGAACCCGCTCGACCGCGCGAGGTTTCGTATGGAACGAACGTCCGGCTCGATGAGGATGGTGATTTCTCTTTGCCGACGAGGGTTCCAGAACAAGGCTATGTGCTTCATGACCAAGGCTGCTTCGTAACGGCTCAAAGATCCGCGGAATCTCGGATGCACGATCCAAGTGTCAATCAGAACGTGTTTTGTCTTGGCGCCTGACCGCACAATGTCATGCCCTCGAAGGTCAAGGACCCCCACCTCCCCGCCTCGGAGGCCATGGTGACCATCCTCGGATAGCGGCAGCACGATGGACACGGCGATAATCTGGTGAGTTCCATCGCCCAAATTTTTATCAAGGAGCAAAAATGTGTCTGGGTTGCACATCCACCAACGCAGATAGAGTGATCGCCGCTCCTGCTTTCCCAGGTCGGGGTTGGCTTCGCCGAGTTCGTGGTGGGAGAGATCGACAAAAGCTTCCATGTCCTCTTCGACCGGCACATCGCGGCCTCCGAGGTCTTTCTTAGTGTGTAATCTTCGAATACGGTAAGGACTGGTGATACCGGCGGATTTGTGCGGACCCTCGTATTTTGGTAGGTCTAGAAAGACTTCTAGGATGTGCTGCTTTCTGGGACCATAGTGCTGCCCCTTTCCCGTCCACCATTCCCACGAGAGGTAGAGAAAGCAGCCAACCTCCAGCACAACGACCAAGCTGAAGGTGCTCTCAATGGCCAGACTCAACCGGTGCCAACCCCAGATTACGAGAGCCGTCGCTAAAACCGTCGCGGCACCGTGCAGCCACGCGTGATGGTGAACCTGGCGCCGGTAGGCTTTGACTGTCGCATTTATCCGCCCCTTTCCGCCGTGATATGGCGATTTCATCGCGCCCTCCGTTGGCTGAGATTGGTGCCGAGCGACGACTGCCCAGTTGTAAAGATTGACCAGGCCATCCCTTCAGACGGAAAGCCCCCGTGAAAAACATCTGACGACATCACGGGCCCCTATCCAAGTCAGACGTGGGCAATCTGTCAAACCCACTTTAAGAAAAATCTTTCATCCGATCCTGCCCGTCAGATCCGCAACTTTCTCACCAAGATCCGCTTTCGCTCTACAGAACCGGAAGCTTGACATCGTCGGCACTTTCCGAAACGCGGAGTGCTCGTGCACCAAGAACCGATCACTCCCGGGCCTCGCGCTCCGCGCCACTGGGTCCCGCTCTTTCTCGCCCAGCTTGCCGTCCGTCCTGACCTGGAGGCAGCCTACTGCGCCAGCGGGACCACGGAGGCAAAGGTCACCGCCATGCGCAAGCGCAGCGGCTACTTCGACGCCGCCTACCGCATCATCCTGCGCGGGCACCGACGGCGCGCCCGCGAGGCCGGTCTGTCCGAGCCCCCATTCCCCACCGACATCTTCCCGGCTAAGAGCCTGTCTAAAAAGTAGGGGTTGCAGTGGTCTTCGGTCGTGGCAGGCATGGGGATGCCGACGCGCGAACGAGAACCTTATCCGAGTGATTTGACCGATGCTGAGTGGAAAGTGCTCGAGCCTTTGGTTCCCGGTCCTGCCAAGCTGGGCCGTCCGCCGCGCTACGAGAAGCGGGCCATCCTCAACGCCATCTTTTACGTGATGCGCTCGGGCTGCTCGTGGCGCATGCTGCCCGGCGAGCTGCCGCCCTGGCGCATCGTGTACTACTACTTCATGCGCTGGCGGCAGGACGGGCGGTGGCTCCTGATGCACGACGCCTTGCGGGACGCGCTGCGCCAATGGAGCGGTAAAAAAAGCCCCTCGGGCTGCGATACTCGACGCGCAGAGCGTTAGATGTGCTCACCACCGAGGAGGCCGTGGCTATGATGCGGGCAAGAAGATCCTGGGACGAAAACGACACCTGGTGGTCGATACCCTCGGGCTCATTTTAGGAGTGCTCGTCACCCCGGCCAACGTCAGCGATCCAGCCGGTGCAGCTGAGTTGCTACCGGAAGTCGTTTGCCGCTTTGGCTGGTTGCGCCACTTCTGGGCTGACACCACCTACTCCGGGTTGAGCGCGCTCAAGACACTGCGGGAGTGGTTCCCGCAGCGCGGCTTGAGGGTGGAAATTGTTCGTGCCAAAGAAGGCGTCAAAGGCTTCGCCGTGCAGCCCCACCGTTGGATCATCGAACGCACGTTTGCTTGGCTAATGCAGAACCGCAGGCTCGTCAAAGATTACGAAGAGCGTGAGGTTAACAGCGAGGCCATGATCCTCATCGCCATGTCAAAACTCATGCTCAAACGACTGG
>CAXSED010000055.1:0-29011 GCA_964236475.1 uncultured Chthoniobacterales bacterium
GTATCCATAATATCTCCCAACTTTTGCGCGCTTACTGCCTCTTCGAGAAGGACGTGGAATACGTCGTCGAGGATAACAAGGTGGTCATCGTCGATCAGTACACGGGCCGCAAAATGTCGGGCCGCCGTTGGAGCGATGGTTTGCACCAGGCGGTGGAAGCCAAAGAAGGTGTCCAGATCGACCGCGAAACGCAGACCCTCGCCACCATCACGATCCAGAATTACTTCCGCCTCTATCATAAATTGGGCGGCATGACCGGCACGGCGGAAACCGAGGCCAACGAGTTCCACGACATCTACAAGCTCGATGTCATCGTCATCCCGACCAACCGCAACATCCGCCGCGCGGACGGCAACGACCGCATCTACAAGACCCGCCGTGAAAAATACAACGCCGTGGTTGCGGAGGTAAAGGATTGCCACAGTCGCGGCCAACCGGTGCTCGTCGGCACGGCCAGCGTGGATTCCTCCGAAGTGCTCAGCCGGATGCTCAAACGTGAGAAAATCCCGCACAGTGTTCTCAATGCCAAGTACCACCGTCAGGAGGCCGAAATCGTCGCGCGCGCTGGGCAGAAGGACACGGTCACGATCTCCACAAACATGGCTGGTCGCGGCACGGACATCAAACTTGGCCCGGGCGTCTCGGAATTGGGAGGCCTGAACGTCCTCGGGACGGAACGCCACGAATCCCGCCGCATCGACCGCCAGCTGCGTGGCCGTTGCGCGCGGCAAGGCGACCCGGGCGCGTCGCGTTTCTACGTGAGTTTCGAGGATGACTTGATGCGTAACTTCGGCGCCTCCGACCGCATGACTACCATCATGGAGAAGTTCGGTCTGGAGGATGGCCAGGAACTGGAGCATCCGTTTCTCGACCGCAGCGTCGAGAACGCCCAGAAGCGCGTCGAGCAGCGCAATTACATGAGCCGCAAGCACACGTTGGAGTACGACGACGTGATGAACAAACAGCGCGAGGTGGTCTACGGCTACCGCAACGAAACGCTCGACACGGAGGATCCCCGCCACCTGATCGACGAGGTGATCGACGAGGCGATTCCGCTCAAGGTCGAGGACTATCTCAAAGCCGACGGCGAGGAGCCGAACTACAAAGGGCTGTTGCAGTGGGTCAACATGACTTTCCCGGTTGGCCTTACCGCCGAAAAGGCCGGTTTGGAAAAACGGACCCTCGAGGAAAACGCCCGGTTTCTGGTCGATGCGATCCGCAAAGCCTACTTGGAAAAATCCAGCCACGAAGACCCGGAAGCGGTCAAGGGCCTGGAGCGTTACATCGTCCTGAACGCCGTGGATCGGCTGTGGCAGGAACACCTCTTCGGGATGGACGCTCTCCGCGAAGGCATTCAGCTCCAACGTATCGGCCAGAAAGACCCGCTCGTGGAGTACAAGAACGAGGCTTATTCAATGTTTGTGGAACTGATGTCGAACATCAAGTTCGAGATCCTTCACAACCTCTTCCGCAGCACGTCGAACCTACAAGCATTCGAGAAGTTCCTCGCCAGTTTGCCGCAGACGCTCTTGCACGAGACGCTGACCACCGGGCAGCAGTCCCCGCGTCCGCCTCACCAGTCGTCGCTGCTTAACCCCATCGCGGACGGCATCTCCCCCCGCCCTGCCCCGGCTTCCAGCGTGCCCGTGATCGAGGAACCGCCGCAACTGGAAATCCCGAATCGGCGGGAATTGCCCAAGGTCGGGCGCAACGACGCCTGTCCTTGCGGCAGCGGCAAGAAGTTCAAGAACTGCTGCGGCAAAGCCCCTTGAAAGCGTAGCTTCCCGGGAAATCTCGAACCTTTTCCCGGGGGAGCTGCTGTCGGCATGCTTCCCGTGGGCCGTCAACACGATTCGTCTTGCCAATCGGCAGTCGATAAGCTAAGGATGCGGCAGACTGGGTGCCCGCATGGGTTACGTTGGATGGTTCTTGCTCATCAAAATCTGTTTTTAGAGGTGTTCACGGTTTTGGCCGTGACGTTCCGCTCCTGGAAACACCGCCCGATGGCCGGATCATCCCGGATACTGGCGCCGTTCCGGCAGGATCTCCTGCCGGTCGGGCAAAAGTGGCGATTCACGGCCCCCAGTCCCCGCCGGCAAAGTCTCCCTGAGATCCACCGCTCCCCGCCTGATCGTCTGCGTACCACGCATCCCAGGGCAGGCTCGAGGTCTGAGGAACCGTGCGCTCTCCCGAGTGCGCTTTGCCGAACCCGTAGCGTTCGACCATCTCATATTGACCTCAAACATGTCTTATCAACCTTCACGATCCGGCCAAGGCTCGCGCCGCCCATCCAGAAACCGCGGCGAGGGCCGTTCAGGCCGACCTAACACCGAGCGTCGTGCCAGCGGTGGGAAGCCGCCTGCCCCTACCCTCTGGCAAAAAATCACCGGCTTCTTTGCCGGCTCGAAACCTACCGTTGCCGCCCGCAAGGACGAGCCTTCCAACGGTAGCCGCCCACCGGCCGAGCGGACGGAAAGCCGCGCCAAATCCCCGTCGGAACCGGCGCGCATCAGCCGCAAACCTGAATCCGTGGAAGTCACCAGCCCGCGTTTGTACGTCGGCAACCTCTCTTTTGATGCCACGGAGAGCGACTTGACGGAATTGTTCAACGGGGTGGGCCAAGTCGTCGCCGTCGAGGTGGTCAGCCACCGCCAGACCCAGCGCTCCAAAGGTTTCGCGTTCGTTCAAATGCAGACCGTCGACGAGGCCAAGCGCGCGGTGCTGGAACTGCACGACAAAGAATTCATGAGCCGCAAGCTGGTCGTCAGCGGCGCCAAGAACGTTGACCAGCACGATGGTCGCAGTGAACCGCGGTTCGCTGCCTAGTCCGATCTCCGTCGACCTTTCGCAAACCCGGCCCGTCCAAGGATGAGGCCGGGTTTTTTTTAATGTCAGCCCCGTTTTTCATCGTCGGTCCGACCGCCGTTGGCAAGAGCAGTCTGGCGATGCAAGTGGCGGCACGTTGCGGCGCGGAAATTATCGGTGCCGACGCCTTCCAGGTGTACCAGGGCTTTGATCTGCTGACAGCCAAACCCGGCTTGGCGGAGCGCAGCCAGGTGCCGCATCATTTGATCGGGACCGTCTCGCCCGCTGCAACCTACAACGTCGCCAAGTATTTGGAGGACGCGCAACGCTGCCTGCAAGCGATCTCCCTCCGCAGCAAAACCGTGATCGTAGTCGGCGGGACGGGATTGTATGTCAAAGCGCTGACCCACGGCCTGTCACCCTTGCCCGAAGCAGACCCAGCGACCCGCGCGGAATTGGAACCGCTCACGGCTCCCGCCCTCTTGACTCGCCTCCGAACGCTCGATCCGTTGGCTGCCGACACCATCGACCCGCACAATAAGCGTCGGCTCATCCGCGCCGTCGAAGTGTGTTTGTTGACGGGGCAGATGTTTTCCAGCCACCAAGATCTTTGGTCACGGGAGCTGTCTGACCAAGCACCGAACGGCGTTTTTTTGGTCCGGTCCAAAGCGGAGTTGCACGCGCGCGTCGAATGCAGGGTGGCATCAATGTTTGCACGGGGCCTCGTCGAGGAAGTTCGCGCGGTCGCGCCGCAGATGCTTTCAGCCACGGCGTCGCGCATGATCGGATGGCAGGACGTTCAGGACTACCTCGCCGGTCGGCAAACTTTGGCCCGGTGTCAGGAAAACATCATCACCGCCACGCGCCGCTACGCGAAACGACAGATCACCTGGTTTCAGCGCGAAAGGAGTTTCATCACGGTCGATCTCTCGGTGATGCCCGAGGAGCAAACGCAGGTCGAGTGGTTATCTGAACGTGTCCTGGCGTTTACGCGCCGGGCATAATCAGGCAGCGTAAGCTGACCCGTCCTCGACGGCCTGCTTCGGGAAGTGGGAGCGGAGCACCCACGCCGCCACTGCGGGGATGGCGGGAACTCATCAATGCAACGACCCCTGGCGTTTGAGAAGGTCCGCTAGAGCCGCCGTAAACGCTGGCGCGTCAGATTGATCGAGATGCACTCCTTCGGCGCAGGTAAATCGGCTCAGTGCCGGATCGTCGGCGTAGTTCAAACAGGGAACACCGACGGTGCGACGGAACACGTCCCAGTAAGCGGCGTCCGGAAAACGCGCGCTTTCCACCTCCCGGACCGGCGTCGACGAGATCATGCGGAGAAACAACACTTGTCCGCCCCGCCCACGAATCTTTTCCGCAAGGCGGCGGATTTCCGCCACGCGTTGCTCGAAAGCCGTCCCGGACAGAGGCACCCCGGCGGTGGCGTAGCTGGTGCGCATGAATTCTCGCATCAAGACGAGTTCGGAGGGGGCGACGCGGGCGAAATTCATGCGCCCCTGGCGATCCCGGTCGAAAGATAGAAAGCCCGGAGCAGGCAAGCGCCGGTACTTTGCCAGTTGCCGACCCACGTTCGCCAGGGTGAGATCGGGCAAAAAAAGGTTGGTTTTCGTGGAGATATAAACGTGCAGCGGAGCCTCGAACCGTTGCGACCAAGGCAGATTCCGGTATCCGCCCCACGGCTCGCTCCAGAGGGTGTTCGTGTAAGTCATGTGCGGAAGCACCTCGCAGATCACCTGCCCCCGGAACCGGGCGTCGTCCGCCAGGTCTTGGAGCACGGACAGCGGCGATCCGCCATTGATCGAAAGCTGGACGAGGTGCTTGCCAAGAAGACGCTCGCGCAACGTTTCGAGGTTCAGGCCCATCAGAAAGCGCGATGAGCCGGCCAGTGCCACCACCCGGCCATCCGCATCGGCCTGGCGACGCCAGATGCTCCAGAGGTTCACGTCATCAACGACGGAAGGCGCGAATCCCCGGTGTCGCCAGAAGAGGTCCCAGCCCGTCGCCAGCGTCGCGGCCAGGATGGCGGCAGCCAGCATGACCCGGAAGGGACGTTCAGAATTGGAAGTATATGAAGGCACGGTTTTCTCCGGGGCAAAGGATGATCAACAAAAGCATGGCGGCCAGGATGGCCATGCGCAACGATGGCCGGAAGGCCAGCAGGCTTGCCTCGATGGTCTGATGGCGGAACCGCCACTGTATTCCCACCGTGAGCGCAGCGGCTGTAACAATGAACGCCCGGTTGAAGTGCGTGAGTTGCGGCAACCGGGTGGTGCCCAGGCCGAGCATCTCCCCGCACAACCGAAGCGCGCTCGCCATGTCGGCCGCCCGGAAAAACACCCAGGTAAAACAAACGAGAACGAACGTCAGCAGGACACCCGCCCAGACCGGGCACCTGGAGACGGGCAAACATTGTTGCCAGAGCCGTTGCGCCACCAAGAGCAAGCCGTGAATTCCACCCCAGGTGATAAACTTCCAGGCCGCGCCATGCCACAGCCCTCCCAGAAGCATCGTCAGCATGAGGTTGGCGTAGGTGCGCCCCGGGCCAACGCGGCTGCCCCCCAGCGGGATGTAGAGGTAGTCCCGTAGCCAGCTCGAAAGCGAGATGTGCCAGCGTTGCCAGAAATCGCTGAGATTCCGCGCGGCGTAGGGCGAGTTGAAGTTGATCGGCAACCGGAATCCCAGGCATCTGGCGATTCCGATGGCGCAGGTCGAATAGCCTGCAAAATCGAAGAAAATCTGGCACGCGAACGCCAGAGTGCCGACCCAGGCATCGGTGGTGGATGCCGTTGCCCCGGCGTAAACCGAGTCGGCGACCGGCGCAAAAACCCCATCCGCGAGCACGACCTTTTCGAAGAGGCCGAAGCACAGCAGTGTCAGGCCTTCGCCGGTTTCATCCCATTTGATGCGATGAGGCTGCTCACATTGGGGAAGAAAAAGTTCCGCCCGCATGATCGGTCCGGCCACCATGCGAGGGAAAAAGGCGATGAACAATGCAAAGTCCAGCAGGGACCGCGTGGGCTGCATTTTGCCGCGGTAAACGTCGATCGTGTAGGAGAGAGCTTCGAAGGTGTAGAAGGAGATGCCGATGGGAAGCAGCAGATGGGGGGCCGGAAAACGATAAGGCACCCCGGCTTGCGCCAGCGCGTGGTCGAGGTTCGTCACCATGAAAGCAGAATACTTGAACACGCTCAACAGCCCCAGGTTGGCCGCTAGACTCACGCCGAGCAGGAAGCGTTTGCGCCCCGGCGACCCCGCTTTGGCGATGCGTGCGGCCACGATCCAGTCTACCACGGTGGACGCCCAAAGGATCAGGACGTGCGGCGGATACCAAGCGGCGTAGAAAAGATAGCTGAGCAGCAGCAGCGCGAGCTTCTTCGTCCGCCAGCCCACCGGCGCATACCGGACTGCCAGCGCTACCGGTAGGAAAACGAGGAAGCTCAGAGAGTTGAACAGCATCGCGCAGATTTCGTATCAGCACTCCGCGTCGCGCCCAAGTAAAAACGAATGTTCGACCGACGCATCCTGTTCTCCATCGGCAAGACCTCCTCTCCGACCGCCCATTACCCGATGCGCGCGACGATTTTCTTCCGTCTCGCCGATTACACCGCGCAACTTAGACGGCAGCAGTTTACGCTTGCGGCTGTCGAAGACTGGTAGGAGACTCTACACGTGTTTCCGTTTGCTCCCTGTGTTGCTCCGTGCCGTGGCAGCACAAAAGACAACACATGTGCAGAGTACTATTTTGCGAACGGCCTGTAAGTCGTCGACGATCAGGCGAATATTCTAGAAGCCAAGGTGGCGAAATTGGCAGACGCGCCAGACTTAGGATTGTGTCTTTGGCCGTTTTTCGGCGTTGCAAGGGGTTTCAATAGAAAATGTATTCTCCTAATTTACAGCAGTTTATCGCTGCAAATGCCTGAATATCCTTCCGATGCTTGTAGATTGACTATGTAGCACAAAAAGTAGCACAGGCTGACGGGCTGGAATCGCTAACCCCCGATTACGGCAGGTAGATGAACAAACCGCTTGATCGAATGGCTTATTCCGCACCGACCGTAATCGTGCACAAATGGCTTTAACGTAAATCGCTAGTTCCGGCTTATTTGCGACAGATTCTTATGTATTTGAATCGTTTCCAACCACCACTTTGCTAGCCGCCACCAGAGATTTGAGGTCATAGTTGACCTTTTTGGACGGTTTGCCCCCTTTTGTCCCCTTCCGATGCCGTTTAGCTATATAGCCGGTCGGTATTCCCTTGGTTCGGCGGGTCGCCCTGAATGGTTTCAACCAACCAGGGGGTTCCAAGCCGTCGTTGAGGTAATCCCGCTTTAGCTGCCGAGCTTGATCGTAAACCTGCCAGAATTGCCGGGATACAAAGGGGAAAGTGTCACGCTTGGCAAGTTGCCGGTCAAACTTCTCTCGCGTTCCAGCGGGGGCATAGCGGCGTTGTGAGAGCCAATCCAAGACCTTCACCTGTCCGGCGTCGAAAGGACAACCCTCCCGCCGCCAGTTGGTCACGGTTCGCAGGCTCACGCTGTATTTACCGGCAAGTTCTTTGTTCGTGAACGTGGGTGGCGACTGACCCTTTTGGAGCTGCCGAGCACAGAAATCGTGAATTTTCCCAAGAACTAGCTTTTGTGAGCGTGAGCAGTTGATGTTTTCAGCTTCGAAAATGATCCGTGTCTGCACCTCGTGAAAAGCAGCAATCCAAGAGTGTCGATGAAAAGGTCGGACACGCATAATATCATTTAGCGCATTGTAATGCGTAAGCTATTTGTTTCATTGGGTTTACATCCTGACAAGATGGATGAATAGCTCGAAATTGCGGAACTTGACGGTTGCGTTGTGCTCGTAAAATGATCATGCTGGCTGCACTGATTCTCCGCCGCCCGCAGAGGTGATGACCCCCACCAAATCGCAAATATTGTGCATAATTTTACTCAGAGACAGAGTCATTCAGCCGAAATCAGCGACCTTAGTCAAATCAAGGACGTGATGAATCATCCTACAAGGTTACAGTTTATAGACCTGTTTGCTGGGATCGGTGGCATTCGATTAGGGTTAGAGCGAGCCGGATGCGAATGCGTGTTTTCATCGGAGTGGGACAAAGAAGCTGCGACCTCTTACGCCGGATATCACGGAGAACATCCAGCGGGGGACATCACGATGATCGAAAATCCTGATATTCCAGATCATGATATTCTAGCTGGTGGATTCCCATGCCAAGCGTTTTCAATTATTGGTGGGATGAAAGGATTTGGCGACACAAGAGGAACTCTGTTTTTCGAAATCGAACGGATACTTCGCGCGAAGAGGCCCCGTGCATTCTTGCTTGAGAACGTGAAAAACCTTGTATCACACGATCAAGGCAGAACGTTTGCTGTGATTCTAGAGCATTTAAAGCTGCTTGGCTATCACGTGCATTGGAGAGTATTGAACGCTCTAAATTACAATCTTCCCCAAAAGAGAGAAAGAGTCATTATAGTCGGTTTCTTGAAGAACCATCCTTTCGAATGGCCCACGCCGGAACCGCTCAAGAAGACGTTATTTGACGTGCTAGAAAAAGAAGAAACAGTAGCGAGCAAACATTTTGCATCTCAAAAAGTTCAGGAAAGTGTTTTTGCAAGACTCGAAAATAAAAAAATTCCTCCTGAACCTTGGATATCCCACGAGAACAAATCTGGCAATATTAGTCCTTTGCCTTATGCCTGTGCATTAAGAGCTGGAGCTAGCTATAATTATTTACTTGTTAATGGCCGTAGACGTTTGACTCCGCGCGAGAATCTGAGACTGCAAGGCTTCCCAGACGATTTTCCAACGGTGGTATCTGACGGTGCTATCAGAAAGCAGTGTGGCAATAGTGTTGCCGTACCCGTGATAACTAAAGTTGCCCAGCAAATTGTCATTGCGTTACACAAAATCCCTCTGATTACAGATAGCCAGCCGCTGCGCTCAAAACAAGAACAATTCGAACTTCAATTCGCTATAACCTTATGAATTTGGAACAAGCAAAGGCCAAGCTCGATAATTTGATTCGCATAAGTCGAGTGCATTTTTACAAACCTTTTCAGATTGCCGAAATTCTCAGACATCACCGGTTCGACTCCTCACTTGATCTCAGCGACTTGTCCGCGTACAGAAACTCTTCTCGTAGATGGCGAGATGAGGTAACATTGAGATTGGTGGGACGCAGTTCGACAAGTTCCGCAAAATACCAAGATGATTTATTTAATGCAACGGCTTGTCCGCCTGAAGCTATAACTGAACTAGGAGTTTACAATGCAGAAACAAGTGGGGCCGTTGAGGCATATATCTACAGGAAATTCGTAGCCAAGGTGTCGGCGGTTGCTGACATCCTCGCCGAAGTTAAGAAAGCAACCCCAGAGACATTTGACCTTGACCAACTTGTCAAAACATTTGAACGGAAGCCCGGATTGAAACGCAGCATCGACAAGGTTTTTGAAATCACGGTCTATGCTCTCTTCTCAACCGTTGTTAAAGCGTTGAAGTTGCAGGTTAGCATCAGTGTGGGCAATGTGGATAAGGGATTGATGCATGATTTCGCCGATTTCTTGAACAAAGTCGTCGGTCTGAAAGAAGGAGAAACTCAATTGGTCCGCCCTGCGAGTTTATTCAGGCTTGGATCAACTAATGCAGCGGATCGCGGATTAGATATGGTGGCCAATTTTGGTCCAGCTATCCAGGTTAAACACTTGACTCTTAAGGCTGCTGAAATTGGCGATATTTGTGATGGGATCACCGCTGATAGAATCGTTATCGTATGCAAAGATACAGAAGTGCAAACAATTGACTTGGTGATTCAACAGTTAGGTTTGCAAGACCGGCTTCAGTCCTTAGTCACATTCAGCGATTTGAAAAAATGGTACGAAATGTGTCTTGACGTAAAACATCGAAACACAGTTGGGACCACCCTCTTGAAAGATTTTATCCGCGAATTTGCAAGTGAGTTCCCGAGTTTAGAAGGAATGCCGGGCTTCATGGGAGAACGGGGATATGGTTCAATTTCTTTGCCGAAAGGCTGGATTATTTGAGCAGGATTCAGCTATATGCCTAAAAATCTGAGTGCCAAATCGCGTTCAGAATTAATGGCCAAAGTTAAGTCAAAAGGAAATAGAAGCACGGAAAAAAAATTAGTCACCATACTGAAAAGTCTGAAAGTTAACGGATGGCGGCGTCATACGAAGCTGGTTGGCCGACCTGACTTCGAATTTCGAGATATTCGAACAGTGGTCTTTGTGGACGGTTGCTTCTGGCACGGTTGCCCTGCCTGCCATCGTCTTCCTAAAACCAACACCGATTATTGGACAAAGAAGGTCGCCCGGAACATCGAAAGAGACAATCTTGTAACGAATAAACTCGAAATTAAAGGATGGCGAGTGCTAAGAATTTGGGAACACGAGTTGAAATCGAAGCATGCTTCACAAACACGAGAGCGATTAGAAGATATCTTTAAAAAGAACGACGGCGTCCACAAATAGGAAAGCAAGGAAACCATCACCTCCATCATAAATCGTTCATCGTTTTTGTCATAAGTTCTACAAATTCAACTGTTTTCATGCTTAATGCACCTTGGCAATCTCTTCAAGCTTAGCCGGGAAATCTTCTCCGGTGAGCCGTGCTGCTTTTGCTTCCATCGTTGTCTTCACTGCCAACGATTGATCTTCGGTAGCAGTAAAAACCCATCCATCGTGTTTCGGTAGTCCAACGCGTTGGATTCCACAACGAACCATCGCTGCCGCCATGCACGGGAAAAACACCGATGCCCCTGCCCGCTGCAAAATTGCGCTGTTTCGCTGTAAGCGGGTCAAACCTGCGTAGAGCCGCGGGAGCACGACTTTAATCGCTTCTTCCACCAGTTGACGATTTCTCAACAGATTGGGAGTGACGTCCCGACAATGCCGAATTTGTTGCCACGTTTGGCCATGCAGAAGCGGATTCACAATTGTTTTCACCGCAGCGCGGTCAAGACCGCAATGCGAACCTAAAATACCGTAGCAATCGCCCTGCGGTGTTTTCTGTCCGCACTCCTTACAGGCAATTCTTAATTCAAAATTCGAGAAGTCCACGCACCACAACGGCAGTCCATCTGTGCTCTGCAGCGAGCCGAGCAACGCAGTTGGCATGTTGATCGCAGCGGGGAGGCAAGAGTGAACACGGCCAAAGCAATTTTGCTCCCACACGGGTTTGATCTCGCTTCCTAGACTGTATCCCACCGCCGCAAGTGTCGCGCCCAGCTTTGGCGTCCACTTTTCCGCAGGGAGGGAAGTGATTAGCCTGTGAAGCCTAGCCTTGTCGCAATACAGTCCTGTGCCCGATTGGAACGCTGCGATTACGTTAGCGGGTATTTCGATGCCCGATGCTTCACATGGGAGAAAAAGGATATTCTTAGTATGCAGCGGCGCACGCGTGCTCGGAATTTCATTATCGTATTCCGTCAATGATGATATCACTTGGCTTCCTATGTTTGCCCACAGCAAATCAAAGCTAGGGATATAACCGCGCGCTTTTGCAAGCCGCACATCTCCTCCCTTTGGCTTCCACGAATCGGGATCAACGCACGTTGCAAGACCGCATTCAATGATCTCGCGCTGGATAGCTTTTCCAGTATGTTGGGAGGCAAATCTTCGCAGTCCTAAACGCGCGCCGTGCTCTTTGCTATAGTGCACCAAGCATTGCACGCTATAGAATAATGCGCGCCGGGCAGAAGAGTTGAGCCTGTGAACTTGCGAAAACTTCCTTTCTGCTAACTCGTAAGCAGCGGGCGTTACCTCCCTTTCTGAGCGGGCGTCTTGCTTGTATTTGAAAGCGGACGGCTTCCTTGCAGAAACGCCTCTACGTCGAGCAACCGGTCTAGACAAACATTGACTGACAGACCTGTTTGCTGTGGTATTTGCAAAGCTGTTAGTAGCGTCACCACTACAAGCAGCGATTCGCGTTTGCATTGTGGTAAATGTTCAGTTTGCATGGAGTATAATAACGATATTCATTAGCTTTGCCTTATATTGTTCGGTGCATCGGTGCTTTTAGCCTTCGTATTCTTATCAAAGTTTCCTGCTATTGCTCGACGTTCAAAGCTTTCGATTTCCTCGCGTGTGATATACAAACGCCCGAAGATGTTTACGGCTTTGATTAGCCCGCTTTTTCTGTATCTGTAGCCGGTTGTCCGAGTAAGGTTCAGCCCCTCTAACCATTTCTCAAAAGAGACTAGTGTGGAAGTATCGTTGTATCGGGGCGTTGCGTGGGGTGTCGTAATCACGCCTTATTGTTGCATTACGCCTCTCCGCCCGACCCTTTACGCGTAATCCTGCTGGCGGAGGAATACAACGTACAGAGGGAGGATTTGCAGCCGATTGAGCCACCGCGCAGAATGGGCGAATCTTGCTAAATGAGTGGTTTCGCCTGCTTGTGGCCTTTCGGGAGCTTTAAAAGGCGTCAAACCAGTTATTTCCTCTTTTCTCGTTTCGACTCGGCCTTTCTGAAGCCTCCCTGCTTGCGTCCTAGAGAAATTTTGTTCTCCGCGTACCAAGCCTGGAATGTTTGTTCCTGTTGCTGAAGGTGATACACCAAAAAGCCTGCCTTTTTCAAACTCTTCAATTGCGCTTCCACTTCATCCTTCACAGCCGCCATGAGCTTCGCACCCCCTTCGATGCCGCTGACCTCGTATGATTTCCCCTTGTTTGCGGCGTCGAGTGCAATCAGCGTGATGGCTTTTTCGCGGGTCAAAAATAGTTCGCGTTCAAGGAGCAACTTATATTGTAGCCACTGCTTGTAAGGCCGCGCCGCCTCCGCTTCACTTCTCTTGCCAGTGATAAAAAGTATTCCCTTCTTGTAGGTGCATCCTCCCGGAAACTCTTCGCTAAGTTGACGGTATGCCGCGCGACTCTCTGCCTCTGCCTCTTCTTCCTCCTCCCGTCTACGGGCGAGAATATCCTTAAAGGCGGCAAAGAATTCGTCCCGCTGCAATCTTCGCTCGCAAGCATATAGGAGCGATACCGCCCGGTCCGCTATGACGGCATCAGGATTGGAGTACGTTCCTGAAAGCGTCTGCTTCAGTTTTTCCGGCTCGTAAGGACCCGTTGCTTCCCGCGTTTTCTTAGTCGGCTCTCGCACAGCATCCTCTATGGACTCACACCCCTTTAGGATCGCTGCAATCGTCGCTACCAAGTCCAGAGGGTAGCGATATGGCTTAGATGCGGGGGTATTGCTGGATTCGTCACTCATACTTTGTCCGGCGCGAAGAAGCTCAATTTCTTCGCCGCTGCCTTTTTATGCGTGTCGGCCAAGTGCCCGTACACCTTACCCACCAAAATCCCGCCGTCGTTGTGGCCAAGCCAAGCGGCGATGGTCATAAAATCGAGTCCAGCCATCACACACTGACTGGCGAAGAAATGCCGCAGATGGTGAAAGCCAACCGTAGGCAGCCCCGCCTTTGCGCGCACCAGCAACAGCGATTCCCGCAACGTGTGAGCCGCTGTGTCTTTGGCTCCCCGTTGTGGCGACGGGAACAGCCAAGAACTATCCGGGGGGCGGTTGGCTTGCATAGATCGGAGCAAGTCGGCCAATTCCGGCGAAAAATCTACGTCCCGGCTCTTGTGATTCTTGGAGACCCCTTCGCTGCCGATGGTGACGACCTCTCGCGTAAAATTCACGTCCGCCCACCGAACGGCTAAAGTTTCCTTCTCCCGTGCGCCGGTCAACGCGAGGAAGCGCAAGTAACAACGGAAAAGCTCGGCGTTCTTGGTGGTGTCGGGGTTTGCCGCTGCGATGAGTGCCGCAAACTGTTCTTTGGTGAGCAGCTTTTTTTTCGGGGACGGCTTCTGCTTGAGTTGCTTGACCGCTGGCAATGCTTCGATGTGCCCGCGCTCCTCTGCAAACTTGAGCACATTTCGCAACGCTACCCCGTCGAGGTTGACCGTGCGTGCTGACACGCCCCCACGTTGCCGCTTCTCCCGAAAGCTGTGGATCAAGGCCGGGGTGATCTTGTCCACCCTCACGCCGCCTAGATGCTCCGTCCATCGTCCGATGGCCTGCCGCTCGTTGTCTTGTGTGCCCTCTTTCTTCGCACCCAAGGTCGGACTGCCCAAATACTCGCGGGCGAAATCTTCAAATGATGGCCGGTGTCCGCGTTGGGGAAGCTTTCCATCCCGGTTTTCCGTGCGCTTGCGTTCAAGCTCGGCTTTAGCTTGGTCAAGGGTGTCCGCCTCTAACGCGAGCCTGCGGGGAGCCGTGGTGCCGTTGCCCAAGTCAACGCGCATCTGTGCGTAATACCGGCTCCCACGCCGCCACAGGCCGGGGACTTTACGCTTGCGGCTGTCAAAGACAGCCGCGAAACTAGTCCTGTGTTCGTTCCGTGCCTTGTTGCTCTGCGTTGCGCCCCGATTCATGGCGCAACAGTAGCACAATGCGTAGCACAGATACAACAGACTTCTTGCTCATCCGCGCGCAAGTTGTTCTTTAGCAGCTAGATAAAGTTAAAGCCAAGGTGGCGAAATTGGCAGACGCGCCAGACTTAGGATCTGGTTCCGTAAGGAGTAAGGGTTCAAGTCCCTTCCTTGGCATTTTCACGAGTCTTGTACAGACTGGTGTTCGTTGGAATCGGCGCGGATTCTTACCGATTTGTAATCTCCAGGAAAGGATCGTGTCACCGTCCTAGTGAAAATGTGCGGCATGTCCAATCAACAGAAGACCTTTTCTCAACCCGCCTCCCGTCCATGGACGCTCGGTGCCGCCCTGCTCGGTGCCGCCGTCCTCGCTGGTGGGACCACGTTGGCTGTCACCAACCCGAATACTCCCGACAAACCGGACGCCGCGGCGGCTCCAGATGTCAAAGTCGAACACGCACCCGTGGATCGCGGACGCACGCCCACCGGCAGCTTTGCACCCATCGTCCAAAAGGTCGCGCCCAGCGTGGTCGAGGTCTTTGTCACTTCAAAAGCTCACCGCTCGCCATCCTCCGGCGATCAGAACGACCTTCTGCGTCGTTTCTTCGGCCAGGGCCACGGTTTCAACGTTCCCGATGGCGGCGATGGCATGGGCGGCGTACAGCGCGGCCTTGGCTCGGGCGTGATCGTCTCGACGGACGGGTATATCCTCACCAACAACCACGTGGTCAAGGACGCCAGCGACATTCGCGTGACGCTCGCCGATGGACGGGATTTTGACGCCAAAGTCGTCGGCACCGATCCGAAGACTGATGTGGCCATCGTCAAAATTAAGGCGGACAGCCTACCCGCGCTGACCTTCGCCGATAGTGGCGAAGTCGCCGTGGGCGACGTGGTGCTCGCGGTCGGCAATCCTTTCGGCATCGGGCAGACCGTGACGCAAGGCATCGTCAGCGCCAAGAACCGGGTGAACAACAACGGCATGGACGAGGATTTCATCCAGACCGACGCCGCGATCAACCCAGGGAATTCCGGCGGCGCGCTCGTGGACACCGAGGGTCGGCTGGTCGGTATCAACAGCGAAATTTTCAGCCGCAGCGGTGGCAACGAAGGGATCGGCTTCGCGATTCCTTCCAACCTTTGCCAATGGGTGATGACGAGCCTCGTCAAAAACGGCCGAGTGGACCGCGGCTTCCTCGGCGTGGTCATCGAGCCTCTGAACCCGAAATTGGCCCGCGCGTTTAACCTGGACAACATCAAGGGCGCGCTGGTGGCCGACGTGAGCGCCGGTAGCCCGGCGGAAAACGCAGGTTTTAAGAGCGGTGACGTGATCCGGCAGTACAAGAATCAGCCCGTCACGGATGCCAGCCAGTTCCGACTGCAGGTGGCCGAAACGGCCCCCGGCACCAAAGTGCCTTTCCAGGTCATTCGCAACGGCGAAACCAAAACCCTTGAGGCCACGCTCAAGAATGCGCCGAACCAGAAGCTCGCCAGTGCCGACCCCAGCGACGATAATTCCAGCACGACAGACGCGCTTTCCGGCGTGGCGGTGGCCGACCTGGATCAGAACACCCGTTCGCAAGGCAGTGTGCCCGATAACGTCAAGGGCGCGGTTATCACCGAAGTCCGTCCGAACTCCCCGGCGTTTGAAGCGGGGCTGCGCCCGGGCGACGTGATCACCGAGATCAACAAGCAGTCGGTCAGGAACGCCGACGAGGCAGTGAAACTGACAGAGAAACCCGCTGGCGCGCAGACGCTGGTCAAGCTCTGGAGCCACGGCGGCACCCGCTACTTGACGGTGGACGAGAGCACCGGCGGCTAACCTGCCCTGTCAGGTTACGCGGTAGCAGACCCTCCCGGCCAACCTTGGCCGGGAGGGTTTCTGCGTTCAATGCACGGTGGTCGGACGCGTCAGGAACCTTCCCCGTCCCGGCGTTCCCACGAATTGCCCGTCGCGCACCGCTACTTCCCCGCGCACCGTCACCACGCTGGGGCGGCCCTCGATCGGCCAACCTTCAAACGCGCTGTAGTCAAGATTCATGGTCTGCGTGCGCGCGGAGATGGCACCCCGGTAAGCCGGATCGTACACCACGAGATCCGCGTCTGCTCCAGGCTGGATCGTGCCCTTCCTTGGAAACAGACCGAAAATTTTTGCTGCGTTCGTGCTGGCGATGTTCACGAACGTGTACAGGTCGATCCGGCCCGTTTTCACGCCGTGCGTCCAGAGGAGGTTGATCCGGTCTTCGAGCGCGGGAATGCCGTTGGGAATCTTGGTGAAATCATCCCGGCCCATAGTCTTCTGCGCTTGAAAGTCGAACGGCGCATGGTCGGTGGCCACCGTGTCGATGAGTCCCGCGCGTAGGCCGTTCCAGAGCACAGCCTGGTTGTGCTTGTCGCGCAATGGGGGCGACATCACGTATTTGGCCCCCTCGAACCCATCGGTTTCCGCGTCCCGGGCGTCGAGCAGCAAATATTGAATGAGCGTTTCGATGTACACCTGCACTCCCCGGCACCGCGCCGCCAACGCCTCGCGCAGTGCTTCCTCGCAGCTTAAATGCACGATGTAGACCGAAGCGCCGGTCAACTGCGCAAACGTCATCAGGTGATGCACCCCTTCGGCTTCCACGAGCGGTGGCCGGCTCTCGTGATGCCCTTCGGGGCCACGCACCCCGGCGGCGAGAAGTTCCCTCTGCCGTTCGGCGATCAGCGTTTCGTTTTCACAGTGGGCGGCGACGATTACGCCCAGTTCCCGCGCGAGTTTGAGCGTCCGGTAGAGTTCGGTGTCATCGATGCCGAACGCGCCCTTGTAAGCCAGGAAGATTTTGAAAGACGAGACGCCCGCCGCAACGATCTCGCGCAATGCCCCTTCGCTGGCATCGTCGAAACGTGTCACCCCCATATGGAACGAATAATCGCAGGCGGACTTTCCCTCGCTCTGTTCCCGCCAGAGGCGGAATCCGTCCGCCGGGGCCATGTCGCGCGCCGGGCAGCACATATCGAAAATCGTGGTCGTACCGCCGATTAGCGCCGCCCGGCTGCCGGTCTCGTAGGTGTCTTTCGCATGCGTGCCCATGAACGGCAGATAGATATGGGTGTGGGGGTCGATGAACCCGGGGAAAACGTATTTACCGCTGGCATCGATGACTTCCGTCCCATCCGGGGCGGAGATGTCGCGGTCGATGCGCGTGATCGTTTCCCCCTCGCAGAGAACATCCGCGACGTAGCGTTCACTGGCAGTGACGATTTCACCCTGCTTGATCAAAAGTGCCATGGGAAAAAAAGTAGCCCGTGTGAACCCGATGAGGAAAGGATTTCCTTTCGGCGTTTTACGGCGCACGCAGCGGGTTTATGCTCCGGATAGGCGCGGGACTCCACTTGCCGCGCAACGGCCTTCGGTCTAGTCTGCGGCAGCTTTGCCTTTCTTCCTTCCGGCGTGATCCACGACACGATCAAACAACGATTGCGCGCCTCGTTGCTCCTCTCGCCGCCGCCCAAATCAACGCTGGCATCGGCACTGGCCCACGCGTCCACCCTCCAGCAGGACGGGACTTGGCAAGACCTCGCCTCTCCGGCCTCGGTGTCCGCGGCAGCGTCCGGTCAACCCGTTCATCTGGAACGCGTGCTTCTCTTTGCCAAAGCGCATCGTGCCGCAGCCGGCGCGTTGGACGAACCGCTGTGGCGCGCGTTGGATTCCTGGCTGGCCACCGATCCGATCAGCACTGATTGGCGGCTCCGCCAGATCGTGATCCCGAGGCTCGTCGGCGAGATCGCCCTGCTCTGCGAGCACGGGTTGTCGGCGGGGGCGATGGAAAAGGGGTTGGAAATCCTCACCCGGGCGCGCTGGAACCGTTGGGCGCCCCCGGCAGGTTGGGCCGAATACTCGGGCGTCGATTTGCTTGGCATCGCCTACAATCATTTGCTGCGTGGCTGCTTGGAAAACGCGCCTGCGTTTTTCGAGGCTGCGTTCGGGCGGTTTTTCCGTGAGTTTCGTCCGGCCAATGCCGAGCAGGATGGCATCCGGCCTGACATGACCTTCCATGCTCGGGAGGGCGCCCCTGCGGAAAACTGCCTTACCTTCCTGCGCGAAGGCGCGCAGTTCATTGCGCTGGCCCACGGGACCCCTTGGCAAGCCCCGGCGGAGGCCGTCAAATTGTTCGTCAATTTCGTTCTGGACGGCCAGCAATGGATGATGCGTCCCGAGACGATGGATACTACCTTACCCAACGACGTGTTTGCCCGGACTCTCGATCTCCAAGGCATCTCGGTCGTGGTGCAGCAACTCGCGCAACTGGGCAATCCTCCTCGCCGTTCGGAACTCGCCGCCTTCGCCCGGCGCCTGCAAGGCTGGGGTGAGGCTCTGTCGGGTCACCGATATTTCTGGCGGGCACGGATGTCCGTCCACCATCGCCCCGCTTTCTATGCCTCGGCACGGCTCTCGCCACCGCCCTGTGCGGATGGCCGGACGTATTTTCTGTGTGCCGGACGCGAACACCGGGGATTCGACGGTTCCGCTGCGGACCAAACGCCGCCGGGATCGACCACCTTTTTCGACACGGACCATTTGCCGTTCGCTCTCACCTTCCCTCAAATTGACGCCGCAGCGCAGTCCTTTTTCGGGGGCGTGAGCGAGGGCGATTGCGGGCTGGCCGCCATCGAACTTGAGCGACCGGGTTTACACGGGAAAAAGGCATGGTTCTTTTTTGACGAATCGGTGGTTTGCCTCGGCACGGACCTGCACAGCAAGCACGCCGGGCACCGGGTCTGCACGACGATCAATCGCGGTCGGTTGCATGGCCCGGTGGTCGCGTATTCCGTCGATGGCAAGAGCCGCCAGGTCAGCCCGGAAAACGAGCGCCATGCCCTGCCTTCGGTACACGTCTTGGAATACGACGGCATCCGCTACGTTTTCCCCGGCCCGACGGCTGTCGTTGCGGACTTCCGCATTCCGGGCCTGGCAACTACCACCGATCCCGCCGCTTCGCCAACCGTGTTCAGCCTCTGCATCGACCACGGCACGCAACCCCGGGGTGCATCGTGGGCCTGCATCGTCTTGCCTACCGGGGACGATCCCGAAGCCGCCGCCCACGCTGCCTATGAGGTCAAACGCCTCGAGATTCTTGCCAATACGCCCGTGCTCCAGGCGGTGCGCCACCGCGATCTCGGATTGCTGGCGGCGGTATTCTGGGAGCCTGGAGCGGTGTCGCTGGCCGAGGGAGGGAGCGTGGCGGTGAATCACGCGTGTGTGCTGCTCTGCCGCGAACTTTCCGGCGGCGGCACCCGGCTGAGCATCTCGACGCTTTCTGACCAGCCTGCGACCATCCACGTGGAATACGGTGGCCGGTGTGTCGCCTTCGAATTGGCCGGGGGCGTCGATGCGGGACGTGGCCTGAGCCGCCTGCTCTGAAAAAAAACTATCCAAGATGCTTGGACGGAGGGCATCTTGAAAAACGGCGGTCGCGCCGTGGTTATACATGATGCCAAACCCTCTGGAAGTTCGCTCCTCCTCCTGCTCGTACCATGTTCATGTCGGCGACGGCCTGCTGGATCGTTGCGGTGAGCTGGCGAGGGGTCTGGCTTTTGCCAAGGCAGACGCCCGTTGCGCGGTCATCACCGACGAAAATGTGGCGGCGATTTATGCAGAGCGGGTGCTCGCTTCCCTGGTTGCCGCCGGGTTCCAGCCCGTGCTGGTGGTGGTCCCCGCCGGTGAAGCGTCCAAATCCATATCCGAGGTGGCCCGTCTCGCCGACCGGTTGGTCGCCGCCGGATTGGACCGGCACGGGTTCATCGTCGCTCTCGGCGGCGGCGTCGTCGGTGATCTTGCCGGGTTCGTCGCCTCCATTTATTACAGGGGCATCCCGTTCATCCAGCTTCCGACCACGGTCATTGCCCAGTGCGACAGCGCCATCGGCGGCAAAACCGGGGTCAACACTGCCGCCGGTAAAAACCTCCTTGGTTCGTTCTACCCCCCCGCCCTCGTGCTGGCCGATGTCGGGACGCTCGCTACCTTGCCCGACCGCGAATACCGGGAAGGTTTCGCCGAAGTCATCAAGCACGGCGTCATCCGGGACCGTTCGCTGATCGAGCGCACAGTGGCTTTGAGGCGGGACGACGGCCCGGAACTCGCCGCCATCGTGCGCCGCAACTTGGAGATCAAAGCCGAGATTGTCGCGCAGGACGAGTTTGAGCGGCTCGACCTGCGCGCACTCTTGAACTTCGGCCACACCATCGGCCACGCGATTGAACAGGCGGCAGGCTACGGCCATTTTTTGCATGGGGAGGCGATCAGCCTAGGCATGGTCGCGGCGGGTCGCTTGTCCATGCGCAAGGCGGGCCTGCCGGAAACTGATTGGCACGTCCTGCTCGCTGCGCTGAAACATTTCGGTTTGCCCACCATGCTCTCCGCCGCGCTGCCCGCCGAAGCTATCCTGGCGAGCCTGGCCCGTGACAAAAAGTTCGAGGCGGGCCGGATTCGGTTTGTGCTCGCGCCGCGTTTAGGATACGCCGTCGTCTCGCCCCCGGGTCAAATCACCTGGGACGACATCCGGCAGGAAGTCGAGGACCTGCGCCAGCCCACCTGACCCACCTTCCAAACCGTGACGCACACCGAAGCCTGTCTGGCCATCAACATGATCCCGAAGGTCGGGCCGGTGCGTTTGCGGAAGCTGCTTCAGGTGTTCGGCGACGCGCCCGCCATTCTGCGTGCGCCGGTAGACCGGCTCGCGGCGGTAGACGGCATCACGCCTGAAATCGCCCGTGGCATCGCCGCCTGGGAAACACTAGTGGATTTGCCCGCCGAACGCGCCCGCATGGCGGAAGCGGGGATCGAGGTGCTCACCGCCCAGTCGGAAGCTTACCCATCCCTGCTGCGCACGATCCACGATCCGCCCATCGTCCTCTATGTGTGGGGTGAGCTCAAACCCACCGACAGCCAGGCCATCGGCGTCGTCGGCTCGCGCCAATCCAGCTTCTACGGGCTGGAAACCGCCAAGAAGCTCTCCTATCAGCTCGCCTACGCCGGGTTGACGGTCATCAGCGGACTGGCACGTGGGATTGACACCGCCGCCCACCAGGGTGCGCTCGCTGCCCAGGGACGCACTGTCGCGGTTCTCGGCTGCGGCTTGTCGCAAATTTACCCACCGGAGAACTTCGCCCTAGCCGAGCGGATCGCCGACGGTTCCGGCGCGGTGATCTCGGAGTTCCCCATGGGCGTGACCCCGGACCGCACGACCTTTCCGATGCGCAACCGGATCATCAGCGGTTGCAGCTTGGGTGTCGTGGTCATCGAAGCCGGTCTCAAGAGCGGCGCGCTCATTAGTGCTGGACAGGCCGCCGACCAGGGCCGAACGGTTTTCGCGGTGCCGGGACCCATCGACCGGCCCAGTTCGCAGGGCACCAACCGTCTGATTCAGCAAGGCGCGAAGCTGGTTATGGATAGCGCCGACATCTTGGAGGAAATCACCGGCTTGCCCGGCTTCTCTGCGCCTGCCCCAGACGTGTCGCCTCCCGCGCCAGCGGCGGAACCGTCCCCGTTGACCTCCCCCTTCGTTTCATCGCCCGGCCTCTCCCCGGCAGAAGCCAGCGTCCTCGCAGCCGTCGAACGTGACGAGACTCCCATCGACCTCATCATCTCCAAATGCGGTTTGCCAACGGCGGTGGTGTCTTCTACTTTGTTCGCTCTCGAATTGAAAAAGCTGGTCAAACAGCTTCCCGGCAAACATTACGTCAGGCTGTCCTGACCCTATTTTTCTCATGTCCAAAGCACTCGTCATCGCCGAAAAACCCAGTGTGGCCGCCGATATTTCGCGCGCTCTGGGTCGTTTCGAGCGCAAAGACGAGCATTTCGAGAACGACCAATACGTCATCTCTTCCGCAGTTGGACACCTCGTGGAACTGGCCCTACCGCCCGACCTAGATAAAAAGCGCGGCAAATGGACTTTCGCCGCCCTGCCTGTCATCCCCGAGGAGTTCGACCTCAAGCCCATCGAGAGCAACGAGGAACGCTTCAAAATGCTCAAGCGCTTGATGAAGCGCGCGGACATCACCGAGATCATCAACGCCTGCGATGCGGGCCGAGAGGGTGAACTGATCTTCCGCATGTTGGTCAAACTGGCGGGCGTCAACAAACCGTCCCGCCGCCTATGGCTCCAATCCATGACTCCCGACGCCATCCGCACGGCGTTTGGCCGCCTGCGCAGCGACGAGGAAATGATTCCGCTTGCCAAGGCGGCATTCTGTCGGGCGGAAAGTGACTGGTTGGTTGGCATCAACGCCACCCGGGCCATGACCGCGTTTAATTCCAAGGCGGGCGGCTTCCAACTAACCCCGGTCGGACGGGTCCAGACGCCGACCCTGGCCATCTTGGTCGAGCGCGAAAAGAAGATCAAAGCGTTCAAGCCGCGCACGTACTTCGAGGTCTTCGGCGATTTTGACGTGGCGGCAGGCAGTTACCGTGGCCGTTGGTTGGATGAGAACTTTCGTAAGGGCGCGGACGAGGACGCCCGGGCCGAGCGCATCTGGGAAAAGGAAAAGGCCGACGCGATCAAGGCGAAATGCTTAGGCAAAATTGGCACCGTCACCGAGGAGAAAAAGCCCGCTAGCCAAGCGCCGCCCTTCCTCTACGATCTGACGAGTCTGCAGCGGGACGCCAACGGGCGTTTCGGTTTCAGCGCACGACGCACGCTACAGGTCGCCCAACAGCTTTACGAAAAGCACAAGGTGCTCACCTATCCGCGGACCGATAGCCGCTATTTGCCGGAAGACAATCTGAGCCAGGTGCGCGAAACGATGGGCACGTTCGCCGATCCTGTCTTGGCGGGCCATGCCCGCAAGGCCCTGGCGAATGATTGGGTCCGTCTAAGCAAGCGGGTGTTCGATAACTCCAAGGTTTCCGACCACAACGCGATCATTCCGACCGGCACCGAGCCGAAGAATCTCGACGAGGCTCAACAGAAAATTTTTGATCTGGTGGCACGCCGTTTCATCGCCATTTTTTACCCCTCCGCGCAGTTCGAGGTGACCACTCGTCTCACCCGCGTCGAAGGCGAGCTTTTCAAGACGGATGGCAAGGTCATCAAAGACCCGGGTTGGATGGCGGTGTATGGCCGGGAAGCCAATCTGGGCGACGGTTCCGAAGCGAATCTGGTCGAAGTGGTTCAGGGCGAGGATGCCAGCGCCGGTGAGGTCGAGGTCCGCGAGAGCGTGACCAAGCCGCCCGCCCGCTACAACGAGGCGACCTTGCTCGCTACGATGGAAGGCGCGGGCAAACTGGTCGAGGACGAGGAACTGCGCGCTGCCATGAGTGCCAAGGGCCTCGGCACTCCCGCTACCCGTGCCGCGATCATCGAGGGGTTGATTCTCGATGCGTACATTGGCCGTCAGGGCCGGGAACTGTCGGCGACGCCGAAGGGTATGTCGCTGATTGCTTTGCTACGTGGCATCGGGGTAACCGCGCTCTGTTCGCCCGAATTGACCGGTGAATGGGAATCCAAGCTGAAGCTCATGGAGCAAGGCGGTTTGCAACGCAAGGAGTTCATGGCGCAGATCCGGTTGCTCACGGAAGACATCGTCAGCAAGGCGAAGAATTTTCAGGGCGACACGGTTGATGGTGATTTCGGCGAACTCGACGCGAGTTGCCCGAAGTGCCATGTTCGTCCACTCAAGGAGGAATACCGGGTGTTCCGTTGTCCAAATTGTGACTACGTCTTTTGGAAGTCAATGGCAGGTCATCAATTCGATCCCGAAGAGATTAAAACGCTATTGGCGACGGGACATGTAGGCCCGCTCGAAGGGTTTCGCAGCAAGGAAGGGCGTCCCTTTACCGCCGCACTCAAGCTCGGCCTTGAAGGCAAACCGGAGTTCGATTTCCCCGACGCCAAGGAAATTCCCGATTTCACTGGCCTGGAACCTCTGCATGCCTGCACGGTTTGCAAAAAAGGCGAGGTTTACGTCACGGAAACCGCTTACGTTTGCAATCGCTCCGTAGGCGAGGAAAAAGACTGCAACTTCCGCATGAGCAAGGTAATCCTCCAGCGGCAAATCCTTCCCGAACAGGTTGTTAAAATTCTGACGACCGGCAAAACGGATTTGTTGGACAAGTTTATTTCCAAGAAGAACCGCCCGTTTTCCGCGTATCTCAAGTTGGAGAAAAACGGCAAGACCACCTTCGAGTTCGAGCCTTCCGCCCGCGACGAAAAGAAGGTTGGCGCGAGCAAAGGCAAACGCCGGCCCTCCCCCTCCGCCTCGCGCGCCAAGCGACCAGCGAAAACCTAGCGCGCTGCTTTCCGTCGTAAGGCTTGGGGTCCACGTCGGCAAAAATCTGCAAAGACTCTCGTCGGAATTGGCAGCAAAATCTTTGCCATCTAGGGGCGACGGATGTTGACACCCCTATATCTTGTGTTAGCTCTAGGCATCGTCGCCTTAGCTAGATGCGCTGCCCAAAGTGTAAAAGCATTGAAGATCGTGTAATTGATTCCCGCCCGGTGAATCATTGCTCCGGGATCCGTCGTCGCCGGATTTGCTTGAATTGCGAATACCGATTCACGACCTATGAGCAGATCGAACGGGCGGATTTGCTCGTGATCAAACGCGACGCCAGGCACGAACCTTTTGATCGGCATAAACTCAGCCAGGGAATCGTCAAGGCATGTGAAAAACGTCCGGTGAGTCTGGACACCTTGGAGCAGGCGATAGAAAGCATCGTCCAAGATCTGGAAACCAACTACGGTCGCGAGGTCCATTCGCGCGAAATCGGGGCCAAGGTGATGCAGAAGCTCCATCTGATCGACGCGGTTGCCTACGTACGTTACGCCTCGGTTTACCGACATTTTCAGGACATTGGGGAGTTTATCGACGAGATCAAAAACCTGGAAAAGCGGCCAAAGCCGGACGGCATGCAGCAGGAACTATTCAGGTAAAGCGGCGTAAAAAGCGTTGGAAGTCGCACCACGACAACATGATAGCCCTCAAGCATTCTTTGCCGCTGATCCGGAATGTCCAAGGGAACGCGGTGGCCTTTGAAAACACTTGGCTGCGCGTCGCGCTACAGGATGCCGCCGGTCGAGCGGGCTACGATAGCTGGTGGATAGTGGACGATCTCGTCGTTGGGATTTCGCTTTATCTCCGTAACTGTTACGTCAAAAATGTAATCGACTTGTCCGAACTCGAATCGTTGGTGCGTATGGCACTGCGAAATATCGGTTACGCAGAAGTTGCCACCCGGTTCCGCGCCCTCCCACCCAGCCGGGGGATCTCGCTGGTGCAATTTCTGAAAGATACTCCGGCCATGAATTGCCCGGTTTTCTTCGACAAACTCGCGGAAACGATCACGACATTGTATGAATCCAAAGTGAGACACTTTCACTTTTACGATCTCCACGCCTGCAGCAACGAGCTTAAGAACGACACTGACCTTGACCGGGATTCCCGGCCCGGCAGTCTGCGGGAGAAAATCGTCTCGTTCGTCAGGGAACGGGTCCGTCTAGAGGGATGGAGCCAGTCAGTCTGGTGCTCAATCTCCTGAAGGCATGACGATCTTTGAGAAAATCATCGCCCAAGAGATTCCGGCCCGGATCGTGTGGGAGGACGCCGACCTCGTAGCGTTTCATGATGTGGACCCGAAAGCGCCCGTGCATGTGCTCATCGTCCCGAAACGGGTCATCGAACGGATCGGCGATGCCGGGACGGACGACGCGGCCCTGCTCGGAAAATTGCTGTTGGCAGCCCAAGAAGTTGCCGGACTTACCGGGGTGGATCAATCCGGTTACCGCTTGGTGATTAACCATGGATCGGACGCCGGTGAGAGCGTGCCACACTTGCACATGCATCTGCTGGGTGGCAGAAAGCTTGCGTGGCCTCCCGGCTAAGAATCTTCCCAAAAAGGCAAACCGGGCTGAGGGAGCATTCCTCAACCCGTTGGCCTGAAAATGACAGCGTACCGCCCCCCGGGGAGCGTGGACCACCTTGTTTATTTCATCAAGAGGACGGACCGGCTGCGCTTAATCTCCCGCGTGATGCGGCGATGCAGATAAGCGGACATGCCGGTGATGCGGCGAGGCAAGATTTTGCCGCTCTCAGTGACGAATTTGCGCAGCAAATCGGGGTTCTTATAATCAATAGCTTCCGGCGCGATGTCTACCCGGCGCCGGGGCATGATGCGGTTCGCGCGCCGGAAATTCGAGCGGCGTTGAGGAGTCTTGGGTTGCATGAAATTAGCGCGTTTCGCGGTGCAGGGTATGCCGCTTCAAAAACGGATTATACTTCTTTTTCTCCAGTCGGCCAGGAGTATTCGGGCTTTTCTTGTTGCGGGTGGACACGTAGCGGGAAGCCGGTTTTCCTTCCGCCTTCGCTTCGGTGCACTCGAGGGTAATGATGTCTCTCGCCATAAATGATGGGCCGTGGTGGGACGGCGTTATTCCTTGGTATCAGGAGTAAATTCTTCTTCTTCGGACTCGCCGCCTTCTTCATCGGTCAGGCCGAAGAGGGATGTCACGGACTGGCGGACACGTTGCGCCTTGTTCTGCTTTTCGAGTTGCGACTGCGACTCGACGGTGAACCGCGTAAAGGGAATGGCTTCGAGTCGTTCGTGGTTAATCGGCTTGCCGGACATTTCGCAGGTGCCGTAGGTGCCGAGTTCAATGCGCTTGAGCGCCTCGTCGATCTCGTAAAGCGCGTCCTGTTCCTGCGAAAGCAGGTTCAGCGCGAAATCCCGGTCGTAAGCATCGCTGCCCGCGTCGGCCTGATGCATTCCGAAAGCACTCGCCTCATTGCCTTCCGCCCGGGCGCGCAGATTGTCTTGGGCCACGCCGGACATGGAATCGAGCATGGCATCGCGGAGCACGAGAAGGCGTTTCTTCTGTTTGCGAAGGAACGGGGAAAGTTTGGCGTCGGCCTCATCTTCGGTTTTCTGTGAGCGCAGCAGGTAGCTGGAAACAGACGCCGTCAAATCCTGCGCGCTGGCCGCCTGCACCACCGGCTCGTCTTTGGCTTTGCCACCCGCTGCCTTGGCGGGCTTGGGCGTTTCGACCGCCGCTGCCGCCTGATGGTCCGGCGCGGGCTTGGACGGCTCTGAAGATTTAGCGGCAGACTTGGACTTGGGCATAGGGGCAGGAGGGCGAGCGGGAACCTGAAAAGAGGGAGCGTTTCTCTAAGAAGGGGGACTTACTACTGGCATTTTCCGCTGGGCGCAAGGGCAGAAACACGAAATTTTCACCCGGTTTGACGCGGAATCCCAGCCTAGGCTGCTGTCCGGGTCCGCCTACGAACTCGCGCTTGAATAACGGCGCAAAGCAAAACGCCAGAACAACCTGCCGAGGCCGCCCGCCACCACCGCTGCGGCGAGGAGCTGACACATCAATCCCAAGGGATGAACATTTGCGCGGGCAAGGATACGGGCGGGTGAATTGGCTACCACGATCACCGGGATGAGCCACGTAAAGACCAGCTTGAACACACCACCGAACACCTCCGCCGGATAACGCGAGATGTTCACCAGATCATAGTAGCCATAGATCAGACCCTGGGCGCGCACGATCCAAAAACTGCACGTCGCCAAGCTGAACATGATGGAATAATGCACCGCCGTCCCCATCAATACCCCTAGAACGTAACACCCCACTTGCCAAGGCGCAGGCACGACGCCGAGCTTGCCCAACGAAAACACCACGAATCCCAGACCGATCCCGGCGTTGACCACGTTATCCAAGCCGAATTGCCGGGTGGACACGGCGAACTGGGTGTCTACCGGCAAGAGCAGCATCAGGTCCAAGCGTCCCGTACGCACCAACTCGGGCAGGTTGGAAATATTGACGTAGCAAAACGCCTGGAAAATCTGGCTGATAATCTGGTGCGTGCCGATCAGGAGGACCACCTCCCATTTGCTCCAATCGCCGATCCGGTCGGTGTACGCGAAGAGCACATCGACGAAAACGATCTGACCGAGGAACCAGAGCAGTTCCGTCACCATCCACAGCAGGAAATTGCCTTTGAAGGACATCTCGCGGATGAGCGAGTTGCGCAGCAGAATCCTGTAAACTTCCCAGTATCGTTTCATATGGCAGGAAACCTCAGCCGCCGAAGGCGCCGTAACGCCGCAGGCCGCGCGACCACATCAACCGCCCGGTCGCCCACATCACGACGACCCAGCCCGTCTGGATCGCCATGCCTTTCCACAAAGCCACGCCCTCTGTCTTCTCCAGAAAAACCGAAACCGGGAAAAACAATTCGTAGGTAAAGGGCATCCACTCGGAGACCACGCGAAACCAAAACGGCGCGATGTCCAGCGGGAAAAGGTGCCCGCTCAAGAAATACTCGAAGGACAGGATGATGAAAACAATCGTGGAGATTTCCAGCAGCCAGAATGCGAGCATCGCCACGGCGTAGGCCAGAAAGAATTGGAGCGCCGCCGCGAGGCCGAGCGTGACCGCCGTCCAGAGCCACGTCACCGCCGAATGCGGCAAGCGGACATATTGATGAAAACATCCGAAAACCACGAGGACCAGAGGGAGGATCGTCGCCGAGTGGATCGTGCGGTTTCCCAAGAAAAGGCTCGTCCGGTAGGCCAGATAATTGACCGGCTTGATGAGCAGCGCGCTGAGCTGCCCTTCGCGGATGTCAGCCGCGATCTGCCACTCGTCGTCGGCAGGCGTGATGAGGTTCGACGCCAGCAGCGTCAGCAAAAAGTAGAACACCATCGCACCGAAATCGTACCCGGCGATGGGCTGGGCGCGCGCCTGAAAGAGTGCCCGCCACAGGTAGACCGTTCCCACCAGCGGAATCACGTCAAACAGCGTGCGCAG
>CAXSED010000056.1:0-28704 GCA_964236475.1 uncultured Chthoniobacterales bacterium
CCATCGAACTCTGGTCGTAACAGTTTTCGTCGTCGAAGTCGATGGCGTCCACGCTCGGAACGGCGCTCTTCAACGCCTGGAAGTTCTTGTACAGGATGCTGGTCGCACCCGTGCCCTGAGAGTTGACCAGGCTCTCGATTGCCTGGAAGACGCCCGTGTTGGACGAGCCGATGCAGAAGGTCAGCCGCGTCACCTTTCCCTGCTTGAGCGCGGCCATGTTGGCCGGGAAGTCGGCGTGGGTGGAGCTGCCGACGTAAGCGCCGCCCGAACAGAGCAAAAACTCGTAGTTGAAATTCAGGTCGCCGCTGGTGTTCACGGCGATGTTCCACACGATGGCCTCCGTGAACCCGGAGTTCTTGATCTCGGTGATGTTGGCGGCGGCGCTCTTGTAGAACGGTCCGCCGCCGTAAATGCCCGAGTCGGACGCGCGGACGAGCGAATGCCCGGCTCCGAGGGTCAACATCACGGCGGCCAGCCCGGTTATCACGCCCTGCCTAGCGCGGAAAGACCCGCCGATACCGCGGCGCAAACGGACGTTCGTTCTCGTAAGAAAAGCAAACGCGGATCGGAACAAGGGGGGAACTTGATCGTGCACGGCGTGACACTAACTGTTTTGCGCGTCGAGCGTTAGGAAATTTTCGTTCACGGCCTGTGAAGCGCACGGTATATAAATCAGGGTCATGCGCGAGCGCGGGGGCGTGATTTCATTGCAAAGCTGGAAGCTAACCAGTAGGGCCTCGGTTCCCCGGATCGACCGCCCCGGAACAGGTATACATAACGATCCCGTCGACCAACGTGAATCCCATCGTCGTATCGACGCTTTTCCCGCGCCGGAATCTAGCGACCGATCAGGCCGCTGTCACCAGGGCGGGGGAGGTGGCCAGCGCATCTCGAACCAGCGGGGCGACCCGGGTGCCCAGCAGTTCGATGGCGCGCAGCATGCGGGGATGCGTCAGGCTGCCGACACTCATCTGGAAAGTCAGGCGCGAGATCCCGCCCAGTTCCTCGTGCAAGCGCACAATCCTGGCGGCCACGTGCTCCGCGTCGCCGATGAGCAACGCACCGGTGGGGCCACGCACGGCGTCAAACTGCGCGCGGGTCGTGGGTGGCCAGCCACGCTCCCGGCCGATGCGCGTGAAAGCGGCTTGATAGCCGGGGAAGAACTCGTCGGCAGCAGCGGACGTGGTGTCCGCGACATAGCCGAGAGAATGGATGCCAACCTTGAGTTGGCTGACGGGGTGGCCCGCGCGGCGGCCCGCCTCGCGATACAGGTCGATCAGAGGGCGGAAGCGGTGCGGCTCGCCGCCGATGATGGCCACCATCAACGGCAGGCCGAGTGTGCCCGCCCGCACGAAAGAGGCAGGCGTTCCGCCGACTCCAAGCCAGATCGGAAGCGAGGCTTGCACCGGGCGCGGGTAGACGCCCTGACCGGAGAGCGGAGCACGGTGCGCGCCGGACCAGTGGACGTGCGTGTCGGCCCGGATCTTGAGCAGGAGATCGAGTTTCTCGGCGAAGAGCGCATCGTAGTCCTTGAAGTCGAAACCGAAGAGCGGGTATGCTTCCCCGAAAGAACCGCGACCGGCGACGATCTCGGCGCGGCCCCGGGAGATGAGGTCGAGGGTGGCGAAGTCCTGGAACACGCGCACGGGATCGTCGGCGCTGAGCACGGTAACGGCGCTGGTCAGCCGGATGCGGCTGGTGCGGGCAGCTGCGGCGGCGAGGATGACGGCGGGCGACGAATCCAGGTATTCGGCTCGGTGATGCTCGCCGATTCCAAAGGAATCGAGGCCGGTCTTGTCGGCGCATGTGACTTCTTCAAGGAGTTGGTGCATGCGCTCCGCAGGAGCGACGGAGATGCGGGTCACCGGGTCGGGCATCGTGGCCACAAAGCTGTCGACGCCGATCTGAATAGATGTGTCTGAACTAGCTTCGAGTTTCGTCATAAAAATCTTTGGATGTCGGCAATCACCTTGACATAAATATTCTTGATGTCAAGATGAATGGGAATGGCCCCCAACTCTCCAGTGGAAGATACCTCCGGTGTGCATGTCTGGCTCGTGACTTGGAAAACTTACGTCGCTCTGTCGAAACACGCGCATCGGCATATTGAAACGTTGGGCCTGGGATTTTCCGAATTCGGGGTGCTAGAATTTTTGCTCGCCAAAGGGCCTCAGCCCGTCAATGTGATCGGGCCGAAAGTCGGGCTGACCTCAGGGTCCATTAGTGTGGCAGTAGACCGATTGGCGGCAAAGGGATTGGTGCAACGGCGCGAAAGTGCTACTGACCGGCGAGTATGCCTGGTGGAACTCACGGAAGAGGGCCAGGCGGTGATCGTGCCGGGATTCGCGGCGCACCGCGAGGCCATGGAAACGGCCAGTGCGAGCCTGACGACGGAAGAACGGGCCACCTTGCTCCGGCTCCTCAAAACATTGGGCAAGGGGGCCGAGATCAAGGGGCAAGCCAAGGAGACCAGCACAGCGAAAACCGGGAAGAAAGCGCCGGGAAACAGCGAACAAATTCCTGGACCTGGCAAACCCGGCGCGACCATCCCCGTGCAGCCGCCGACAGTCACCACACCGCCAGCATGGGAGCATGAAGGGACGACCCGGCCTTTTGGATTCGCCGGACGGTTCGGCGGTTTCGTATTCACCGGCGCGGGTAAACGCCGGTTGCGGCTACGCGAGGGCGACGAGGACCGGCTGCTCAAGGTTCCCCGCAGTTTGCGGCGGCAAATTATCGGTAAATTCCGGGAGGGAGACCCCATCCGCGTAATCGGCACGGAGGAGACCGACGCCAAGACAGGAGCGTGCAGGCAGGAGGTCTCGCAGGTGCTTCCCGGGACGGAGGAATCCGGTGGAGCAATGTCACCATCGGTAAACGCTTCCGCCGCCGTGGTGCGCGTGTGCGCCAAGAAAAATTGCTGGCGCAAGGGCGGACGGGAACTCTGGGACGCGTTGGACCGGGAACTCGCCGCCAGCGGTCAGGCCGGGAAAATCGCGTTGCGGCAAGTGGGTTGCCTGGACCGTTGCAAGCAGGCTCCCAACGCGGATGGCGGGGGCATCGAGTACACCCGGTGTTCCCCTGGACAAGCGGCTGGCATCGTCGCCCAGGTTGCCGGACTGACCGCTGCGGGTTGACCGGGTGACCGCAGGTTCCAATCTTCGCGGAATGGCCCGGAAAGCCTTCCTTATTTTCTAGTCTAGCGCAAAGGCCCCCACGCTCCGCAAATCCAACCGACCACCAGACCGAAAAGCGCGTTGCCGACCAGTTGGATCACGCCGGTCATCGGGCCGCGGCGATGGAACCGCTCGTCGGGATGGTATTCGAGCACCACGATGGCGACGGAGAGCATCCATGAAGACGCCCAGAATCATGCCGTAAAACAGACCGCTCAACGCGTTCATCGGGATCGCCCGGAGATAAGCCGGAACGGCGTAATAGCCGTAGGCAAAAACGATCCCACGGACGAAATGCAGGGCCAGTCCGGGGGCAAAAGCCGCCTCGTAGTTCCTGGTGGCCAACTCACCCAGGGCGCGCACCACGTCGATCCGCGCAATGCCCAAGGCTCTCGGGATCAGCATGGAGGCCAGACAGACGACGATCCCAAGAATACCGGCAACGGCGGGGACGAGCGTGAAATGCATGGGACGGATGGTTGGGTGCAATTAGCTCCTTTGCGTTTGCACGGCAGAAAGTGGCGAGGTCATTGTTGGGTCAGCGCAGGCGCAGATTTCTCGTCCGCTGATTCGAGGGCGAACGCCACGGGAGCGGGTTTTTCCTGGTTCGAGGGGAGACCGCGCACTGGCCCAAGGGTGTTGGCGATGAGCGTGCCCGCCGGGCTGGCTTTCATCCTGGCCAATGGCTCGCGGACGTGCGGCGCGGCGGAGGAATCCACCAGGTCGAGCGTGTATTCCTGGCCCGGGGTCAGGCCGCTGGCGGCGATCTGCACCTGGTCGATCAGGCCGAGCGAGATGACCGTCACCGAGGCGCGGCCCGGGTTGGCGGCGTCCTGCGGGCGGAGTTGGTAGGTTTTGGATTCCTTGAGCGTCGCCAGCGGGAGCAGGTTGGCCGTGCCGTCAGCCTCGGCGTGGGCGGCGGTATTGGGCACGTAGACGAGCGCCTGCGGCAACTGGCCGCAGGGAATCGTGGCGACGATTTTGTTCGTCGCGGTGTCGATGGCCTGCACCTTCGCCTCGTTCTCCAGGCCGATGTAGACGCGGGTGCCGTCGGGCGAACCCCAGATGCCGTGCGGCAGCGCGCCGGTGGGGATCGCGGCGACCTGCTCGAAGGGCGGTTCGCGCCGGTAAACTTTGACCGTGTCGAGGCTGCCCACGGTGACGTAGGCGAAGTGACCCGCCGCGTTATCGACGGTGGTGACGTGGTTAGTGATCGGTCCCGAGGCGACCGTGCCCAGGATGGCGAAGGGCGGCGCGGCGTCCATGACCTGTGTCTTGCCGCTGTCCTTCAAGGTGAACCAGACCTGCTGGCCGTCGGCGCTCACCGCGAGGTTCGGCGAAAAGGGGCTGGCCTGGGGCACGCGGGCCACGACCTCGTGCGACGCGCAGTCGATCACGCAGAGTTCGGGGGTGAAGCTCGACGGGACGAAGGCGTACTTGCCGTCGGGCCGGAAGAGGACCATCGCCGGGCCGGAGTTGGTCTTGATGCGGGTGATCTCGTCGAGCGTGTCGGCGTTGAGGACCGCGACGTAATCCTCGCCGCGCACCGCCGCGTAGATTTCCTTGCCGTCGGGGGTGTAGAACGCCTCGTGCGGCGAGCGGCCCAGGGAGCGGGATTTAACGACCTTGTTGGTGGCGGTGTCGATGACCGTGAGGGAGTTCGACCCGATGGAAACCACGCACAGGCGGGAGCCGTCGGGCGAGAAACCGAGGCCGTGGACGAGGCTCTGGCCCTTGTAGAGCGGGGCCAGGGCGGCGGGAGGGAGTTCGCCCAGCTTGATCAGGCCCAGGAGTTGATTCGTCGAGGGGTCGATGACCGAAACGGTGTTGGAAACCTGGTCGCCCGTGTAGACCCGGTCGAGGGACCGGGCGTCGGTGGGACGCGGTTTGGGCCAGGACTGGAAGTTTCGCACCGGGGTGGGCGCGGGTTCGTCGTTGGCCACGAAACGGTAGTCGCTCGGCGGCGCGGCCTGGCCGACGGGGGCGGCGGGGACGGCGGGGACGGCGGCCGGCGCGGCCAAAGCCAGCCGAGCCTGGATTTTTTGCAGGTACTCGATCTCGATGGATTGTTCGGCCACGACCTCCTGCGCGATGTTACGCAACGCGGGATCGGTCCCGTGCAGGAGCACGGCTTTGGCCATCTCGACGGCTCCCTGGTGGTGCGGGATCATCAGCGCGATGAAATCGCGGTCGGGGTCGCCGACCAGCGCGGCGTCGGCCCGGGTCATGGCGGTGTCCATTTGGGTCATGGCCGCTTTGGTTTCCTTGTAGAACGGCCCCCACTTCTGGCACCGCTCGCAGGCCAGGGCGGCGGGGTGAAGGGCGGGCAGGGACAGCAGACCGGCAGCGGCGAGCAGCGAACGGAGGATTTGGGGGCGGGAGGGATGCATGGTTGGGACGGGGCGGGGGAGGACGAGGTGGAAAGGAAAGGGGGCTTCAAACAAAGCGCAGGATGATGCCCAGCGAGGCGACGCTGATGAACACCCACAGCAACACGCCCTGGAGCATCGGCCGCCAGCCGACGGTGCGCAAGGTTTTGGCGGAAAGGCCCGCGCCGATCAAGAAGAGGGTGAGCGTCAGGCCCACGGTCGCCAGATGGGAAAGCGTCGGGGCGGCGGCGGCGACCCCGGGCACGCAGGAACGCGCCACGCTGGCGAGGAGGAAGAAACCGACGAACCAGGGAATCTTGACCGTGGGTTGGCCGGTCGGCGCGGCGGCGTGGCCGTCGCCCGGGGTTTGTGCCGAGCGGGGGCGGAAGGCGTAGGCCGCGCCGAACGCAACCGGGACGATCCACAAGGCGCGGGAGAGCTTGACCGCCGTGGCCGTTTGCAGCGCGCTCAGGCCGTAGTGCGAGGCCGCGCCGACGACGGAGGAGATGTCGTGAATGGCCACGCCCGCCCAGGTGCCGAACTGCGCCTGGCTCATGTGCATGGCGTGACCCAGCACCGGGAAGAGGTACAAGGCGACGGCGTTGAGGATGAAGACCGTGCCCATGGCGACGGTGATCTCGCCTTCCGCCACGCCGATGACGCTGCCCACCGCCGCGATGGCCGAGCCGCCACAGATCGCCGTGCCCGCCGAGATGAGCGCGCTCGTCTTGGGCAGGATGCCCAGCACCTTGCCCAGCCACCAGCCCAGCGCGAGGGTCGCCGCGATGGTCAGGGCGGCGAAGCCGGCGCCGTTGGCCCCCGCCCTGAGGACGACCGGCAGGTCCATGCCGAAGCCCAGCAGGACCACGCAGATTTGCAGGAGATGGCCGGAAAGGGCCTTGCCCAGCCGGGCGAAAGGGTGGTCCAGCGTGAGGGCCAAGATGGCACCGAGGGTCAGCGCGATGGGCGGCGAGGCCCAGGGAGTCAGACAGAAGGCGGCGACGGCCAGGAAGAGCGTTTGCCGCCCGCCGAGCGAGGGAGTCCAGCCCGGGGCGGGGGCCGCCGGACGGAGCGCCGGGGAGGCGGAGGGGAGCGCGGCGAGGGTCGGGTCGAGGACGGCGTGCATGGTTGACCAGAGTTTGCCCGCGACGGTGCAATCAGAAAAATACATCTTTTGTCTTGCTGCCATCATTTAGATTGATATGAGGGAGTTGACGCCATGATGAACCGGAACCATCTCGCGCTCTTTCGCGCCGTCGCCGAGGCGGGCGGGTTTTCGCGGGCGGCGGAAACGATCCACGTCAGCCAACCGGCGATTTCCATGCAGGTCGGCGAACTGGAAGCGTCGCTGGAAACGCTGCTCTTCGAGCGGCTGCCGCGCGGCGTGCGCCTGACGGACGCGGGCGAGACTTTGTTGGGTTACGCGCAACGCATTGCCGCGCTGGAAGGGGAGGCCGAACGGGCCATGCGCGAGGTGCGCGGGTTGCAGCGGGGCCGGTTGACGCTCGGCGCGAGCACGACCATCGGCAACTACCTGCTGCCCGCGTTGCTGGGGCAGTTCCGGGAGCGTTACCCGGCGGTGGGGCTGGCCCTCACCATCGGCAACACGGACGACATCCAGCAGCGGTTGATCGACCGCACGCTCGACCTCGGGCTGACCGAAGGCGCGCCGCCCGCCGACGAGGCGTTGAGCGTGCGGACGTTTGCCGAGGATGAACTCATCGTCATCGCCGCGCCGGGCCACGCGTTCGCCGCCCGCGCGCCGGGCAAAAAGACGCCCCGGAGCATCACCAGCCGCCAGCTTTGCGCGGAGCCGATGATCGTGCGCGAACCGGGCAGCGGCACGCGCGAGGTGATCGACCGCGCGCTGGCGGCGGGCGGCGCGCAGGTGGGCACCGTGGCGTTGACGCTCAGCAGCACGGAGGCCATCAAGCGCGCGGTGGCGGCCGGGCTGGGGCTGGCGGTGGTTTCGCGCCTGTGCGTGACGCTGGAACTGGCGGGCGGGCTGCTGGTCGAGGTGCCGGTGCGCGGCCTCCAGCTGCGGCGTCCGCTGCACGAGTTGACCCTACGCGGGCGGCAGCCGGGTCCGCCGGTGCAGGCTTTCGTGGCTTTGCTGGCCCGGTTGCCCCGACCCTGACGCGGGGCGGACAGAGAGCCGGGTTACCGGGTGGGCAAGGCTTTTTGCTCCCCTGCCCAGAGACGCTCGAACCGGGTTTTGGTCTCCTCCTTGCCCCGGGCGCGCAGTTGGCGCGCTTCCACGAGGTGCTCGTACAAACCGGCGAAACGCTGCAAGGCGGCCTCCTCGTTGTCCACCGCGCCGTCCGCCTGTTCGTGGGCGGTTTCCGCGTCGGTGATGGAGTGGTACAAACTTGGGTTCCGGGCGATCTCGCGGGTCGCGCCGTCGAGCGCCTTATCGTAATCGTGGGATGGCCCGCCCCACCGCAGGGCGGGCCAATGCTCGAAAAGCGGCGCGAGGGCCGTCAGGCACAGGGCGTTGAGCTTTTCCCTGGCTTCGGCCTGACCCTTGATCAGGGACGGGCGGGCCACCGGATCGCTGTAGGTGAAGCGGTCGAAGACGGCCAGCGCCCGCGCTTCCCCGGCCAGACCGAGCTGGGCGGAAAGCGCGTCGAGCACGGCCCGCTGCGCGGCGGTCCCCGCCTGCCAGGCTTCGGCGTAGGGCGTGCCGAAGATCACGGCGTCGGGCAACGGCGCGAACCGTTTGAGGAACACGTCCGACGTGCAGACCGGGGTGTCCGCCGAGGGGTCGTGAATGAGCGCGTAACAAAATGCCTCGTGCAAGGTCACGGCGCCGTCGCCGTCAAAATCGGCTCCGTGGACCTCGCCGCCGAAGCGGTCGCGGCCGCTCAAGGCTCCGAAGAAATAGGAGGAGAAATCCTGGTAATCCGCCCGGCCCGTGGCGTAGGAGCAGCCCGCGGCCTCGCGGTCTTTGCGCGCGGAAAAGAAGCCGACGAGGTTGCCGTCGGCGAGCGCGGCTTGCGGGTCGCCGTTGCGAAAGAGCAGGTCGGCAAAGGCGCCGCTGAAACATTGGGCCATCACCAGCACGACGGGCACGGCACGCGGCACCTTCGCCACCTCGGCGGCAAGGGCGCGGACCTTGAGGGCGTCGCCATCCCAGAGGTCGTACTCGGTGTCGGCCTCGTTCTTTTCGTTCCGGGTGCCGTGTCCGGCAAAGTAGAGCAGCAGAGGGGCCGGTTCCCGGGCCGCCTGAGCGGAGAGCCTGGCCAGGGCGCGGTGAAGGTCCGCCGAGCGGGCGGGACCGTCGAGCGGGACGCCGAGTTTGGGCGGGTGCAGGAGGAGCGGTTCGGCGGCGTCCTTGTCATTCAGGAGGATGGAGAGGGCGCGTTTGGCGTCGGCGTCGGCACCGGGGTCGGCCTGGGCAACGCTCTCGTGGTCCGTCTTGCCGTCGGCAAAGAGCACGACGCGCCGGGCAGCGGCGGGGAGGGTCCCGGCGACGAAACGGACGTGGCCTTCGATCTGCGCGGCGTTGCTTTCCACGTCCGGGCCGCCACCGACGATCAACGCGTACAGCGGCGGCGGCGTTGGAGGCTCGGCAGCCGGGAGAGCGCCCGCTCCCAGCGGCAGGGACGCGAAGAGGAGCCAGGCGGCGCGGGCAGGGCGGGTCATTTACGCCAGAAGGGCAAGGAGTTCGTCGAACACCACGGGCTTGACCAGGTGGTGCGTGAACCCGGCGGCGCTGGCCCGGCGGCGGTCCTCGTCCTGCCCCCAGCCCGTGAGGGCAATCAAGACGAGGTCCGGACGCGTCGATTGCCGGATGATCTGTTCGGCGGCGTCGTAGCCGTTGAGCTTGGGCAGGCCGATGTCGAGCAGCACGATCTCCGGGACAAAACTGGCGGCCATGCGCACCGCTTCCTCGCCGTCGAACGCCGTCTCGACCTCGTGCCCACGGCGGCGCAGTAATCTGCTGAGGGTCGTGGCGGCGTCCCGGTTGTCGTCCACCACGAGGATGCGGCGCGGACGCGGCGTTTTCGGGGGGGCCACCGGCCGGGGGGCGTCCGGGTGGGCGGGCGCGTCCGTGGCCGGCCCCGGGCTGTGCGCCCGGGCGGCGGGCAGGTCCACGACGAACTCGCTGCCCAGACCCCGGCCCGGGCTGTGCGCCGCCACCCGGCCACCGTGCAACTCCACCAGGCGGCGCACCAGGCTCAGCCCGATGCCCAAGCCGCCCTGCGCCCGCTCCAGCGAACGGTCTTCCTGCGCGAACAGGTCGAAGACGTGCGGCAGCATCTTGGCGTCGATGCCAGAGCCGTTGTCCTGCACGCGCACGAGGACGCGGTTCTCGTCCCGGCGTGCCGCCGAGAGGATGATTTGGCCGCCGTCCGGGGTGTACTTGGCCGCATTGTTGAGCAGGTTCGAGAAAATCTGCGCCAGCCGCGTCGGATCGGCGTGCACGTAGACGGGGTCCGCCGGGAGTTGCACTGTCAGGGCGTGCCCGGCGTCGTCGATGAGCGTACGGCTGATTTCCACGGCGCTCTGCACGACCTCGTCCAGACGGATGGTCTGTTTGCGCAGGGCGATCCGGCCCCGCGTGATGCGCGAAACGTCGAGCAGGTCATCGACCAGACGGACCATCTGCGCGAGCTGGCGTTCCATCATGTCCTGGGTCTCGCGGCGGGCCTGCGGGTCGTCGCCCGGGGACCGGAGCAGGGTCAGGGCGTTGCGCAGCGGGGCGAGCGGGTTGCGCAGTTCGTGCGCCAGGGTGGCCAGGAATTCGTCCTTGCGGCGGTCGGCGTCGCGCAGTTCGAAATAGAGGTGGGCGTTTTCCATGGCGATGCCCGCCCGGCGCGCCAGGTCGGTCGCCACCAGGAGGTCGAGCGGCGTGTAGTACCGCCCGGATTGCGAGTGGACGTAGGTCAGCGCGCCGAGCGTTTTGCCGCGCCAGGACACCGGCACGCACAGGAAAGAGCGCGCCCCGAGTTCGCGTAGGATGCGCAGATGTTCGGCGTCGCGCGCCATGTTTTCCAAGACCGCGCCGGGTACGTGGGCAACCATTTCCGGCTCGCCCGTGCGCAGGACGGCCCCGACGCCGTGGAGATCGTCCAGGCTCGGCGGAAACCGTTTGCGGAGAATTTGGAGCAGTCTTTCCTTCGCGGGATCGACGTGCGAGACCGCCAGCCGTCGCAGCTGTCCCTCGTCGTCCAACAGATCGACCGTGCACCAGTCCGCGAAGGCGGGCACCGAGGTGCTGGCGATCTTTTGCAGGGTGCTCTGGTGGTCGAGCACCTGCGCCAAGTCGGCGCTGGCCTGGGAGAGGAAGCGCGCCGTCTGCTCGCGGCGTTCGAGGTCTCTTTCGATCCCCTTGCGTTCGATGCACTGCGCGATGCTGTCGGCGACCGGAGCCAGGTCGGCGAGCACCTCTTCGGTGACGGGGTGTTGCCAGAAGATGGCCAACACGCCGACCACGCGCCCCTCGACCAGCAGGGGATAACCCGCGAAGGCGACCATGCCCTCGCGGGCCGCCCAGGCCGGGTCGCCGATGTTCGGATCGTGGGGCACGTCGTTGGTCAACAACGGCTGGCGGTCGCGGGCGATGCGCCCGATCTTGAAGTCGCCGACCTTGACCCGGCCATGGGGGCCGTCGAGATGCGTGTACATCCCGGCGCTCGCCTGCAAGAGCAGCGTGTTTTCCGCTTCGTCGAGGGTCCACACCCGGGCAAACGCTCCGTCCAGGTGTTCGACCAACACCTGCACGCAACGCCCGAGGATCGCCGACAAAGGCGCGATGCTGGCGAGATGCACGCTGATCTGGCCGCGCATGGCGGCAAGTTGCTTGGCTTCGGCGGTCTGCCGACGCAGCTCCAGCATGTTCATGATCTGCCGCGCCAGGGTACCCAGGGCCCGGAGTTGCGCGGGTTCGATCTGGCGCGGCTGCTGGTCGAACACGCAGAGCGTGCCCAGGGCAAAACCGGCGGGCGAACGGAGCACCGCCCCGGCGTAGAAACGCACCTTGGGGCCATCCGTGCAGACGGGATTGTCGCGGAAGCGAGGGTCCAGCAAGGTGTCCGGGACGACGAGAAATTCCCGTTCGAGAATCGCGTGGCGGCAGAGGGAGGTGTCGAGCGGCAACTCGCGCACGTCGCCGATGCCGACCTCGCTTTTCACCCACTGCCGCCCGGCGTCGATGAAGCTCACCAGCGCAATCGGCGCGTTGCAAAGCTGGGCCGCGATCTGGCAAAGCTCGTCGAAGTCGCGCTCCGCCGGGGTATCGAGAATGCCGTAGCTCCGGAGCGCAGCCAAGCGCGGCTGTTCATCGCGAGCGAAGGAGGCGGCATCCATGAGTTGCCGCCGATGGTACCGACATCCCAGGCCGAAGCGAGTCTTTCCTCCCGTGCCCGGCGTGATTCAACGAGGCCGCACCGTTCCCGGACGGATGCCCGGCGCACGAGATGGGCAACGTCCGGTCGGTATCGAACCAAAATCCGCCTCCGCTTGATCCGTCGAAAGAATCCGCCCACCCGATGGCCGCCCCGGCAAACTCGGACGCGGTGCCTGCGCACGCGCTTTACTTTACGTCGAACTGGCCACGCGCGTCACCACCCAACGACTGCACGACCGCTCTGGCGATAAGGAGCCTGCCGCCGCCAGCATCTACTCGCTTTTCAAAACGACGTGTGACCGGATGATCAAGCATCCGGACGCGCCCGCATTTCACCGCGCGTCGCTCGCGTCGCTCAACGACACCTTGCGCCCCTACACCGCCCGCTGGCATGGGTGGATGACGCAGGATCGCGACAAAGTGGAAGGACGGGAAGCCGGTCCTGAAGTTCCGCGACGAGTGGGTGCGGCGGACGTTCCGCGAGGAAGTCAACGAGTTGCAGCCGCAGATGTTCGGATTTCGGACGGCACAGGGCGGCGACGTTTCCGCCGTCGATCCGGCTGCCGCTCACGCCGTCTCGAACGCGGCCGGCCTCGCCCTTTCCGGCGGCGGCATCCGCTCGGTTACTTTTTGCCTCGGGATCGTGCAGGCGCTCCAGGATTTCGGGCTGTTCACGCAGTTCGACTACCTGTCCACGGTTTCGGGCGGCGGTTATCTGGGTGCTTTCATCAGTTCCTATCTCGGCGCGGACCCGCCGAAGCTCGACGAGGTCGAGCAGCGGATCGCGCAACGCCGCAACCAGCCGCTGGACAATGCGCCGCAGGCCATGCGCGTCCTCCCGGACGACGCGCACCGGGCCGCGCTGGGCTCCACCGCCCGCGCGCGGGTCGCGGAGGCTTTTCGCCGACCGGACAGCGGAAGTTCGGAATCCTCCGCGATCCGGCACCTGCGCAACAACAGCCGCTACCTGCTCAACGGGGGAGGCTGGGGGCTGCTCCGCATCGGGGGCGTTTTCGTCACCGGCTTCTTCACGAGTCTGCTGATGCTACTGACCCTTCCGCTCACCACGGCGTGGGCCGTGCGCGGGATCAAGGAGGCGACGGTGTCGGAATTTTTTGTGGCGCACCTCCTCTGGCTGCTGGAACCGTGGCGGGTCCGGGGCTCCGCGGCTTTCACCGCGCTCGCGGTGTTGGCCGCCATCCCCTACGCATTGCGGCGGGGGAAGGGCGGCCCGGCGGCCAAGCTCATCATGGGTGTCGGCGCGGTTTCGGCCCTGGTGTGGATGGTCGCCGCGATCCGCGCGCGGGGTTTATGGACCGTGTATTACGCCGGACCCGCCGGACCGTTGCAAATGTGGCAGCACCCGGCGGGCATCTCCCTGGCGGGTGTGCTTGCCCTGCTGATCATTTGGGCGCTGGCCCTGACGCTCGTCGCCGCCGGGAACGTCGCTCTCTGCGCGGCTTATCCCGTCGTCCGGGGCTACGAAGTCCTGGGCGGCCAGCTTGGCGGGATGCTCTGTCGGCTCGTTCATTAGAAGCCCCCGGAGGTGATCGTCACCGCACTGGGCAGCGTGGTCCCCGTGATCTTCGCCGGGCTGATGAAACGCAAGGACGGCTCGGTCCGCCCGTGGGCGCAATGGCTTTTTACCTGACCGCGCTGTTGTTTTTCCTGTTCGCCTTCCTCGTCGTTGCGCCGGTTCCGTTTTCTCATGACGCTCTTTAACGTGCGGCTCGGCTACGGATGCGCCGTCCGGGCAGCACCGGCCGGTGGCGTCCGTTCGAGGGGCCGGGTCCATTTTATTTCGTCCGCGAGATGCTCGGGGCCGTGCACGAGAAGACGGCCTACGTGAATCTTTCCGACGGCGGCCACATCGAGAATCTCGCCGCGTACGAGTTGCTGCGCCGACAATGCAAGTTCATCGTCTGCGTCGATGCCGGGATGGAGCCTGGCATGGAATGCGCCGACCTCATGCGGCTCCAACGCTATGCCGCCATCGACCTCGGCATCCGCATGCACTTCGACCCGGCTGACCTCACCCTCCTGCCCACCAGCTACAGCCGCGCCTACGCCGTGCTGGTGAAGGTCGACTACGAACCGCCCCAGGAAGCAGGGGCGGACACGACTTCGCAAAACCTCGGCTGGATGCTTTATCTCAAGCTCGCGGTCACGGGCACCGAGCCGCGCTACGTGCTCGATTACCGTCGGCAGAACCCGGCTTTCCCGCACCAGACCACGGCGGATCAATTCTACGACGAGGCGCAGTTCGAGGCTTACCGGGTGCTGGGTGAATGTGCCGCCCGGAGTCTTTTCCGTGCGGATCTCGTGGGCAGCCTGCCGCTCGACCGTCTCGGCATGCAAGACTGGTTCCAGGCGATGGCCGACCACCTGCTGCCGGACAACGACGAGGCGTTTTCCTGAAAAGGCGGCAGCGCGGGACCGCACGTCTTCGCATCATCCCCGATCATCGGTGACCGTCACGGCCACCGCGCCGCTCAGAACGCTGCCGGCGGCGTTGGTGACCTTGCAGCGGTACTGCGTCCCGTTGTCCGCGATGCTCAACGATAGGGTCAGCGTCGCCAGGCCCTGATTCGGCAGGATTTGCCAATCCGTCGCGCCGCCGACAGCGCGTTGCCACTCGTATGCCAGCAGTCCCGCGCCTGCCGCGGCGGCGGTGAGCGTGGCCGTTTGCCCGGCGACCACGGCCACACTGGCCGGGGTCAACGTCACGCTCGGCGCCGCCGCCGTTGCCGTGGTCGAAGAGGGGGAGACCCCCGTCGTCGTTGCCGTGGTCGAAGCATTCAGATTGTTCTGCAAACTCTTGGAAACGACGTACGAACCCGCGCTGATGCCGAGCAGGCCCAGAATCTCGGGCGGGATCTTGTCTGGAAACTTCGGTCCCGTCGCGTTGGAAACCGTGATGACCAAGAGGCAGAGCGAAATGACGAACGTGAAGATGAGAAACTGGAAGCGTGACATGCTGGCGTCGCCGTTGGTCTCGCTGACGAGCTTGGAGAGATCAATCGCGCCCGTGAACATGTTGTAGACTACCGCCAGGCCGATCAGGCCGATCAGGATGGCTCCGCCCCAGCCGATCACTAGGCCGAGCGTCTGGATGCTGGCGAACGCACCGCTGGGGAACAGCCACTGGATCACGATGTAAGCAATCGCGGCGAGAATGGCGCAGAAGATGAAAGGTCTGAAATCGAGGTTTGGCTTCATGGAAAATCGGTCAGATTAAAGGCCGTCGGTGATTCCCTTGTCCGCGATCCTGCCCTTGGCGACGAGGTAGAAGCTGTGGCTGGCCCCGAGCGTGTAGAGCGTTTCGTGCGGGATGTCGGGAAAACAGGACGGGTCGTGGATGACTTCCATCAGGTAATAAATGGCGAAGGCCAGGGTGAAAAAAAGCAACTGCACGCGAGAGGGGCTGTTATCACCGCCGTCCCCCTTGACGATGAACAGGCCGCGCAGGTTGATCCGGCGGGTCAGGAGCTGGGCTGCGACCGCCAGATGAAATCCTGCGATCAGGATCACCGCTTCCCAGCAGACCACTTTTTCGAGGATCGGAAAACCGGGCATAAGCAAAAGAAACGTCACGCCGCCGCCACCGGCCAAGTTCCCCCCAGACGGACGAAACATTCCCGGGCCTGTTCCTGGATCAGTTCCACGGCATTGGCGGGCGTCAGGTGGCTGCCCACCGTTTGTTTGAAAACAAAGAACATGACGCTGTCGCTGATGCTGGCGTCGAGGATTTTCTGTTGGGACGGTCGCCAGGGGTTGACGCCGAGCATTTCGTGCAGATGCACGGAGCCTTCGCCGATTTTGAGGCTGGGTCCGGCGTCGGCGACGATGGCGCCCGCCACCCGGTTCCGGTAGATGACCACGGCGAGACTGCCGAGGGTCAGGCCCATGTCCGTCAGGAAGTTGTCGCCGTTGCGCCGGTCGCGTTGCGGGAGCACGATGTAGGGAATGCGCTCGGCGTCGAAGGGCTTCGTCGTGCCCGGGTAAGTCCAACTGGTCGAGAGCGAGGCGTCCGCCGGGTTGGGGTCGATGTCCCTGGCGCGGGGCGAGCCGTCGGTGTCCACGGCCAGTTTGGACTCGAAATAAATCGTGTCGTCTCCGAAGCGCAGGAGGGTCCGGCAGCGGCTCGGGTCGCGCGGACACAGGTGCTGGTCCGCGAGCGCGAATTTCTGGAGGTATTTCTCGCCGACGCGCTCCGCCTGGTCGAAACGGACGTTGCGCAGGAACGTGGCTTTGGCGGTGGGCGGCGGCACGTAGCCATCGGTCCGGGGCAGCACGGTGACCACCACGGAAGGGTTATCCTCCGGCTTCGGCACGGTATGGGTGGCCGGTCGTTCCCTGGCGAGCAAGGCCTGGTCCAGAGCGAAAAGGGTTTCGCGGGTGAGGGCGCCGCTCGGGGTCAACCCGGGTTTGTCTTGCTGGAACTGCCTGAGGGCGGCTTCCGTCCGTGGGCCGAAGTAGCCGTGGTCGCGGTTGCCTGCGCCGAGGTTCACGGGGTAACCGATCTGCGCCAGGGCATCCTGCACACGGTCCATGCCAAGGGTGACGACCGCCGGAATCTTGCGGACGAGCGCGGCGGCCCGTCCGGTCGCCACGTCGGCCAGGACGGCCTGCGCGCGGAGCGCGTTCGAGAACAGGTCGAGGGCGGCGGTCGCGCCGGGAATGACGGGAAAAACCGGGAGTGGCGCGGAGGCCGGGGGCGGCGCGGGCGTGCCCACCGCTGCGGTGGCTTGGCTGACGACCGGGTACGCGGAGCGAACCGGCGCGGACGTGGGCACGGTCAGATCCGCCGTGTTGACCAGAAAATAAGGGAACGCCTCCTGCCCGCTCGCCCGCAACGCGTCACGCACGGGTTGGTAAAATTTGTTCCAGAAAGGGTTCCCAAAATATCCGTCGTCGTTGCGCACGATCTGGCAGCCGAGCGAGAAGCGGTTGGTGTTCATGCCCGCGCCGCCGCTGTGGATGCAGATGTCGAATTCCCCGTACTCGATGTGATCGACCGTGCCGTCCTGTTTGAGCCGGTACACGTGTACGTCTTCCGCCTGCCCGAAACACGGGTACTTCCCGTGCAAGGTGTGCGGGCCGAAGAGATGCACGCCCGGGCAGAGTTGCGCGCTGTGCAAAGCACCGCTGTCATCTCGGACGATGGGATTTTGCACGAAATACCAGGTCGGGTCGGTGCTGGCCACCCAACTGCCGGTGCAGACGCCGTTGATGAAGACCAGAATCTGGTCGTCGTAGAAGGCAAACGAATTGGCTTTGCCAGCGGGATCGTCCGCGCCGCGGACCCCGACGAGCTTGAGCGGCGCGTCGGCAAAAAGCTTTGCCCGGGTGGGATACATCCGGGCGACGATGGCGTTGAAATCCTTCCTGCTGTAATCGTTCATCGCGATGACAAGAGAACAACGAATTTTAGCGAGACCTTGGCGGACAAGCCTGGATGTCCTGAAAATAAATAAGCGTTAGATGAACAAGGCAAGCTATTTATAGGAAGAATCGCAAGAAAAATTCGTTGCAAGATCGTCACGCAGGTTTTTGGCGATTCATGGACCAGCCCTCTTCGGGCGACGCATCCTGGAAGACCCTGGCTTGTCCCGGCTGGACCCCTGCTCATTCGGCGGGGGCGTTGCGGCGGGCGGTAATTTCGTCAAGTCCTAGATGTACGCCCGGTCGTCTCCTCCGTAGGTTACGAGGAGCTGGGCGTCGGGGAGAATTCGACATGCGAGGTCGCCGCGTTCAGACCCATGATCTGCAAGCGCGGCACGAGATGTATGCTCGCGTACGCCCCCGTCGTCACAGCCCCTGACGAAATAAACCGTCGCGCGTGTCCTGGCGTCGAAGACACGCACCGTCCGGTCCGCGCCGTTCGCCGTCGTGGCTAAACTCGACATCCGTGATCGAATCCCGCTGCCGATTGATCTCCAGAAATTTGACCATGCCCGGGTCGAATCCGGCGCTCTCGGACCGGCATGAAACCCGGGTCGCCGCCGCCGGACGCCTGGATCACCGCCGGGACAAGCGCGCGCCGTGGCTCACCCACGATGGCCTCGACTTCCGCCGGTAAACTCAGCCGTCGCACGAGCGGACCCTCATCCCGCTGGTCGCAGAGCGCCATGAAGAGGATGCGCGCCACTTCCGGACCCTCGGGCTGCGGCAGACCGTCGAGGATGGCTTTGCCGTGCTCGGCGATGATTGGCGGATGCCGCCCTCCCGTTGGTAGTCTTGGAGGGTCAACACGGTCCGGCCATCCCGCGCCGCGCGCTGTTACATCCGGCGCTGGACATGCTGGGCGAGCGGCAACTGGTCGGGCGAATTGCCGCAATCGTTGAGCAGCGCGTTGAGGGCGTCCGGCGCGATTTCCCAACCCATCACCCGGGCCGGACCGGCGAGGGATTTCTCCCGCTGCTTGCGGTTGAGACGCGGGGTGATGAACTGGCTTGCGCTGACGAGTTCCGGCAACCCTGAGAACAATTCGCTGGCCGGGGGGCCGTCGGGCGTGCGGAGCGTCCCGGCCAACTGCCCCTCGCGCAGCCCCGGGATCAGGCCCGCGAAGACCAGGGACGATTTGCCTGAACCGCTCGGGCCGATCACCGCCAGGAAATGTGTCGTTTCCAGGCGGGTGAGCATGGCGTGCACATGGGCATCGCGCCCGAAATATCAGTTGCGCTCGCGGGGCAGAAACGCGCGCAGCCCGGGGTAAGGGCAGCAGTCGGCGAGGGAGTCGGTAGGGCCGGACGGATCGCACCAGCCGCGCGCGCCGCCTCGAATTGCGTCTGGTCGTACGCCTGCCCGCCGCCGACAAGCTCCAGCAGCGTGGGACTGGCGATCTGCACGAAGGCGAGCGCACCCTGCATGCTCGCTGCCAGGTCGCCCACCGCCGCGCCCGCCGGATGATCCCCGGGCCGGACCGCGAAACCGGCGTCGAGCAGGGCCCTGCGCAGTTCCTCGCGCTCCGCTCGTGAACGGAAGGCGTTTTCCGCCAGGTAAACCGCGTCGGCGGGTCGGAGCGCCGGACGGCGGGCGCGGCGACGGGTGCCGGAACCGGCGGCGCTTCCAGGAACGGATGCGCGCAGCCATGTCCTGGGCCAGCCGGTTCATCTCCACGTAGTAGGAGTCGGCATCCGCGATCCGCAGGGCGAGCGTCGGCTTGCCCAACGTTTGCACCCGCCCGCCACCCGCCTTGTCCTCGCGGAAAAAATAGTAGCCGCGCAGATCGTGGAAAACCTTTTTTGCCAGTGGTCGGGAGCCTGCACCAGCATGTCCGTGCTGGTGAGATGAATGACGAAGACCCGCTCCGTCCGACCCGGGTCCGGCCCCAACCCGGCGAGGAAGCGCACCCGCTCCAGGGGAGAAACGAATGGGTGATCCGTGCCGTTGAGCGCGGTGCTCCTCCTAGTGAAGCGGTCCCCCCGCGACGCGGGGCAGAAAAGAGCGTCCCCGGCAACCCGCCTCTCAGGCGGGTTGCCAAGGTGAAAGCTTCTCTTCCCCCCGGGTGTGGGTCATGCGCGGGTCGGCGTCAGGGCAGGATGATTCCCTCCGAACGCACGATCTTAACCTTGGCGGGCTTGGAGGTGCCGACCGTGTAGCCGTCGCCCGGTTGCAGGGTCAGCAGGACCGTCTTCTTGAAGGCGTCGAACTGCACGCCCACCGGGGGGGGCGACGGCACCACCTGCACGTCCACGCTGCTCTGCCCGGGCTGGAACTTGGCCTTGCCGCTCAGCGTCTGGTAGTCCGTGCCGTTGACCGCCGTGCCGCCGAGCACGTATTTTACCTTTACCTTGGCCGTCGCCGGGGCGGACAGGGTCAGCGTGAAGACCCCCGCCGCCCCCGTGTTCGCGTCGGCTGTTTTCACCGTCGTTGCCACGCTGACCGTCGGCGCGGTGGCGGCTGCGGGAGTAGCGCCTTCCAGCGCGAAGGCGCGGTCCATGCTGCGGTTCTGCGTGCCCTGATAATTCTGGATGGAGGCGTTGTCGCCCCCGCTGCCCGAGTACCAGCCCCAGAGGTTTTCGTCGGTCGTGTTTGCCACGATGCTCACCCAATACTTCTGCCCCGCCGCCGCGGTGAAGGGTGTGGGCAGCACCGCCCGGTACGAGTAGAAGGGAATCTGATAGGTAGGAATGCTGTCGGAAGTGCTGAACCCATCCGTGCCGAGCAGCGTGGGGGTGCAATCCCCCTGGGCGATGGTGGTGGTGGCGAGCTGCGCGCCGGGCAGTCCGCCGTTGTCCGCAAAGAAGGCGACCGTAAAGGAGGTGGTGTTAGGCGCGATGGGGTTGGCGCTCGGGGTGTTCGTGTCCAGGTAGTTGCCGTTCCACTGCACGGCACTGATGCTGGTGGCCGAAGCGAGCGTGAAGTCATCGTAGCCGGTCGCCACTGTCCCGGAGGGGCTGACCTGGGAGGCCCAGGTGGTGTAGTAGTCCGAGGGGGTGGCGGGCTGGTTGTAGATCACCGGGTCGGCGGCATGGCTGAGGGTGACAGTGGCCAAGAGCAGCGGCAGGATGGAGGAAGAGCGGAAGGAGCGGGTGAGCATGGGATGTGACGGTTGACTGACGGGGGAGATGGTTAAGGAAGCGGCGAAGAAAACACGCAGGCTGGCGAGGCTCAGCCGTTGGCATTTGAGTGGGTTATCGGGACGAAGAACGCCCCTCTAGAGAAAGCGGAAAAAATTCCGCCGCCGGACACACTTTCCGAAAAAAATGTTTGCTTCCCGGGCGTTGGCAGGTGCGCTAAACTGCGCGACTCCCACGCCCGAACCTCCGCGTTTTGCCGCATGAGCACCGCCTCAACCCACGACGTGACCCGGCTCCTGCTCGCGTGGAACGAGGGCGATCCGGCGGCCGCCGAGCGTTTGATGCCGCTCATCTACGAGCACCTGCGCGGGCTGGCGCGCGAGTACATGCGGCGCGAGCGCGGCGGCCACACCCTCCAGGCCACCGCGTTGGTCCACGAAGCTTATGTGCGCCTGGTGGATGGCAAGACGGTCTCCTGGCACGGACGCGCCCACTTCTACAGCCTGGCCGCCCGCGCCATGCGCCGCATCCTGGTCGATCACTCCCGCGCCCGGCAGGCGCAGCGCCGCGGCGGCCAGCAGCAACGCATCCCCCTGGAAGAAGCGGTGGGAATGGCGCAGCCAATGGAGCGGGGCGGCGAAACGGATTTTGTCGCGCTGGATGCCGCGCTGGATCGCCTTTCGCAGGCCTATGCGCGGCCGGGTCAGGTCGTGGAACTGCGTTTCTTCGGCGGCATGGAGATCGGCGACATCGCCGAGGCGTTGCAGGTGACCGAACGCACCGTGTCGCGCGACTGGCAATTCGCCAAACTCTGGCTGCACCGTGAACTGGGAAAAACTCTGGGCGACCATGGACTCTGACGGTCTCGAACGTCTCCAGGACATCCTGGCCGGGGCGATGGCACGCCCGGCGCAGGAACGCGCCGCGTTTCTTGATGGAGCCTGCGGAGACAACGCGGACCTGCGCGCAGAAGCGGGTTCGCTGTTGGATCATCAGTCCATGGCCGGGGCGTTTCTGGAGACGCCTGCCTATTCATTGATCGACGGCGATTTTGGAGACCCGCACGCGGGTGAACTCCAGCCCGGCGACGCGTTGGGCGACTGCCGCGTCATCTCCTTGCTGGGAGAGGGCGGCATGGGCGAAGTGTACCTGGCGGATGATCTGAAGCTGGAGCGGCGCGTGGCCGTCAAACTGCTCAAACGCCGTTTGGATGATGGCAGCTTGGCGCGCCGCTTCCGGCACGAACGCCGGGTGCTCGCCGTGTTGACGCATCCCAACATTGCCCGGCTCTACGACGGCGGCACGACCCCGGAGGGTCGCAGCTACCTCGTCATGGAGTACGTGGACGGCGAGCGGCTGGACCGCTTCTGCGAGCGCCAGGGACTCGGCGTCACCGAGCGGCTCGCCCTTTTTCGCAAGGTGTGCGCCGCCGTTGCTTACGCGCACCAGAACCTGGTGGTCCACCGCGACCTCAAGCCCGCCAACATCCGCGTCACTCCCGAGGGCGAGCCCAAGCTGCTGGACTTCGGCATCGCCAAATTGCTCGACCCGGAGGGCGTGACCGCCGGTCAGGCGGACGTGACCTTGACGCTGTCGGCAGCCATGACACCCGAGTATGCCAGCCCCGAGCAGATCAAGGGTGAGACCATCACCACGGCCAGCGACGTGTATTCGCTCGGCGTCATCCTTTACGAGCTTTTGACCGGGCAGAGGCCCTATCAACTCAAGAGCCGCCGCCCGGACGAACTCGCCCGGGCCATCTGCGAGGAGGAGCCGCTGCGCCCGAGCACCATGGTGGGCCGAACGGTTCCTACCGGACCCACTGCCACCGTGCCGCCCGGCAAGGTGGCGGCAGTCCGTGAACCCGCTGCCGGACGGCGGCGGCGCCTGGCGGGCGACCTGGACAACATCGTGGCCAAAGCGTTGCGCAAGGAACCGGCGCGCCGCTATGCCAGCGTGGCCGCGTTGTCGGACGACCTCCGCCGCCACTGCGAAGGATTGCCGGTGAGCGCGCGCAAGGACACGCTTTCCTACCGCACGGGCAAGTTCGTGCGCCGCAATAAAGTCGGCGTGGCGGCAGGCGCCCTGGTCATCCTCGCGCTCGTCGCGGGGCTGGTGGTGACCACCCTGGAAGCCCGCCGCGCGGACCGCCGATTCGAGGAGGTCCGGCGCCTGGCTCATTCCATCCTCTTCGAGGTCGAACCGCAGTTGGCCAACCTGCCCGGCAGCATCCCGGTGCGCGGCACTTTGGTCAACAAGGCCCTGGAATATCTGGACAGTCTTTCGCGGGAGGCGGGGAATCGCCGCGATCTGCGCCGCGAGTTGGCCGCGGCCTACGAAAAGGTGGGCGCGGTGCAGGGCGAGCCGAACCAACCCAACCTCGGCGACTACAAGGGAGCGCTGACCAGCTACCTCAAGGCGAGCGATCTGCGGCGGGTGCTGGCGGTGGACTCCCGCGACCTGCAAGCGCAGCATGAGTTGGCCTCCTGTAAGGAGCACATCGGCGTGGTCCAATTTTGGAGTAATCAGACGGCGGCGGCGGAGCAAAGTCTACGTGCGGCGCTCACCCTGCGCCGCCGCCTGGTGGCCGCGCAGCCGCGTTCGGTGGAATTCCGCCGCGGACTCGCCTCCGTGCTGGTCCGGCTGGGCGATATTCCGGGTTGGAACGGCCAGAGCGCCGCCGCCCTGTCGTTTTACCGGCAAGCCTTTCCCATCTTGCAGGCATTGGCGCAGGAGCGTCCGCAGGATACGGAGGTATCGCTCGATCTCGCCCGCTGCCTGGAAAACACGGCGGACGCACAAAAATATTCCGGTGACGCCGCTGGCGCGACGAAGAGCCTGACATCCGCCGAGGAAATCGTCACCCCGCTCGCGCGCCGGGAACCAAATAATTCCAAGGTCCAAACGTCGCTCTGGTATATTTTGTACAGCGAAACCATGGGTTTGCTCGCCCGAAAGGCGACCGACCAGGCTTTGAAAATTGCTCCCCGGATGCTCGGCGCGGCGCAGTCGCTTGCCAGGTCGGACCCGGAAAACGCGGCCACTCAACACAACCTGGCGATCAGTGACGAAGCCTCCGGGGCCGCGTTGATGCAAGCGCAGCGCTGGCAGGAAGCCTTGGCAGCCTTTCAGGCGGCGCTGGCGATTGACGCCAGATTCGTGGCCAATGCGTCGGCCAACGGGGATTATCAACGCGCCTGCGGGGTGTATCACGTCGAGATGGGCCGGGCGCACGTGCAGCTCGGAGAGATCGCGCTCGCCGAGGCGGATGCGCAGGCCGCACAAGGTTTGCTGGAGTCCGCCGTTCGTCTGGACCCGGACAACGCCGTTCCCATTCAGGATCTGGTCCGGGCCTACGAATTTCGGGGCGACCTGTGTGAACAGAGGTCGGAAGGAGTACAAGCCCGGCAATGGTTCCAGCGTGCCTTGGAGGCCATCCGTTCGCACGCCACCGTGGACATCACGGCCAGCGATCTGAACGATTGGACCGCATTACGCGAAAAACTCACCGCCAAAACCGACCCGGCCATCGCTCCGCTGCCTTCGCCCTCCCAAGCGACGGCTAGCCCCTTGCCATCAGTGCAGACGAGGTGACCCTTTCCTGTGTGGTCGGGCAGGCAGGGATGGCCGGTCACCCACCCACACTGGTCGAGGGCTGTCGATGTGGATGAACGTTACTTGGTTTCCCCGGGCGTCGCGGTGGCAATCGAGCGCCAGCGACGGCGCGAACTTTCCATGCACAGGGACGGTGCGCATGCCGTGCGAAAGCCTCCGACCTCGACAAAGGCGGCCCGCCTGTTTACCGTCCGGCTTGTGCGGATGATCAAATTAGTTCGGTCGATGTTGCCAGGCGTGGCGGCGCTCGGTTTGAGCTTGGCCATCGCAACGGCAGGCGACGATCTTCACCCTGCCTCTCCGAAAGTGTCCGGGCAGGAAACGAATTCCGCCGCGACTCCGCCGTCGGCCAGCGTTAGCCATCTGGTGCTGCTTCCCGGCGTGCCGGTAGTCGTGGCCGTGGATGCCCCCGTTTCGATTCGCCGGGCGGCGGAGGACCTACAGCGCGATCTGGCTGCCGTGCTCGGGGCATCATCGTCGGTCGTTGACCATCGACCCGCCAATGACTCATGTATCGAAATCCTGCCGCCGGATGCAGCCATCGGCGCGCCGGAAGCTCACGTCGTCCGCGTCGTCACCGCCGCTGGATCCCCACCGCGCGTCGTGCTGGCAGGCAGCGATCCACGCGGGGTCGTCTACGCCATTTACACCTTCTCCGAACGTGTGCTCCACATTCCGCCGCTCTGGTATTTCGCGGACTGGAAGCCAGCCCGGTTGAGAACTATCGACCTAGCCGCCGATTTTACGCTGACCGTGCCGCCGCCGCACGTGCGCTGGCGGGCATGGTTCTTCAACGATGAAGACATGTTCGTACCCTGGGAACACCAGACGCCCGAGGAGCATTTCGACCGGGTGCTGGAGACGATGCTGCGGCTGAAACTCAACGCCGTTGACCTAGGCACCATCGTGGATTACCCGAAACCCAGCGGAGGGTTGACCCGGGCGCGCCTTGCCCGCGACCGTGGGTTGGTGATCACGACGACGCACACCTCGCCCCTGGGCACCGACTGGAAACAGTGGGACGGCTATTGGCGGCTCGTGAAACATCAGGAACCTCCGCCCCTGCGGCTGGAAAACGTCGCGGCGATGGAAGAATTCTGGCGTTACCAGATTGATCTCTGTTTGCGCGAGCGATTCGAAATGATCTGGGAGGTGGGATTTCGAGGCGCGACGGATGCGGGGTTTTTCACCACCTTCAAGGATGCTCCCACGGATAATGCTGGCCGTGCCAAGGTCATCGGCGACATGCTGCAGCGTCAGCTCACGCTGTTGCACACTCGCACGAAGGGAGCGCCGCTGATCGTTCGCACCGTGCTTTACAACGAAAGCTCGGACTACCTCGCGGCGGGCTTGTTGCATCTCCCGAAGGACTCCGATCTGATTTGGAATTACGTGGCCGCGCGCCGCGACCACTTTCCCGCTGCCGACATCCTCCGTGGCGACCTGCCCCCGACGCAGCCCTACGGTTATTACCTCAACCTGCAATTCACCTCCACGGGCGCACATTTGGCGTCGGCGGAAGGCCCTTGGAAGATCGCGCGGAACTATCAGATGGTGGCGGCGGTAAGTCCTCGCCCGCTCGATTTTTGGGTGGTGAACGCGGGCAACGTACGGGAGTTTCTACAGGAGCTTTGCGCTCATGCCGAGTTGGCTTGGAACCCGGTCGGGTGGGACGCCGATGCGCACCTGACAAACTGGTGCGCGACTTATTTTGGCGCTGCGAATGCTGTTGCCGCTGCCGACGTGCTGCGCCGTTACTACAACAGCTTTTGGACGCAACGTGCCTCCAACCTGCCCAATTTTCCCCGGCAATACCTGTTTCAGGATATGCGCGTGGCTCGCGCCTGCGATCTCCTGCTCAATGAATGGAACAAACCTTTCAATCCCGCCCCGCTGGACGACCGGGGCGTGGGATTTTTCAGAATTGATCCGTCCATGGAGCATGCCACCGATCAACTGGCTGCCGTCACGCAGGGCATTGGCCGGTCTACCCGACAACTCGCGCAGGTCACCCAGACAGCCGCCGAGTTGGAGGGCCGTCTCGACGCCAACGGGCGGCGGCTTTGGCACGACCATGTGCGCGTGCCGGCGGAAGTCGTCCTGACCAGCGACCGCAGCCTCTTGGCCTTGGTGAGAGGTTACCGCGAGCGCGGGGATGCCACGGTCCGCCGGGCCGCCTTGGAAGAGGCCGGGGCGGACCTCACGGAAATGCGAAACTGGCTGACCAGTGCCGACCAACCGCCCTTTACCGGTTGGTCCACTTCGGAGCATCTCTGGGGAATCGACGCGAAGCAGCGCGAGATTGCGAAACTGGAGGCCGGTCGCTAGAGGTTCATACTCCACGCCGCTCCCCATGGCTTTTGAGTTTCCTCCGCTTCAAGTGCTACTCGTCGTTGCTGAAAATCCCTTGCAGGTCGCCCACCTCGTGGCGGCGGGTAAAAGCCTGAAAATTCTCGCCTTTGTGCCGGTGGCGCAGGTAGCCGCGCAACATTTTCTCGACGGTGGGCTTGAGACTTTCAAACGCCACGCCGCGAAACAACTCGCGCCCGACCGCCTGGTCCTGCCCGAAGCCGCCGCCCACGTAAACGTGGTAGCCTTCGCTTTTCTCGGGACCGACCCTGGTGCCCAACAGGCCGATGTCGCCCATGTAATGCTGCGCGCAGGAATTCGGGCAGCCGGTGAGATGGATGTTGATGGGCAAATCCAGCGGGCAGCGTGTTTCCAGATAGCGCGCCAATTCGACGGCGTGCTCCTTGGTGTGGGCGGCGGCCCACTTGCAACCCGAAGCCCCGGTACACGCGACCAAGCCGCCGCTGAGGCTGCTGGCCTCGTGATGGAAGCCCATCCGCACGAGGTTGCGCTTGAGCGTTTCCACGAAGCCGTCCGGGACGTTGGGGATGATGAGGTTCTGCCAGACGGTGAGACGGACCTCGCCCGTGCCGTAGTTGCGCGAAAGCTCCGCCAATCGGCGCATCTGTTTGGCGCTGATGCGTCCGACCGGGATGACCACGCCCACGTAGTTCAGGCCGCGCTGTTTCTGGCGGTACACGCCGAGGTGGCCGTGTGGGATCGTGCGCGGACGCGGGTCGCATTGATCGAGCGGCAGGCGGGCCAGTTTGAAGTCCAGTTTTGCTTCGGCCAGGGCCAGGAAGCCATCGTAGCCCAGGCGGTCCACGACGTATTTGAGCCGCGCCTTTTTGCGGTTGGTGCGGTCGCCGGTTTCGTTGAAGGCGCGCAGGATCGCCGCGCCGAGAGCCACGGTTTGCTCCGGGCGCACGAGCACGCCCACGTCCTTGGCGAACTGCTGGTGGCCGGTGATGCCGCAGAGTTCCAGCCGGAAGTAGACCCCCGGCTCCACGCCCGCCGTTTTCGCCGCCGCCTCGCCGACCTTGACCGCGATAAATCCCACGTCGTTGGTGTCCGCCGCCGTGTCGATGGCCCCACCGCCGTCGAAGGCGATGTTGAACTTGCGCGGCAGGCCGTACAGGTCGCGGTTGTTGAGGATGTAATGGTGCATCGCCTTGGCGAGCGCACGGGTGTCGATGAGTTCATCCCGGTCGATGCCCGCCGTGGGGGTGGCGGTGATGTTGCGCACGTTGTCCACGCCGGAACCCTTGGCGGTGAGGCCGAGTTCCTGCAAGCGCAAGAGCATCTTGACCATGTGGCGCGGGGCGATCTGGCGGATTTGCAGGTTGGCGCGCGTGGTGCAATCCAGGTAGCCGCCGCCCCAGTCCTCGGCGGCGTCGGCGAGGCCGTCCATCTGCGTGGCGGTGAGTTCCCCGGCGGGGATGCGCATCCGCAGCATGAGCGATTCCTGCGCGGGTCCGACGTAGAACATGCCGTGGTAGCGGAAATAAAACGTGTCCTGTTCGTCGGGCAGTTGGTCGTTCTCGGCGTGAGCGATGAGACGGTCCCAGAGGTCGAGGCCGTTGTGCTCCAGCTTCCAGAGTTCGGGTTTGGATAATTCGGAAACGGGCGTGCCGTAGACGTTGGCTTCCGCCGGTTCGTTGGAAGCGGCGGCGTTAGGTAACCCACTGGCGGGTTCGCTCGTGATGGTGCCGTTGGCGGTGTGGCCGACAAAGGGCACGAAGCCCGCCTGCATCACGCCCGCCATGAAACCGGCGAGGTATTCCTTTTGGCCGGTGGTGAACGGTCCCGGCGCGGGCAGCGGGGCGCTGTTGGATGGAGGTTGGATGCTCATGAACGGGTTGCTTGGGTTTCAGTACACGTCGCGCTGGTAGCGTTTGTCTTTCTTCATGGCGGCCACGTACTCTTTGGCTGCGTCCTCGGTACGGCCACCGGCTTCCCGAATGATGGCGTGCAGGGTGTCGTCCACGTCCTTGGCCATGCGCTTGGCGTCGCCGCACACGTAGAAATGCGCGCCGTCTTCCAGCCAACGCCACATCTCGGCGGCGTTTTGCTGCATGCGGGTCTGGACGTAGACTTTTTCCGCCTGGTCGCGGGAGAAAGCGAGGTCGAGGCGCGGGAGGTAGCCACTCTGTTGCAGGGCAGATAATTCATCTTGGTAGAAGTAATCCGTGGCGGATTTCTGCGCGCCGAAGAACAGCCAGTTGCCGCCCTTGGCCCCGGTGGCCTGCCGCTCCTGCAAGAAGGCGCGGAACGGCGCGATGCCCGTGCCCGGGCCAACCATGATGACGGGCCGCGCC
>CAXSED010000057.1:0-28642 GCA_964236475.1 uncultured Chthoniobacterales bacterium
TTGGTGAGCGCGAGCACGATGTCGTCGGCGAACTGGTGCGCCGCCGTGCGCGCCGGGCCGGGGTACGTCTTGTTGAGCAAACTGCCGCCGCTGCGGTCCACGAGCGTGCCCTGCAATCCCCCGCCCCCCGCCTGCCCGCGCGCCGTGTAGGTCGCGGTCCCGCCGCCGACCGTCACCGCGAACGGCCCCGCCATGTTGAGGTCGTCCGCGAGCGTCTTGGTGGCCGCCGCGCCGTCGGGGCCGGTCAGCGGATTGAGCGCGAGGTCGATCTGCCCGGCGTTCTTGCGCACGGTGATGACAGGCACGTCGTCTTCCGCCGCAGGCGCGACGGTTGCCAGGCAAAGGGCGAGCAGCAGGATCAGCGGAAGGAGCGAACGGCGGAGCATGGGTTTCACGTTAATCATGCGACGGGAATGAACAAACGTCCTTCAAAAAATTTTCTGGCAATTGGAGGGCGACCGTCCCGGTTGCCATCAGAACGCGCGTCCCGTGCGTCAGGTTTTCAAGGCACCACCGCCACACGCATCACTCGGTCAACTCGAACCTCACGCCCACCTCGTAATACCCCTTCGCCTTGACCAGACTCGGCGGCGGGGCCTCGATTTGCTTGACCCGCCCCGCCGCGGCCAGCGCGGAATCGTCGATGGCGGCATTGCCCGAGGGATGCAACAGCGAGAATTTCGAGACCCGGCCATCTTTCTCGACGCGAATCCTCACCGTGGCCGCCTCGCCGCCCTTGATGTCGGGCCGGTCCCACTCGCTCTTGAAACGGGTCTGGATCATGTCGCTGTACCAGCCGACCTCGCTGGCCGACGTGCCGCCGCTGCCGCCCTTGCCGTTGCCGTCGCCGGAACCACTGCCCGACGATGAACCGCCGCCCTTGCCCGAGCCGCGCCCGTGGAACCCACCTTCCTCGGAGGAACCGTCGCCCTCGTCGCCATTGCTCCCCGCGCTGATACCAGCGGCCAAGGCCGTTGCCTTGGCGTTGGCTTCTTCCGGGGAATCGGCGTGCGGGGGTTTGGAGCTTTCGGATTTCTTTCTGGCGGTTGCACCCGATTTTTCGCCGGGCGTCGGGCTGGCTTTGGCGACGGGTGACGCCTTGGGTTTCGGCGTGGGTTTATCGTCGGCGTCATCGTCGTCCTTCTCGGCGTCCGCCTTTTTCTTTTCCGGCTCCGGCGTGGGGCTGGGCGACTCCTTTTTCTTGGGTTTGGGCGTGGGGGTCGGGGTCGCCTTCGGCTTGGGCGTCGGCGTCGGTTTCGGGGTGGATTTGGGAGTGGGTTTCGGCGTCGGGGTCGGGGTGGGCTTGGGCGTCGGCGTGGGTCTGGGGGTGGGCGTCGGGGTGGGCTTGGGCGTCGGCGTGGGCCTTGGGGTGGGCGTCGGAGTCGGGGTCGGGGTCGGAGTCGGGGTCGGCTTGGGAGTGGGAGTGGGAGTTGGCGTCGGCGTGGCGCGGCGGTTGGTGGCGAACGGATCGTCGGCGGCGGCAGGCGGGAGCGACGGCTCGGGGGTGGCTTCCTCGTCGGAGGCCGACCGACGCGACGCGGGCGGCGGCGTGGCGGCGTCCCCGGTGGCGGCGGCTTTCGGCGGCGCACCCGCCGAGCCGGACGAAAACGTCCCCGGGTCCATCCACTCGACCTTTTCCACCGGCTTGGGCGTCTGGTCCGAGTGCGCCGCGTACCACACGATCCCCCCGATCACGAGCACATGCCCCAGCGCGATGAGCACGACGTTGCGCCGGAATCGTTGGTCCCCGTCCATGCCCGTGGGTCTCAGGGAGCGGTGTCACCCCCGGCGGCTTCGGTGATGACGCCCACCTTCGCAATCCGCGCCGCGCGCAGGGCGTCCATCACGCCGACGAGCTTTTGTACGGTGAGGTTCTTGTCGGGCCGGATGACCACCGCCACGTCCGCGCCCTTTTCGCTCCGCAGCGTTTCCAGCCGGGGCAGCAGCCGCGCCAGCGGCACGGTCTCGCCGTCGAGCGCGATGACCTCGTTGCGGTCAATCGTCAGGGTCCGCACCTTCTCCGCTTCCACCGGATGATCGCTCCCCGCGCCGCTGGGCAAAGCCAGATCATTATTGTTTTCGAGCAACGGCGTGGTGATCATGAAGATGACCAGCAACACGAAGCACAGGTCGAGCATCGGCGTGACGTTGATCTCGGAAAGGGCCCGCAGCCCCTCACGCTGGGAAAACTTGCGCATCGCAGGGTTCGCTTATTTCATCGCCAGCCGCGTGGACCAACTCGCGCCGTGGCTGACGTACTTGTGCTCGAACTCGCTTTCCAGTTCCGCCGCGAAGTTCTCCATCTGCAAGGTCAGCGAACGCATGCTCGTGAGAATAAAATTGTACCCGAACATCGCCGGGATCGCCACCAGCAGCGCGACGACCGTGGTGATCAGCGCGCCCGACACGCCCGGAGCCATCGCCGCGAGGTTGGGTTTGCCCGCCATGGCCACGCCGGTAAACGTGTCCATCACGCCCCAGACCGTCCCGAGCAACCCGAGAAAGGGTGCCCCGCTGACCGCCGTCGAGAGCAGGATCAACTGCGATTCCAGCCGCAGCGCCTCCTCACCGACCGCGCGCTCCATGATCGCCGTGACCGCGTGGAGTTGTGCGGGGGTTACCTTGTCGGCGATTTCGAGCCGGTCGTGGAACGTCTCGTCCACCTCGGTCGAGCCGAGCAGGTGGTAGGTCATTTCCTGGCAACCCGCGTGGTACACCTCGTAAATCGGTGCGCCCTCGTAGTCCACGCCGCCCTCGTACATGCGCAGCGGCAGACGGTCGGCGCGGAATTGTTCGAGGAACTCTTCCGTGCGCCGCCGGGCGAATTGGATGACGCGAATCTTGGTCACCATCACCGACCAACTGAAAATTGAGCCGATGAACAGGCACCCCAGGATCAGTTTGCCGGGCAGCGTGGATTCGCGGAACGCAAAGAGCAGCGGGTCCACGGCAAGCAGCGTCGTCGGCAGAAGAGGCATGGCCGCAGTTTAGACAGGCTTCGCGGGATTGGGAAGGGTGTTGCGTAAACTGTCAGATTGGAGGTGGCGGCGATACCAGAAGCTTTCGATGCTTAGTGCGAACAGCAACCCCGCAATCCACGCAGGCAACCAAAATAGACAGAACATAAACCATTGGTAGCGCCAAGTGTGCGCATAGAGATCATCGGTCGAAGCTGGCCCCGCCATAGCGGTAGCAATCTGCCAGTACGCGTAACCGAAACAGATAACGAGCCAAATGAGAATTATCAGAATTGGCGTGCGTCGCATCGTGGTAGCGTATTTGTTGTAGGTCAGCTAGAAACAGTTGCCGCTCCCGTCAGAACCGCCCCTCGTCGGCGTCGAGGTACTGGAAAAACGTCTCGATCTCGGCGCGGTCCTGAAACCCGCTCTCCAGCTTGCGTTCGGCGAGCCGTTGGCTGGCCGAATCCTTCCAGCCGCGCTTGCACAGGAACCCGTTCCAAATCTCGATTTCCTCCTCGTCGGGCTGCCGCCCGGTTTGCATGGCCCATTCCAAAAGTTCCTTGTCCGAGGCGTCCGGGGAAACGATCACATGGTCCACGAACGCCTGGTACGAAATCCGCAGAAAATGCGCGCACCGTTCGTCGAATCCGTTGCCTAGGGCAGGCACAAAATCCGGCGGCAACTTCCCCGCATGGTGCAGGCGGATTTTGTCGACCATCCGGCCAAAGTAATATAGGCCGCCGACCTGATCGGAGGGGCTGCGGAGACCGGGGATGGGATTGTTCATGCGCCCAGCCTAGAAAACCGCCGCCGGAAAGTCAACGCAAACCCATAAAAGGGTAACACGCGCCCGCGTCGGCAAAAAAACATGCAACACCTGCGACTTAAGATCATTCTGCTATCCTGCCGGGATGAAGGCAATTCTGGAAGAGATCAATGCCCTGGACCGCCCGGCTTTCGTCGAGCGGTTCGGCGCGGTGTTCGAGCACTCGCCGTGGGTCGCGGACGCCGCGTGGGACCATCGCCCGTTCCGCGACCGTGACCACCTTCACGCCGCCCTGTGCGCCGCCGTGCAAGCCGCCCCGCCCGAACGTCAATTGGACCTCATCCGCGCGCACCCCGACCTCGTCGGACGCGCCGCCCGCGAAGGTCATCTCGGCGCGGCGTCGGCGTCCGAGCAAGCGGGCGCGGGGCTGGATCAACTCACGCCCGCCGAGGTTGCCTGGTTCGAGCAGCACAACGCCGCCTACCGCGAACGGTTCGACTTCCCGTTCATCATCTGCGTGCGCGCCAACCGCAAGCAGGCCATTGTCGCCGGATTCGAGACCCGTCTCCGGCACACTCCGGAGCAGGAGCGCGCCGCCGCCCTGGCCGAGATCGAAAAGATCGCCGCCTTCCGGCTGGCGGACCTAGTCGAGGATTGAGCGCCGTCCCCACCCGGGATCATTGCACGATCTTGACGCTCGCCCTCGCCGCCGCGCTGACCGTGTACCCGTCGCCCGGCAGCAGCGTCACGCGCACCCCCTTGACCGTGCCGCCGTTGCCTGCCACGGGCAGTGGATTGATGCTGATCTGCACCTTGCTCTGGCCCGCCGGGATGACCTTGGTGCCTTTCAACGCCTTGTAGTCTTGCCCCGCGACCGCCTTGCCGCTCACCTGATAAGAAACGGTCAGGTCTGCCAGCACGCTGCCGGTGCGCGCGAGCCGGAAACTCCCCGGCACCCCGGCCTCCGCGTAGGCCATGGGCACCTTCGCCACGATGGCGACCTGCGCCGGCGGGTTCATCGGCGGCAGGATGGTCTGGTCGAAAGCCGCCCCGCCAGCCAGCAGCCCGGTTGGCGCCGCCAGCCATCCGGCAACCATGAAAACGGCGGGTACGAAAAGACGGGATAATTTCATCTTGGCGCCATGCTATCCGGAAACGTCCGGGCTTGTCAAAGCCGGATGCACGCTCCATGCTCGGCGGCCATGACCACCGGCAAACTCACCACCCACGCGTTGGACCTGACGCGGGGCCGTCCGGCGGCGGGCCTGGAGATCGAGCTTTGGGCGGTGCGTCCCGGCGCGGAAGGCTCCCGGGAAAAACACCGCCTCAAGACCGTCCGCACCAACGCCGATGGCCGCACCGACGCCCCGTTGCTAGCGGGCGACGAGTTCACCCTCGGCGTCTACGAACTGGTCTTCCGCGTGGGCGATTTCTTCGGCTTGGCGGCGGCGGACCGTTTCCTGGACCGCGTGCCGATCCGCTTTTCCGTCGCGGACGCCACGGCGCACTACCACGTCCCGCTGCTGACGACGCCCTGGGCCTACCAGACCTATCGCGGAAGCTGACGCAGGCTGGACAGCCAAGCGGATTTGCATCAAAATGGCGGGATGGAATCTGAGAGTTTTGACCGCAGCCTGCGCACCTTTTGCCGGCGTGTCCCCTTCCGACCTTTCACCGTGGAATTGTTGAGTGGCACGCGTTTCCAAGTTGAGCATCCCGAGGCGTTGGCGGTCAACGGCGGCACGGCGGTTTACATCACACCCGACGGCACGCCGAGCTTGTTCGATCACCACAGCGTCAGCCAGCTCATCGGCACCGCTGATCCGCAATCGACGCAGGCTGCCTGATCCGGTGGCATGACCGCCGACTCCGACCGCGCCGCGCTGCTGCTCCAGCGCATCGACGAGCTCGCCGCCCTCAGCGAAACCGACGATGGCCTGCTCACCCGCACCTTCGGCTCCGACGCCCTGCGCCGCGCCAACGCCCTCGTCGGCGGCTGGCTGGACGCCGCCGGGCTGCGCGTCCACACCGACGGCATCGGCAACCTGCGCGCCTTTCCGCCGCGCGACGGACGCCCCCTCCTGCTGCTCGGTTCGCATCTGGACAGCGTGCGCGAGGCGGGCCGTTTCGATGGTCCGCTCGGTGTGCTCGTCGCGCTGGATCTCGCCGAACAGGTCGCTGCCGGACGCTACGGCGCGCTGCCCTTCCGCCTGGGCGTGGTGGGTTTCAGCGATGAGGAAGGCGTGCGTTTCGGCACGAGCTACCTGGGCAGCGATGTGGTGGCCGGTCATTCACTCGACCCGGCCCGCCTCGCGCTCGCCGACGCCCACGGCATCACGCTCGCCCAAGCCATCCGCGATTTCGGCGGTGACCCCGGCACACTCGCTGCCGACCGGCTCGACCCCGCCACCGAGGACGGCCTGCTCGGGTACGTGGAAGTCCACATCGAACAAGGTCCGGTCCTTGAATCGCAAAACCTGCCGGTAGGAATTGTCAACGCCATCGCGGGTCAGAGTCGTTTCACCTTCCGCTTCGAGGGTCAAGCCGGGCACGCGGGCACCACGCCGATGCCTCTGCGCCGCGATGCTCTCACCGGGGCCGCGCAGTTCGTCACTCTCGTGGAAAGCTATGCCCGAGCGTTTGAGGACGGACTGGTCGCCACCGTCGGCCAACTCGACGTTCGCCCCGGCGCGGGCAACGTCATTCCCGGCTCCGCCACCGGCTCGCTCGATGTCCGTAGCCCGCACGACGTGCACCGGCTCAAGGCTTGTGGTGATCTGCATCACCTGGCCGGAACCGTGGCCGCCGAGCGCGGTCTGGCGTTTGACTGGCTCCCCGTGCAAACCCACGCCGCCACCCCGCTCGACCCCGGCCTGCGCGCCCTCCTCGCCGCCGCCGTGCGCACCGCCGGATTCCCGTTGTGCGAGCTGCCCAGTGGTGCGGGCCACGACGCCGTCGCGCTCGCCCCGGTCATGCCTACGGCCATGCTCTTCGTGCGGTGCAAGGACGGCCTGAGCCATCACCCCCTCGAAAGCGTTGCGCCGGAAGATGTTGTCGCCTCGCTGAAAGTGATGGACAATTTCCTGGGTTTTCTAGCAAAATCCCCGCGCTTCCCTCTCCCGGCTATTTAAGGGGGCACGTCCATCTTCCCCGTTCTCCTCCCGTTTTTCATGAGCGATTTTGATTTGATCATCCGTGGCGGCAGCGTGGTCCGCCCCGATGGCGTCGCCAAGTTGGACCTCGGCATCAAGGACGGGGTCATCACCGCGCTGGGCAACGCCGTGTTCGGCTCCACGGATTCCGACCTCGACGCCAGCGACTTTTATCTTTTCCCGGGTGGGGTCGATCCGCACGTCCATTTCAACGAGCCGGGCCGCACGGACTGGGAAGGTTTCGACCACGGCAGCCGCGCGCTGGCCGCCGGGGGAGTCACGTCGTTTTTCGACATGCCGCTCAACGCCCAGCCGCCCGTGCTCGACAAGGGTGGCTTCCTGGCCAAGTGGAATTTCGCCAAGTCCAGCAGCCTCCTGGATTTCGGCCTCTGGGGCGGGTTGTGCCACGAGAGCCTGACCCACATGCAAGACCTCACCGAATGCGGGGTCATCGGCTTCAAGGCGTTCATGTGCAACAGCGGGGTGGAGGATTTCCCCATGGCCGACGACGGCACGCTGCTCGAAGGCATGCGCCGCGCGTTCGACCTGGAGCAGATCGTCTGCGTCCACGCCGAGAACGAGGGCATCACCGCGCGCCTCGCCCGCCGCGCCGTGGCCGACGGGCGGCTCGCTCCGGCGGATTACCTCGCGTCCCGCCCGGCCATCGCGGAACTGGAGGCCATCCAGCGCGCGATTTTCTTCGCCTGGGAAACCGAGTGCTCGCTGCACATCGCCCACGTCAGCACGGGGCGGGGTCTGGAACTCATCGCCGGGGCCAAGGCCCAAGGATTGAACATTTCCTGCGAAACCTGCCCGCATTACCTCGTCCTCACCGACGCCGATGTCGAACGCCTCGGTCCACTGGCCAAATGCTCCCCGCCGCTGCGCACCCGCGCCGAGCAGACCGCGCTCTGGGAAATGGTGGCCGCCGGGAGCGTGGACATGATCGTGTCTGATCATTCGCCCGCGCCGCCGGAGATCAAGTACCGCAAGGACCTGTTCGCCTCGTGGGGCGGCATCGCCGGGTGTCAATCGACGTTGCCGCTAATGCTTACCGCCGCCGCCGACCCGAGCCATCCGCTGCCGCTCGAACGCCTGTCCGAACTGCTCGCCACCAACGTCGCGCGCCGCTTCCGCCTGCACCCGGCAAAGGGCGAAATCCGCCAGGGGTCGGACGCCGATCTGGTCATCGTCAACCTCGACGTGACCGACGAGGTGAAGGAGGAGTCGCTGTTGTACCGCTACCCGGCGCATTCGCCCTACATCGGGCGGCACCTGCGCGGGCGGGTGTTGCGCACGATCCGGCGCGGCGAGACGATCTATAAGGACGGGCGCATCGTCGCGCGACCCGGCGGACGGCTGCTTCGCCCGGCGGAGAACGTGGCGGAAGAGGCAACCGGGGAGGGTTAAAATCATGGTGCCGCCAGGGGATATTATTGCGGGGGGCGGAGGTCGACGCAGCCATCCTTACGGCACGACGCGCACGTCGGTCCAGGCGCGGCACGCTTTGCTCGCGCCGGACGGGTTCGTGCCCTCGGTGTTACCCAACTGGACGGGCGCTACGTGTTACGTGGTCATCTCGGAAGCGTTGGGTGCGCGGTTCTGCCAGTACCAGATCGAACTGGGCACCAACAGCTCCGGCTTCGGCGAGACGCGCGGCTGCCAATGGTTTGTCTACGTGCTCGACGGCACAGCGGAAGTCGTGGTGGACGAGCAGCGCGTCGAACTGACCAGCGGCGGCTACGTCTACGTGCCGCCCGGCATGGATTACCGGTTTCGGGGCGCGGCGGCCGGGGCCAGCCTGTTGATCTTCGAGAAAACCTACGAGGTGTTGCCGGGGACCGACCTAGCCCCGGTTTTCGGGCAAGAGGAAAACGTGCCCGGTACGCCGTTCCTGGGTGACCCGGCGGCCATGCTCCAGGTGCTCCTGCCGGACACGCCGGGGTTCGACATGGCGGTGAACATCTTCAAGTATCTGCCGGGCGCGACGCTGCCTTTCGTGGAAACGCACGTCATGGAACACGGCCTCCTGATGTTGGCGGGTGAGGGGATTTACCGGCTGGAAGATCGCTGGTATCCCGTCAAAGCGGGTGACGCCATCTGGATGGCTCCGTATTGTCCGCAATGGTTCGTGGCGACGGGCAAGACCCCGGCGAGCTACATCTATTACAAAGACGTGAACCGCTGGCCGGAGTGATCCGCCGTGCGCGGGCTGCTACTTCCTCTCTCCCGTGCACCAACGCCGCCACATCGCGCGGCAGGCCGCTTCGGCGTGCCGCGCAAAACGCGGCCCATCCATGAGCGGCGAGGCTTGCATCCGGGCACGTAGCGTGGCGCGCAGCCCGGCCAAACGCGGCAGATCGTTGGCCAAGGCGACAGCCATTCCGACGAGTTCCTCTTCCGAACGCGCCACCAATTCTCCCAACCCGACCGCCGAGAGCAGACTGCCGCCGACCCGCGCGCCCGGCGTCGGCCCGGGGGTGGTCAGCACCGGGACGCCCATCCACAACGCCTCGCAGGTGGTGGTCATGCCGTTGAAGGGAAACGGATCCAGCCCGAGGTCGATGCGCCCGTAGGTCCGCAGATAATCTGGCCGGGTTTGCGGCGGCACGAAATCGATCCGGCTGCCGTCCACCCCGCCGCTCTCGGCCAGGATCGCCCGCACCCGCCGGTGGACCGTTTCCTCCCCCGGCGCATGGAGCAGGAGCCGCGACCCGGGAACGGCGGCGAGCACGCGCCCCCAGAGCCACAGTACCGCCGGGTTGACCTTGGCGAACTGGTTGAGGCAGCCGAACGTCACCGTCGGGCGATCCGGCGTCCGGAGCGCGGGCAGGTCGGCAACCGCCGGGGCTTCCCCGAGCGGGTGGTAGCAGCACCAGGCGTCCGGCAGGCGCACGGGTTCGCCGCCGGGGAGCGTGGGGAACCCCGCCGAGGGAGGGTCCATGTGCGCGTCGCTCAGCCGGTAGTCGATGGCGGGCAGCCCGGCGGTGCCCGCGTACGCGAGCCAGCTCACCTGGACCGGCGCGGGCCGGCGCGCAAAAACGGGCAGGCGGTTGCTGGCGGTGTGCATAGAAAGGTCGATCAGGAGGTCGATCCCGTCCGTGCGAATCTGCGCGGCCAACGCCTCGTCAGACAGTGCGCCCACGTCGCGCCAGACGGTGGCGAGCGTCTTCAACCCGGCGGTGACCGCGTCGGGCCGCCGCACGCTGGCATACGCGTACACCTCTACCTGCCGCGCGTCGTGCGAACGCCACAACGGGTACAGAAAAAAGCTGACCGGGTGCTGCCGGAAGTCCGCTGAAACGTAGCCCACCTTCAGCCGCCGCTCCGGGTCGGGATCGTTGCGGTGGGGTGGTGCGGCCCGTTGCAGCGGGGCAGCGTGCCGCTCGTGCCAAGCCTGAAATTCCCGGGCAAGCACGGCGGGGTCCAGGCCGGGCTGGTACTGGAGGGCAAAGATCAGCTTGCTGTGCAACTTCGCGTCGCCGGGCAACAACTCGGTAGCACGGCGGTAGAACGGAATCGCTTCGTCGATCCGGCCCAGGTTTTTCAATGCGCGGGCGAGGTTGTCGTTCGCCTCGGGCGATTGTGGCCGGAGCGCGAGCGCACGCGCAAAGTGTTCTCGGGCATCTTCGAGCCGCTGCTGTTTGGTCAGGACAAGACCCAGATCGTTATGAGCCTCGGCGGAGCGGGGATCAAACGCCAGGATTTGCCGGAACGTTGCCTCCGCCTGCGGCAGCCGACCCGCTTGGCGGTGGGCGACCGCTTCGGCCAGGGACCGGGCAATTTTCGCGGCGTGCTTGCTCATCGGAACGGGGCGGTTGTCAGCGCCGGGTTACCACGCTCGGACCGGCGGACGTTTCGTCGGCCACGCGCCTTATCCCAACAGCCCCGCCGCTTTCTTGAGCAGGTCGTTGATCTTGCCCGGCTCCTTGCCCGCGCCGCGCGCCAGGTCGCCCTTGCCGCCGCCCTTGCCGCCGACCACCGGGGCCAACTGCTGCAACAATTTGCCCGCGTTGAATTTGCTCGTAAACTCCGGTGACACGCTCACCAGCAACGGCACCGTATTGTCCTGATCCGACGTGCCCGCCAACACCGCTACGCCCTTGAACTTGCGCGCCCTGAGCGTCTCGGCAATCGCCGCCAGCATTTCCGCGCCCACCGCGCCCACCGGCACGCGCTCGACGATGCGCGGCACCGCCGCCGCCGCGTCCACCTTGGGCAGCGCGGCGTCCACGAACGCGTCGGCGTCGCGCTTGACCGTGTTGGCCTTTTCCTTTTCCTGCGCCTTGCTCAACTCGGCCAGCTTCGCTTCGAGTTCCTCCACGCGCCGGTCCTTCGCCGCAACCTGCTCCTGGAAATAGCGCAGCGCAGCCAACCCGGCCACGGCCTCGATCCGGCGCACCCCGGCGGCAATCGCCCCCTCGCTCACGATCTTGAACGCGCCCAACTGCCCGGTGGCCCGCACGTGGGTCCCCGCGCACAGTTCCATCGAATAACCGTTCAGGCTGCCGGGATTGCCGCCGATCTGCACGACGCGCACGTTCTCGCCGTATTTGTCGCTGAAAAACTGCATGATGTCCGCCCGCCCGCGCACCTCGGCGAACGGCACCTCGCGCCACGCCACCGGATCGTTGGCCAGCGACCGCTGATTGACCAGCGCTTCCACGTCCGCCACCTGCCCCGGGGTGAGAGCCGCGCTGTTGAAATCGAACCGCAGCCGGTCCGGCCCGACAGAACTGCCCTTCTGGGTGGCGTCGGGTCCGACGATCTCGTGCAACGCCCAGTGGAGCAGGTGGGTCGCGGTGTGGTTCGTCTCGATGGCACGGCGGCGTGCGGCGTCGATTTCCAGCGTGATGAGCCGCCCCTGGGGCACCGTCGCACGGTCCTCGGCGCTGGCCAGTCGCAAATAATAACTCGGCCCACGTTGGACGGTGTTGGCGATGGGCACCGGGATCGTGTCGTTGACCAGCAGATAGCCGCTGTCGCCGACCTGTCCGCCCATCTCGGCATAAAACGGCGAGCGGTTGACCACGGCGTAAACGTTGCCGCCGTCCTCGCGGATTTCCTCGACCGTGCCGATGCAGCTATCGCGCACGTAGCCGACGAACTCCGTCTGCACGGCGTCCGCGTAGGGATCGGCCTCTTCCGCCGTGGCAGTCTTGGCGGTGATGACTTCCGTCACCCGTGCGCCGCGCGAACGATCCTTCTGCTCCTGCATCGCCGCCTCGAATCCGGCGGTGTCCACGGCCAGCCCACGCTCTCGCGCCATGACCTCGGTCAGGTCGAGCGGAAACCCCTGTTCGTCGTAAAGCCGGAACGCCGTCGCCCCGCTGATCGGTTCGCCGGGTGCCAGCGCCGCCGACTCCTTTTCAAAGAGCGCGATGCCCCGGTCCAGCGTGCGGTTGAAACTCTCTTCCTCCGCCTTGAGCACCGCCGCAATCTTCGCCTGTTGCTCAACCAGTTCCGGGAACACCTCGCCCATGCGCTCGATCAACCCGGGCACGAGTTGGTAAAAGAACGGCTCGTTGAACCCGAGCGTCCGCCCGTAGCGCACCGCCCGGCGCAGGATGCGGCGCAAGACGTAGTTGCGGTCCGTGTTGGCGGGCAGGATGCCGTCCGCAATCGCAAAGCTCAGCGTGCGCAGGTGGTCGGCGATGACGCGGAACGCCACGTCCATGCGCTGCTGTTCGGTCTCGCCGGTGGACCCGGCGGGCGGCAGGGTCGAGCCGTACTTCTGCCCGCTCAGCCGCTCGATTTCGTCGAAAATCGGGCGGAACACATCCGTCTCGTAATTGGAAATCTGGCGCGAAAAATCGGTGAAATGGTTCGTGCCCTGAATGATGCTCGTCACGCGCTCGAAACCCATGCCGGTATCGACGTGGCGCGCGGGCAGCGGCGTATACGTGCCGTCCGGGTTGGCGTTGAACTGGATGAACACGAGGTTCCAGATTTCGATGCAGCGCGGGTCGCCCGTGTTGACGAGCCGCCCAGCGGTGTCACCGTCCGGCGTCAGATCGACGTGGACCTCCGAGCACGGGCCGCACGGGCCGGTGTCGCCCATCATCCAAAAGTTATCCTTCTTGTTGCCTGGGACGATGTGAACCGTCGGGTCCAGCCCGGCGGGGATGAACCGTTGCGCCCACCAATACGCGGCGTCGAGATCGGCGACGGTGGTCTGATCTTCCGTCTCGTCGGGCATCGGCACAAGACCCTGGCGCACCGCGTCCGCTACGGCGGCGATGTCCGCCGCCCAGCGCGTCTCCCAGCCGTCTTCGCCGAGGTACGGGCAGAACACCGTGGCGTACATGCGCTGTGGCGGGAAACCCCAGTGTTCGACCAGGAGTTCCCATGCCCAGGCGATGGCTTCGGGCTTGAAGTAGTCGCCGAACGACCAGTTGCCCAGCATCTCGAAAAACGTGTGGTGGTACGTGTCGAGGCCCACGTCATCGAGGTCGTTGTGCTTGCCGCCCGCGCGGATGCACTTCTGAGTGTCAGCGGCGCGCGGCGGTTGATACGGAGCCTGTTCGGTGCCCAGAAAATAGGGCACGAACTGGTTCATCCCGGCGTTGGTGAAAAGCAGGTTCGGCGACGAGGGCAGCAGGCTGGAGGAGGGCACGATGGTGTGCTCCTTCTCGCGGAAAAAGTCGAGGAAGGACTGGCGGATCTCGGCGGAGGTCATGGTGGGGCGGAAAATTACGACGGGCGCGGGGAAAAGGAAAGCGGGTCCGCAGGTTACGCGGATTTCCGCAGCGTTGCAGAGGAAAAAACGGCGGTCGGGCCCTGAATTTTCAGGCGCCCCCCGGCAACACACCACTGCCCTTCCTGACGGATAGTCCATGCCGTTTACCGGGGAGCACGGGGGGAGGTCTTTTCGCCCGGCTGAAAACAGGACCAGCCCCCCGGGTGCGGTCCCGAATATCGTGCAACTAGTGGACGGCCAACCGATTCGGCTGGCGCGATACCACCGATAATATGTCCCTGATCATCCTCATCATCGTCCTGTTGCTAGTTTTCGGATCGCTCCCCACCTGGGGCTACAGCCGCGGCTGGGGTTACGGCCCGAGTGGTGGTCTGGGCACGGTTCTCCTGATCGTCCTGATCCTGTATTTGCTCGGGTACATTCACTGAAAGCGGTCGCCGGACCTGCGCGCCCGTTTTAGATTCGATTTCTGGATCGGGTGAACTATCGTCGTCGCCAGAGGCGAGCGGCGACGGTTCCGGTTTAAACGCATACGTTTGGGTAGACGCTTGGTCGGTGATTGCGCGGGCCTTTTCCACCAGCAATTCTTTGCTGATAAACTCGTCTTCCCCTACCGAATAAAGCGCGCGTTTGCCGCCGACCTTGTAGAAGATCACGGTGGTTTTCCTCCAACTATTCGCCGGATCGACCCGCAGCGCGGCAGGGTCTGCCCGGAAGGCTTTGCCCTCGTGCAACAAAGTCTTCACGCGGGCGGTGACATCGGCATAGCGCGAACCGGCGCCAAAACTCGCCGCCAGAATTTTTACCCTTTTGGCGTGGTCTTTCTTCCCGTGCAGCGCGCTCGGGTAGCGCACGACCACGCATTCGGCGTCCATCCCGTGCTGCCGCGACTTGCCGCCGAGGTACCAGTAACCGTCGTCACCGACGTAAACACCGACGCTTTCCGCGCCACCCGCGAAGCCGCCGCCGACGCTGGTCAGCGCGCAAAAACCTTCCTCTTGCCGGATGAGCTGGAGGGGCGGTTCGCCCTGATGCCAATGGCGAAACTCGACGTTCCCGGCGGCGGGGAGAGACGAGGCCGTCGGGAGCTCACCGATCAAAGCTTGTTCGAGTGGTGCGGCAGCCGTCTGCGCCTCTTCTTCCGTTGCTTGGGCGAACGCGTGACGGGGAGCAGTGGCCAATAGAAATCCGGCTGCCAAGGTGAGGATGAACGTCGTTTTCATGGGGAGAAAATCAGTGACTCGGAGCGTGTACTCCGTGACAGAGTGTCATGAACGGCCGAGATTGCCAAGCCGGATGACGTTCCCGACTGGCCAAGCGCCAGAACAGACGAAACCGCCATTGAGCACGGTTGATATTGCCAGTCGCTTGCAATAAATCGGCGTGCTCCTATGTTGTCCGCCGAGGCACGGCGACGAAACTTTCTTTCCAAATCCTGATTTTGTGTTTGTGCCTCGGCATGGCAGGTGTCGGCACCGCGAAAGCGGACGAGCCGACGAAGACCGCGCGTTGCGTGCTCAAGCTGGACCCCGAGATCGACTGTCCGTCTTGCGAGGACCGTCTCAAAGCCATCTTAGTGGCTGCACGGGGTGTCCAATCGGCGGAAATCGACGTGCTCACCAACCGGATCGCGGTGCGCTACGATCCGGGCCGCGTCACCGTCAAGGCGCTGATTGGCCGCATCGCCGTCACCGGCTACACCGCGTCGGAAGTCAGGTAAACCGCCGCCTGCCTCCCGCCGCGCGTACAGAGCTGCCGCCTACTGATCCAGCCCGCGCTTCTTGAGCAGCGGCCCGACATCCGGCGCGGCCCCGGTAAACTCCTTGAAGAATCCGAGCACGTCCGCGCTGCCGCCGCGCGAAATGAGCAGGTGGCGGTAACGGTCGCCGTTCTCACGCGTCAACCCGCCATGCGACAGCACGTAGGCCGTGCTGTCCGCCGCCAGCACCTCGCTCCAGAAATACGAGTAGTATCCCGCCGAATACCCGCCACCGAAGCTGTGCGAGAAATACGGCGACCGATACCGGGGCGGCACCGGCGCAAAATCCACGCCCGCTTTCTTGAGCGCCGCCGCCTCGAACCCGAGCACATCGGTCGGCACCTGATCGGGACTCAACTGGTGCCACGCTTGGTCGAGCAGCGAGGCCGCCAGGTATTCCGTCGTCGCATACCCCTGGTTGAACTTGCCCGCCTTGAGCATCTTGTCCATCAACTCCTGAGGGATCGTCGCGCCGGTCTGGTAGTGCTTGGCGAAATTCTTGACGACCTCCGGGTACACCGCCCACATCTCGTTGAACTGCGAGGGGTACTCCACGAAATCGCGCGGCACGTTGGTCCCGGCAAAACGCGGATACTTCACATGGGAAAACATCCCGTGCAGCGCGTGGCCGAACTCGTGGAACGCCGTACGCACCTCGTCGCTTGTCAGCAGCGTCGGTTCCCCGGCGGGCGGTTTGGGGATGTTGAGATGGTTGGCCACCACCGGTTTGTCGCCGAGCAGGTCCGACTGCGTCACGTACTCGTTCATCCACGCGCCGCCGCGTTTGGAAGGCCGCGCGTAGTAATCAATGAGGATCAACGCCAGCGGCGAGCCGTCGGTGTCGTCCACCTCGAACACACGCACGTCCGGCTGGTACACCGGCAAATCGTGCCGCTCCTTGAACGTGATACCGTAGAACTTGTGGGCCGCGAAGAACACGCCGTCGATCAGCACATGGTTCAACTCGAAATACGGACGGATCTGTGACTCGTCGAAGTCGTACTTGGCCTTGCGCACCTTTTCGGAATAAAAATCCCAGTCCGCCGCCGTGAGCTGGAAGTCGCCGTTCTCCTTGTTGATGACCTCCTGAATGTCCGCCGCTTCCTTCTTGGCGTTGGCGACGGCAGGCGCGGCAGAATCCGCCAGCAGTTTATTGACGGCGGCCACACTGCCGATGGTTTGTTCTTCCAACTGGTAGGCGGCATGGTTGGGGTACCCTAACAGCACGGCCTGTTCGGCACGCAGCTTGGCGATCTTCGAAACGGTCGCCGTGTCGTCGAACTCGCCGCCGTGGCTGTTGCGCTTGAGCGATGCTTCCATGAGCCGCTGGCGCAGGTCGCGGTTTTGGAGGTAGGTGAGCGCGGGCTGGCCCGTGGTGTTCAGCAGGCGGATGGCAAATTTGCCGTCTTGCTTTTCGGCCTTGGCGGCGGCGGCGGTCGCGGCGATTTCGGAATCGGGCATTCCGGCGAGTTGCGCGCGGTCGGCGACGATGACCGAATCTGCGTTTTTCTCCTTGAGCACGTCCTGGTTGAACGTCGTCTCCAGGCTGGCCAGTTCGGAGTTTAGGGCCTTGAGCTTGGTCTTGTCCGCTTCGGAAAGCTTGGCCCCGGCGCGCACGAAGTCCTTCTCGTAACGTTCGAGCAGGTATTTGGATTCGGCGTCGAGGCCCAGCTTGTCGCGCTGGTCGTAAACGGCCTGCACGCGGGCAAACAGCGTCGGGTTGAGGAAAATCTCGTCCTGGTGCGCGGCGAGTTTGGGCGACACGTTGGTCTCGACTTCCTGGATGGCAGGGTTGGTGTTGGCCCCGGCCAAGTTGGAAAAGATGCTGTTGACCCGTCCGAGCGTTTGCCCGGCGCGTTCCATCGCAACGATGGTGTTTTCAAACGTCGCCGGTTCCTTGTTGTTGGCGATGGCCAGCACCTCTTTGAGATGGTCGGCCATGCCTTGCTCGAAAGCGGGCTCGAAGTCCGCGTCCTTGATGCGGTCGAACGGCGGGAAATGGAATTGGAGCGTGCTCTCGGTGAGCAACGGATTATCGGTCTTCATGGCGGCAGGGGCAGGCGATTGGGCAAGCGCGAGGCTCGTCCCGGCCAGCAGGAAAGCGGCGGATGAAAACAACACGGCGGGACGGAACGTCAGCTTGGGCATAAAACGAAAAAGTGAGCGTTGGACGCATGGATTCGCTCAACGCCCCGCCGCCGGACGGCTCCCGTGGATATAAACGCCGCAGGGACGGCTGCGAACAGCCGTCCCTGCGGGAAAACCAGTTTGGAAACGGCTCTCAGAAGCCGATGCCGATGTGGACGCCCGGCGCGTATCCGTAGCCATAGCCGTAGCCATAGGGCCGGAAGTAGCGGCGGTGGTAGTAGCGCGGGTAGCCGAAGCCGAGCACCACCGGCGGCGGGGCCAAGTAAACCGGGGGCGGCAGCGGACAATAACGCGGCTCGACCACCCGGCCCTCGTACACTCTGGGGGCGGGGCGTTCGTCGTTATAATTAGGCTCGTCCGGGCCCGCTTGGGCCGACTGGCCAAGCGTGCAGAGACCGAGCAGGGCAGCACCGAGAAGCAGCAGCTTTTTCATGGGATGTGATTAGGTGACAGGTCGCAAAAGGCGACCTGTCAGAATAGACGCGAACCGCGCTCGAATATTCGGTGGAAACACACAAAATTTTCCACGGCTCCGGCGATGACCCGGCGCGACGGTTCGCCGCAAAGATCAATACGACTTGGCCCACAGCACCCGCCGCTTGCTGGGCCGCCCGCTGACCACGCAACGCCCTTTCTCCTCCGGCGTGTCGGTCGGGATGCAGCGGATCGTCACCTTCAAATCCTCCTTAATCTTCGCTTCCGTTTCCGGCGTGCCGTCCCAATGCGCGCGGGCAAACCCGCCGTGGATTTCCGGTTTGTCCGGGTTTTGCGCGGTGAAGAACGCGTAGAACTCCGCCGTCGTGTCGATGTCCCTGGTGTTGGCGTCGCGGTAAGCCAGCGCGCGTTCATACAGGTTCGTCTGGATCGCCTGCAATAACCCCGGCACGCGGGACGCAAATTCCTCCGTGGGCAGGAACTCTTTCTCCTTCACGCCCTTGTCTCGCCGCGTCACGGCGACCGTGCCCTTTTCCAAGTCGCGCGGCCCGATTTCCACCCGGATCGGCACGCCCTTTTTGATCCACTCCCAACTTTTCACCCCGCCATTGAGGTCGCGCGTATCGACCTCCACCTCCGGTGGCGCGCCGTGGAAAATTTCTTCCCGGATGCGCGCGGCGAGCTTTTGCGCGGCTTCGAGCACGGCGGCGCGGGTGTCCTCCTTCGGCGTGATGGGCAGGATGACGATGTGCGTCGGCGCGATGCGCGGCGGCAGGATCAGCCCGTCGTCGTCGGCGTGCGCCATGATGAGCGTGCCGACCAGCCGCGTGCTCATGCCCCAACTCGTCGTCCAAGCGTGTTCCTCCTGCCCGGCGCGGCTCTGGAACTTGATTCCGCTGGCCTTGGCAAAATTCTGCCCGAGGAAGTGCGACGTGCCTGCCTGAATCGCCTTGCGGTCCTGCACCATGGCCTCGATGCAAAGCGTCTGCACGGCCCCGGGGAACCGCTCGCCGTCGCTCTTCTCGCCCGAATAAACCGGGATGGCCAAGTGGTCGCGTACGAACGTCTCGTACACGCGCAGCATTTTCTCGGTTTCCTCGCGGGCCTCGACCTCCGTCTCGTGGGCGGTATGGCCCTCCTGCCAGAGAAATTCCGTCGTCCGCAGGAACAGCCGCGTGCGCAGTTCCCAGCGCACGACGTTGCACCACTGGTTGATGAGGATCGGCAGGTCCCGCCACGATTGCACCCACTTGGCATACGTCGCGCCGATGATCGTCTCGCTCGTCGGGCGGATGACCAGCGGTTCGGTCAGCTTGGCGGACGGAGCGGGGACCATCTTGCCGTCCGCATCCACCTCCAGCCGGTGGTGGGTCACGACGGCGCATTCCTTCGCAAACCCCTCGACGTGAGCCGCTTCCCTTTCCAGATAGGCAATCGGAATAAACAACGGAAAATAGGCGTTCTTGTGCCCGGTCACCTTGAACATGTGGTCCAACTGCCGCTGCATGTTTTCCCAGATGCCGTAGCCCCAGGGCTTGATGATCATGCAGCCGCGCACATCGCTGTTTTCGGCGAGGTCAGCGGCCTTGACGACCTGCTGGTACCACTCCGGGAAATCTTGGTCCCGGCGCGGGTTGATGGCGGTCTTGGCCTGCTGGGTCTGCGGCTGCTGTGGGTCGCTCATAGGAAGAGAAGAAAAGGCAATCGGGCGGGCCTCCACTTAAAGCGGGGTCCGCCCACATGCAACCCTCTCCCACGCCGCTGGTCGGCGCGTCACCGCGGCATCATCGCACGACTGGATCGACCGCCGTCCGGCGAAATAATGCGTGATCCAAGCTAAGAATCCCGGAACCGTGGCAGGCGATGTACAGGAAGATAAAGCAGTACAAAACGGCGGGTTCGCCGTGGTTGACAATAGGGAAGAATCCGCCCTTGGCGTGCGCCATGAAATAAGCGATGGCCATTTCGCCGCTCAGGAGGAAAGCCGCCACGCTGCCAAACAGGCCGAAGGCCACCAGAAAGCCACCGATCAGTTCGATCAGGCCGCCGATGCCCATGAAAGAGAAAGGCGGGAAAACGTGCTCGGCGCCAAACATGCCGAAAATCTTTTGGCCGCCGTGGCAGGCCATCATCAGACCGGTAACGAGACGCAAAAGGGCAAAAACAACGGGTGAAAACCGACCGAGAAAGCGTTCCATACGGTATTTCTATGCAATGTCGGGGCGTGCTTGCAAGTCTCTTCGACATTAAATGATCGGGCGCGCCACTTGATGGCGCATTGCAGTCAATCGCAAGCGAATCCCGCGCCGAACGCTTGTCTAATCCACCTTGGCGCTCAGCTCGCCCAGATGGCGCTGGACAATCCGGTAAGTCTCGGCGGCAAACGCTTTCAAGTCGGCGTTGGTGCCGCCCTTGGCTTCCTTGGCAAACGCGGCCCCGTCGGCATCATGGATCTTCTTCATGTCTTCGACGTAAGCCGCGTCGAATTTGTCGGCGGGCAGGGCACTGATTTTGTCGAGCCGTGCCTGAAACTCCGCGTTGAGCGCAGTGGGGAATGTGAGTCCGTTCTTCTCCATGATGGACCTGAGATTGCCGCCGACCAATTGATGGTCGTGCGATTCCGTGTTGGCCTGATCCTTGAGGTCCTGCGTGGTGAGCTTGGTTGCTGCCGCCTTGGCAAGTTCCACCTCGTACATACCGCCCTGTGACACCTTGGCCACGAACGCCTTGTCCGCCTCGGAGAGCGGTTCGGCGGCACACGCGCCGGTTGCAGCAATGGTGGCAGCGGTGAGCAACAGAAAGAATGGGCGAAGGGAGATCATAAGTATTTGTTAAGGGGATACGGGACTGCCCTGCCGCACGAGTGCATTCCGACCCACGACAAACGGGAGGCATTTCTCGCCGCCGACGCTTTACACCGCCTGCAGAAACCGTTTGTAAAACTCTACCCCCGCGCGCAGATCGTCCTCCGCCAACCACTCGTCGGCGGTGTGCGCCTGGGCGATGTCGCCGGGACCCGCCGCCACCGCCGGGATGCCGCCCGCCGCCAGCAGGCTGCCGTCGCAGAACCACGGCGCGCCCACCAACCGCCCGCCTGCGGTCTGCAATGCCTGCACGCATGGGTGCTCCGGCGCGGTGTCCAACGGGCGGTTGCTGCGCAGGTGCTCGATTTCTAGATCGGGACACGCGCGCCGCAGCCGGGCAAACACCGCGTCGAGAAACCCCGGCGTCGCCTGCGCGGGCACCGTCCGCAGGTCCACGTCCACCGTGCAAACCTCCGGTACGATGTTGATCTTACTGCCGCCCTGAATCGTCCCGACGCTCATCGTCGGCGCGCCGAGCACCGGGTCGGCCAGCGCGGCGAATTCAGGGGCGATCTCGTCGCGGATCGTGCGCAACAAATCGGCCATTTTATAGACGGCGTTCTCACCCCGCTCGGGCGTGGCGTTGTGCGCAGCCCGGCCCTTCGTGGTCAGCCGCAGCCACGTCACGCCTTTGGTCTTGTAAACAAGATCGCAACCCGTCGGCTCGCCCACCAGCGCAAAATCGGCGTCGGGATGATCGGCGGCCAGCGCCATCGCACCCTCGTTGCCGGCCTCCTCGCCCATCAGTCCGGCGAACCAGATTTCGTGCTCCAAACGCGGCAGGTCGGCGCGCAGTTCCCACAACGCCCACAGCATCGCCGCCGCCGTGCCTTTCGTGTCGCACGCCCCGCGTCCGTAAATCCGCCCGTCCCGCCGCTCCGCCGCGAAAGGATCGACCGTCATGCCCCGCACGCTGACCGTGTCCAGGTGCGGGCAAAGGAACAGCTTCGGCTTGCCGGGCCGGTCGCCAGGAAAACGCCCGAGCACGTTGGGCCGTCCGGGCAAAATCTCGCGCAACTCTGCCACCGCGCCGCCGTGTTCCAGAATCCCGGCCACCAAAGCCGCACACCGGCCTTCCCCGGTTTCCGTCGTCCCCGGATCGCCCGTGGGGTTGACGCTCCCCACGCGCACGAGCGCCTGCAAAAGCTCCACCACGTCGCGGGCCGGGGGCGGTTGGCTCATCTCAGGCCGCCGCCTCCCCGCTGGCCTGCGTGCGCAGGAACCACTCCACGAAACGCGGGATGCCCTCGGCAATCGGCGTCTTGGGCCGGTAGCTGAGTAACTGCCGCGCCTTGGAAATATCCGCGCAGGTCAGCGGCACGTCGCCGGGCTGCTCGGGCAGCCGGTTGATCCGCGCCGTGCGTCCGAGCGATTTTTCGACCAGCACGATCAGGTCCCGCAACGGCGTCGTCGCGCTCTCACCCAAGTTGAAAATGTCGAACGGCGCACCCTCGTATTCCAGCGCGCCGAGCACGCCCTGGATGATGTCGTCGATGTAGGTGTAATCCCGCCGGGTCAGGCCGTCGCCGAACTGGTCGATGGGTTGGCCGTCGTGAATCCGCCGGGTGAACTGGTGGATGGCCAGATCGGGCCGCTGCCGGGGGCCGTACACCGTGAAAAACCGCAGGCACACCGCGCGGAATCCGTACAGGTGCGCGTAGCTGGCGCAAAGCTGCTCCCCGGCGAGCTTGGTCGCGGCGTACGGGCTGATCGTCCCGGGCAGCGCCACGTCTTCCCGGAACGGCACCTCCTTGCACAACCCGTACACCGATGAACTCGATGCGAACACGAACCGGCCCACCCCGTGCCGCCGCGCGCCTTCGAGCAGGTTGAGCGTGCCAGAAACGTTCGTGTCCACGTAAAGCTGCGGCTGCCGGATCGAGGGCCGCACGCCCGCCCGCGCCGCGAGGTGGACCACCGTATCGAACTCCCGTTCGCGCAGCACGCGGCCCACGGCATCGGCGTCGCGCAGGTCCAGATCGTGTAGGGTAATCTGGCGACGCACGGCGGCGAGGTTGCCGTGCTTGATGCGCGGATCGTAAAAATCGTTGAAGTCGTCGATGACGGCGACCCCGTGGCCTGCGGCCAACAGAGTCTCGACCAGATGCGAGCCAATAAAGCCGGCGCCGCCGGTGACCAAAACTTCCATGATAAGGGGAACCTAACGCGCGCCCGGCGGCCCGGGCAAGCCCGCTCGCCAAAAAAGAAAAGACCAGAGAGCGACGGCAAGCAAGCTCTGGCTACCGTTGCTGCCTTCCGGCCCTGGCGGGGTTTGCCGGGCTTGCATCCATCGTCCCTGGCACCGGCACTAGAACGCGCTTTGCCGGAAGCCGCAACGCCCGAAGGCAAAAAAATTGTCGGTTCGGTCTAGCAAAGTCTTGCCAGTGGATGCATTTTTCCTTTAGAACCTGTGCGCCCTGCCAAACAGTCCGGTCTCCCGGCTGCGAAGCGGTCGTGCGGTTCATCCCCTCCCTTTCCCCCCCAGTCCACGTCATGCCAAAGATTTTACTCCTCGTTTCCGCCGCCCTTTTGCTGATCTCCGGCGGGTTGAGCTTTCTTAACAAAAACAAGCTCGTCGCCTCGCTGACCGACGCCAAGGATGCGCGCCAGAAACTGGCGTCGGTCCAGACGGACACCGCCAAGTCCCGCTCGGACCAGAAAAAAGCCCAGCAGGATGCCAAGGACGCCCTGCAACGCGCCGCCGACGCGCAGACGCAGCTCGACGGCATGAAGGGTCAGATCACCGACCTCCAAACGCGGGTCAAGACGGCCTCGGAGAATGAGTCCGCGAAGGAAAAGGAACTCGCCGATCTCAACGCGAAGTTCGCTGGCGGGCCGACGACGGCTTCCACCGGACCGTCCGTGGACATTGCCAAGCAAATCGAAGACCTCAAGCGTCAGAAGGACGAGTTGCAACTGGTGAAAGACAGCCAGGAAAACCAACTCAAGGGCGTGCAGGCACAACTGATGGACGCGCAGCGGCGGGAGCAGGGCATCCGGGACAAATCGATCATGCTCGGCCTGCGCGGACGGGTGCTGGCGGTCAACCGCGAGTACAATTTCGTGGTGCTCGATCTCGGCAGCAACAAGGGGGTTTCCAGCAACGCAACGCTGATCGTCCAGCGCGGCGGCAGCCTGGTGGGCCGGGTCCGCACGGTTTCGGTTGAACCTTCGCAAACCGTGGCGGATATTGTCCCGAACTCGGTGCCTGCCGGGGTGATTGTTCAGCCGGGCGACACCGTTATTTTTCCTGGCAGCTAACTTTTACCGTTTCGTTTGATGAAAGCATTGATCTCACCTCGCGCCGCCGCTGGTTTTCTCGGGTTGATCCTTTGCGCCGGGCTGCTTCCCGCTTGCACCGGCGACAACGCTCCCGTCGACAACACGGCGATGCTTCCGGACAGCGAGCGCGTCAGCAGCGTGCCCTGGAACAAACCGCAAGGTTGGGAAAACAGCAGTCAGCTCGGTGCCTTGGCGAACAACCCGCGCATCGGCGGCGGTGGCCAGCAGTAGTCCGAACGGAGTTTCTCGCCCGGTGGGACGGCTTTTTCGAGCCGTCCTTTCCTGCTTTTGGGTGTCCATGCCACTGTCCGGTCCGTTTTCGGTCACTCGGCGCGCGCGCAGTTTGTCCGGTTGTTTCGATACAACGCGCAAACCCAATCTTTTTATGTCTTCAAAACGTTTTCCTTGGCTCCTGCTCGGCGCGTGCTGCCTTCTGCCGCTGACATGGTCCCTGCCCGCGTCCGCCCGCGCCGCTTCCGACGCCAGCAGCGGACAGATCGACGTGAACTTCTTTTACGACACGCTCAAGGACGACGGGTCATGGTTCAACACGACCGAGTACGGAGATGTCTGGCAGCCTTACATTGCCTACAAGAGCGATTCCTGGCGTCCGTACACCGACGGGTACTGGTCCTACACCGACGGCGGCTGGATGTTCGTGTCCAACGAGAACTTCGGCTGGGCGGTTTATCACTACGGACGCTGGACCAAGCTTCAGGACATCGGTTGGGCCTGGGTGCCGGGCACCGAATGGGCACCCGCTTGGGTGACCTGGCGCGAGAGCAAACCCGACGACGCTGCCGCCGGGGGACCCGCCGCTGATGCCCCGGTTTCCGCCACGACCACCGACGCTCCCACCGACGACAAAGGCGCGCCGCCCCCTCCACCCTCTTCGGATAACCGTGGCCCCCGGCCCGACGCCGCCCCCAGCGAAGACTACATCGGCTGGGCACCCCTGCCGCCCGAGCCGATTGCGGTCGGCACCGGTTATTCCTACGGCCCGACGGTGGACGTGGATTTCGGGATCGATCCTTACGCTTATTGCTTCACGGATTACCGGTCTTTCGGATCGCCGTGGATCGCCGGAGTGATTTTTGACTCCGACCGTGGTTACTACTGCTGCGACCACTCGGTGAACATCACCAACGTTTATTACAACGGGGGCGGGCGCGGCTACCGGGGATTCTACAACGGCGGGCCGAACTTCGACCGCCTCCGCGGCGTGACCGCGCGGCCCATCCCGCAACTCGCCCTGCGACAGACCACGAGTTCGGCGCTGGCGCGTCAGCAAATCCGCAGCGGGCAATTCAACCGGGTCAACGGCAACCAGCTCAACGTGGCCGCGCCGCGTTTTTCCCAGGCCAACGTGCGCAATGGACGCGTGAGCTTCGCCCAGCGCGGCACGCTGCCGGTCACGCCGGTCGCCAAGCAATTCGCCCCGGCGTCCGCCGCCAACAACGCGAGCTACCAGCACGCACGGGAGTCCTTCGCCAAACAGGGCGAGTCTGCCCGCGCCCAGGCTGCCAAACCCGGTCCCGCCGCCGCTGGCGGCAATCCCGGCGCATCGACAGGCATCGCCACCACCCCGCGTGCCCAGCAGGAAGAACGGCAGGCTCGCCAACAGGCCGAGCATCAGGGCAGGCCCAGCGGTAACAACCAGCCGGAAGCCCGCGAGGCCCGCACCGCGACTGCCGCTTCGAGCGGTGGCGGGGAAGCTGCCGCCGAACGCCGGTCCGCCCGGCAAAGCCACCGCGAGGCCCGGCAGTCCACGCGCCAGGCCCGGGGCGGTGGCGAGGAACGGGCCGTGCGTCAGCAGCGGCAAGCTGCGCCCCGCGTTCAACACGGCGGTGGCGGGGGCGGCGAGCGGCACGGGGGCGGCGGCGAGGAACACCCCAAGGGCGGCGGAGGCGGCGGAGGCGGCGAAAAGAAAAAGAAGTAACGTCCATCCGGAAAATCCAACGCCCGTTTTCGTCCGGCACCGCGTCGACGAGAACGGGCGTTTCTGTTGGCAATGGCTCGGCGCCAAAATCCGGCTCGACAAGGGCCGGTTTGCGTCGCTCAATGGTCGTCGCACCGCCACCCTCTTCTCTGCGTCACTTTATGGACCACCGTATCCTCGGAACCACACTGCCCGTCTTGGAAATGCAATTGCAACCGGGCGAGAGCGTCGTGGCGGTCTCGGGCGAACTCTCTTGGATGAGCCAGGCCATCGACATGCACACTTCCACTGGCATGGGCGGCGGGGGCGGCGGTCTCTTCGGCATCATCAAGCGGGTGGCCGGCGGCGGGTCGCTTTTCATGACGGAGTACACCGCACGGGGCGGACAGGGCCTCGTTGCGTTTGCGACCCGGGTTCCCGGCCACATCCTGCCGGTGGACGTTTCGCCCGGTAAAACGTACATGATTCACCGGCATGGTTTCCTCTGCGCAACGCCGGGGGTGGAGTTGAGCGTGGGCTTCCAGCAATCGCTCGGCGCGGGCATCTTCGGCGGCGACGGTTTCATTTTGCAGAAGCTGGCGGGCACCTGTCAGGCGTTCGTCGAACTGGACGGCGAGGTGGTGCCCTACGACCTGGGTCCGGGCGAGACGCTCCGGGTGCATCCCGGGCACGTCGGGATGTTCGAGGCACAGGTGAACTTCGGCATCTCGCGCATCCCGGGCATCCGCAACATGCTCTTCGGCGGCGACGGTATTTTCCTGGCCACGCTCACCGGCCCGGGCCGGGTCTGGCTGCAATCGCTGCCGCTTTCTAACTTGGCCCACGCGCTGGCTCCCTACCTGAACACCGGCGGCGAACGGGCCGTCGATACTGGCGCGGGCGCGATCATCGGCAGCGTTCTGCGCGGGTTGAGCAAGTAACTGGAAAAACTTGTCGTCGTTCCCGGAGGCGGTATGACGTAAAGGCAACGCAACCGCTTACACCATGCAAACCGCCGATGCACCCGTGGCCGCCCTCAGCGACTACGAAAAGGAAAGAGGCAAACCCCTGCCAAGCCTGAATCATGGGATTGTTCAATGCGCATTGATCGGTGCCTTCCTGCCTTTCAAAGAATATTCTGTCGCCAGCGAGTTGACTTTGGAATTGCCGGATGGGCAGCGTTTGACGCCGGATATTTCGGTCTATCCACGGCTGCAACCCGACTGGAACCACGACAAAATCCGCATGAAGTTGCTGCCACGGCTCGTGGTAGAGATTATTTCTCCCGGCCAGGGCTGGCAGGAAATCGTGGATAAGCTCGACCTTTATTTCGCGCATGGCGTCGAGAGTGCCTGGGTGGTGCAGCCGGGCGCAAAAATGATCGCGGTCTACCAATCTACTGCCGTACCGCCTCAGGTGATCACCACGGGCGAGGCCCGGGACCCTGTCACCGGGCTGACAGCGCGGCTCGAAGAAATCTTCGCCTGAAACCGCAGGCGTTTTCTGCTTGCGGTCGCGTCGCGTCGGGCGATTCTCAACGCCCGAAGTGATGATGAACACCGACATCCGGTCGCTGGGTCCCGGCCACCACCGCTCGCCGCTGCATCACGGCGGACCCCAGGGCGTCCGCTTCCGCAACGACGACGAGCGCATCCTCTACGACGACACGCTCGCCCACTCTTCCTGGGCGGACGGCCCGCCCATAAGCTTCGAGGTCGCCGGGCCGCGCGACCGTCTGTTCTTCGACCCCGCAAAAGTCACGGCGGGCATCGTCACCTGCGGCGGCCTCTGCCCCGGGCTGAACGACGTGATCCGCAGCCTCGTCATGGCGCTCAACCGCCGCTACCAAGTCTCGCGCATCTACGGTTTCCGCTACGGTTACCAGGGACTGATCCCCCGTTACGGCCACACGCCGCTGGTGCTGCGCCCCGAAGCCCTGGGCGGCATCCACGCGTTCGGCGGCTCGATCTTGGGCACCTCGCGCGGGCCGCAGAACCCGGCAGAGATGGTCGATCTGCTCGAAGAAATGAGCATCGATCAGCTTTACGTGATCGGCGGCGACGGCACCCTGCTCGGCGCGGGCGAAATTTGCGAGGAAATCGGCCGGCGCGGGCTGGCCAAGAGCGTCATCGGCATCCCCAAAACCATCGACAACGACATCCAGTACATCGACAAGAGTTTCGGGTTCGAGACGGCGTTCGCCGAGGCGGTCAAGGCCGTCGATTCGGCGAACGTGGAGTCGATGGGCGCGGTCAACGGCATCGGGCTGGTCAAGTTGATGGGCCGGGACTCGGGCTTCATCACGTCGTTCGCCACGCTGGCGAGCAGCGCGGTGAATTTCGCGTTGATCCCGGAGGTCCCGTTCCAACTCGACGGCGCGCGCGGCCTGCTCGAAGCCCTGCGCTACCAACTGGCCAAGCACAAGCAGGCGGTGATCGTCGTGGCCGAGGGCGCGGGACAGGAACTCCTGCAAAGCGACCCCCACGCCACCGACGCTTCCGGCAACCGCCGCATGGGCGACATCGGCACTTACCTGCGCGACCGCATCGCCGATTTCTTCCGCGAGCGGCGCATCGAGATCAACCTCAAGTACATCGACCCGAGCTACCTCATCCGCAGCGTCCCGGCCTCGCCGCAGGACAACGTGTACTGCTCGCG
>CAXSED010000058.1:0-28009 GCA_964236475.1 uncultured Chthoniobacterales bacterium
GCGCGCCGGGTCATCAGCACGGGCAACCTCGCCGAGCGCGTGCCCGAAACCCAGGCCGCCAGCGAATTGGCGGAATTGGCTCGGCAGTTCAACCGCGTCCTCGAAAAAAACGGCGCGCTCATCCGCGCCTTGCGCGAGGCGTTGGACAACGTCGCCCACGACTTGCGTACCCCGCTGACCCGTCTGCGGGCTTCCGCCGAAACCGCGTTGACCGACGACGCCCCCACCGCCGCGCGCGAGGCCCTGGCCGATTGCGCCGAGGAATCCGAGCGCGTGTTGACGATGCTCAACGCCTTGCTGGACGTGACCGAAGCCGAGCAAGGCATGATGACCCTGCGCCGCGAACGAGTCGCCGTGGCGGACCTGCTCGGGCAGGCGGTCGAGATGTACGATCTCGTTGCCGACGAGCGGCGCATCACCGTCCGCCCGCAGTTGGCCGACCCCTGCGAGGCCAACATCGACCCGGCGCGGCTGCGGCAGGTCTTCGCCAACCTGCTCGACAACGCGCTCAAATACACGCCCGAGGGCGGCGAGGTCTGGGTCGCATGCGAACACGACGAAACCGGCGGTGTGCGCGTGACGATCCGCGACAACGGCGTGGGCATCCCGCCGGACGAACAACCCCGCATTTGGGACCGGCTCTACCGGGGCGACAAGAGCCGCCAGCAGCGCGGCCTCGGCCTCGGGTTGAGCCTCGTCAAAGCGGTCGTCCAGGCGCACGGCGGGAGTGTGCAAGTGGAAAGCCGGGAAGGCGCGGGCGCGACGTTCACGCTCACGCTGCCCTGACGAGGTCGCCAGGATCAGTCACGCTGGCTGGTATAAAAACGGTTGATCTCACGATCATAAAAAATCCAGGCTTTGGCGCTGGGATGATCGTTTGCCTCGAAGAAACGGCGGTCTTCTTCGTGCCCGGAAAAATCGGCCCAGGAAAAACCGGCGGTCCCCAACAACTTTTCCACCCGTTCGTAGTAAACGCGGCGTGCACGCGGGGTGATCCCGGCGGCATCGCTGTCGCCACCGTTAAAGGGCTGGATGATGAACAGCGCTTGCATCCTCAACTCCTGGAGGACGCGCACCAGCAGTCCGAGGTCGGCAAACTCCCGCGCGCCCGACAGTTGCGCGAGAAAACCGGCGTCACCTGCGCCCGGCGTCGCTGGCGACGCCACGGGAGGCGGGCCATCGCGTGCTTGCATGTCCGCGTCAGCTTGCACCGCCAGTTGCTCCCAGTCGATGTGCCCGCGGTCCATCGAAGGTCTTTTCTGGTCGGGGGACTGCTGCCAGCGTCGTTGTGGGAAGACGATTTCCCAGAGAATGACGCCGTAGTCGAACCGTTCCTGGACGGCATTTTGAAGTTTGCCCAAGGGGAAAAGCAGGGCGAAGCCCAGACGATGCCAGGGTGTCGGCCCGGACAGGCAGCCCAAGGCGTTCGTCAGGAGAAGATCATCCTGCAGCGTGCCGGGAAAATCTTGCAGCCGCCGGGCGATCTCCGACTGGAGTCCTGACCCCAGTGAGTCGCCAAAGATCCACGCGCTCAACTGGGCCGCGCTCAGGTTGGCGCCGGCGGCGTCCGCCGACACGCCGGATTGCAGGAACCAACTGGGCGAAAGGAAGATCACGGCCTTTTTGCCACGCGCCGCTGGTCCCACCGCCGCCAGTTTTTGTTGGATCATCAGGCAGGTCGCGCCGCCGCGTCCCACCGGGAAAACGGCGAAGCCGGTTGGTCGATCACGGAAGAAGGCATCCGCACGGTTGTCCGCCCAGCGGTCCAGTTCCGAACTCCCGTAGATCGGCAATTCGTTCGGGGTGCAGAAGGCGAGCCTTTGCAGCACGTTGCCGTTCACCTTGAACGACATCGCATGCGCGGCGTAATACGGCAGCCGAGCCGGCAACTGCCGGCTGACATACGCCTGGACGCCTCCCAGCAACAACGCCGCCACGGCCAGACTACAGAGCACCGGCCCCAAGTGCGGACAACCGGCGGCGTGGGGTTCGGATGGAGCCTGGCCTTTCATGACGACGGCCTCGACACAAGAGGACCCCTGTTGGATGGGGTTCCCCTGCACGTTGGGCGCGCCTGGAACCAAAGCGAACATTCCCCGGCGCTCAAACGAAATGTCTGCGGCTTCCGCCGCCGGGCCTCAAACCATCGGCAACAGCGGGAACTGCCGCCCGAGCACCTTTCCGCTGGGCACCTTCAACCAACGTTCCAGCGCCGTCGCGTACACGCTGCGAAAATCCACGTTGTATTTGATGTCGCCCTCATACAGATCGGTCAGGCTCGGATACTTGCCGTACAGGCCGGGCTTGACGCCACCGCCGAGCATGAACATCGGAGCCGCCGCGCCGTGGTCCGTCCCGCCGCTGGCGTTTTGCGCCACCCGGCGTCCGAACTCGCTGAAGGTCATCACCATCACGCGGTTGAAATTGCCCTGCGCCTTGAGGTCCTCGCAGAACGCGCCTAACCCGTCACCGAGTTCCTTCATCAACCGCTCGTGCGTCGGGGCCTGCCCCTGGTGCGTGTCGTAGCCGCCGTGGCTGACGTAGTAGACGCGCGTCGGCAGTCCCCCGGCGATCATCCGGGCAACCAGACTCAGGCTATCCGCCAGCCGTGAATTGGGATACGCCGCCCCGGGCTTGGTCTTGCGGGCGATGGCCAGCACTTTGTCCGAGGAGACCTGCGCGTCGAGCGCCGTGCGTTCCAGGAAATCCAGCGAGCCGAGGTCCGACGCGTGCGAGGCGCCCCCCGCACTGATCGACCCGATGGACCCGTCGCCGGAGGGGTCCTCGCTGCCGTCGGCCAGCGTGCCGGGCGCGTTGATCTGCCGGAAATACCGCTCGTCCGTGCTCATCTCGCCGTCATCGTGTCCCTTGCCCTTTTTCTGATTATCGATCCAGCGATACTGCTCGGGGTTGGCGAACGAAACGCCGGTCGGATGCGGTGAGTTGAACGCCTGCGGCATCTGCCCACCGATGGACACGCCGACCGTCGGCGCGGCCCCCTGGCAGCAGCTATCGAAGTAACTGCCCAGCCAGCCATAGGGCTTCGAGCGGTCGGAATCCGACGCCGTTTGCCAGATTTCCGTCGAGCGGAAATGTGAGCGATTCGGGTTGGGATACCCGACGCCCTGCACGACGGCCAGATGGCCTTCGTCGTACAGTCCCTTTAGCGAGGTGAGCGAGGGGTGCAGCCCACAATAATCGTTGAGCCGGAGCGCCTTGTCCGCTTTGATCCCCAGCGAGGGACGCGCGGCATGGTAGGCGTCGTCGGCCCAGGGCGGCAGCATGTTCAGGCCGTCGTTGCCACCCGCCTGTTGCAGGACGACGAGGATCGGGCCGTCCGTGCCGGTGACGATCTGGGTCGCGCTTTCGGCGGCCTGCGCGTTCATGGCCAGGAATGTCTGGTCGATAAACGCGGGTAGCGTCCACGAAGCGGCGGCGCCGAGCACCGTCGAGCGCAGGAACGAACGCCGGGTCTGGAGCGTGCCACGCTCGTGGTTGGCTTCGGAATCGTGATGGTGATCGCTCATGGAGAGGAAGAAACTTAGCAGAGTTGGAAAGAGGGCGTGCTCATCATCAAATGCAGCAGGTCGGTGACGTTCTGGTCGGTGATGCCTTTGCCGTTGGCGGCGATCACGTCCAGGTATTCGACGAACGATTGCTGGTCTTTGGGCGCGAGCGGACCCTGGAACAACCGCGCGGCCAAGGTGCGCACCAGGGTCCCCGGGTCGGCGCGGGTCTCGGGCGGGGCGAGTTTTGCCACGTTGACCTGGGTCGGCGGCGCGATGGGCGGGGCTGGCGGCACGCCGTTGAGGCTCATCTCGGGCGTCAGGTCCAGATCGCGTTCCGCCGGGCGTTTCGCCACCCGCAGGAGCGAACCAGCGAGGTTGTAGCGCGTCAGCAGCGTGGACGTGCTGATCCACGCCTTGCCGCCGTCCCAGCCCTTGACGCTCGGCGGATAAAACGGCACCTGGCCCATCTGGCGCAACGCCACGGCGAGCGGACCCTTGGGCGGCAACTCGATTTCCAGGGAGCGCACTGTCTGCACGGCCCATTGGATCGGGCTTTTAATCTGCGTGCGCACCGCTGCCGCCGAATAAAATTCCTGGCTGGTGAACATCTGGTGCAGCACCGGACGCATCTCGTATTTATTCGCGCGGATCGTGTTCGCCAGTGTGGCTACCAACGGGGCGGGGGCGTTTTCGTAGGCGAAAAACGTCCACAATTTGTTGGCCAGGAACAGCGCACACACCGGCTGCGCGAGGATCGTGTCGATGGCCTGATCGCCGTCGAACACGTCGGTGCGACCGAGAAACGTCTTGGGCGTGTTGTCGTGCTGGCGCACGTCGAAGCGGAACGAACTGTCGCGCGGGTCGATCCGGTAGCCGGTGAAGGCACGCGCGCCCTCGGTCACGTCTTTTTCGGTGTAATGACCCTCGCCGAGCGTGAAAAGCTCCATCACCTCGCGGGCGAAATTCTCGTTGGGATGCGCTGCCTTGCTCTCGCGCAGATCGAGCCATTGGATCATGGCCGGGTCGCGCGACACCGCCTTGACTAACACGCCGAAGTTGCCCCGGGCGTGTTCGCGGAACGTCTGGTTCTGCCGCCACATAAAGTAGGCATCCTGCACCTTCTGCGCGCTGGTGGCGAAATGCCCGTGCCAGAACAGCGTCATCTTTTCCTCCAGTGGATCGACGGATTCGCGCATCCGGTCGAGCCACCATGCACTCAGGTCGAGCATGTGCTGGCCGTTTTCCCGGCGGCGGGCCTGGGCGACTTGCCGCCGGGCAGCCTGGACGGCCACTTCGTCGCCGGGCGGCACGTTGGCCTTGGCCTGCATCACCTGTTCCTGGAACGCGGCGAAATCCGTTGGCTTCGCCCAGTCGGGCGCAAGAGCGGGTACCGGCGCGGCGGGTCCGTCCACGAGGTAGCGCACCGTGGCCGCCATCCCCGAGCGCACGAGTGAATCGACGTGCGTGGGCGTGCCGCCAAACCCGGCGCGGTTGAGCAGGTGGGCCGCTTTGGTCTGGTCCCACTCTTGAGGGGGAAGTGGCGTAAGCATCGTTTGAGGATACTAACAAGAATCGCCGGGGGGAGTTGCGCGGAATTTGCGGACAAATCTGCTGTGTGACGCTCCCGTAACCTTTTGGTTCCTTTCGTGTCGGAAGCCAGTATGTTGTCGGCGTCTCGCGCCGTTTAACCAAAGGGCCTGTCTGGCTTTCTGGCGCGGGACGGCCTCGCTTCCTGCCATTTTCATGCGCTTCACCAACCTGACCCGCCACACCGAGATCGGCGCGAATTCCTACTTGCTCGAACTCGGCGGCCAGCGCGTGGTCCTCGACTGCGGGATGCACCCCAAGCACGAGGGGGACGAAGCCACCCCGAACCTGCGCCTCGTGCCGGACGGCGAACTCGACGCCATCTTCGTGAGTCACGCTCACCTCGATCACATCGGCAGCCTGCCCGTGCTCATGCGCCGCCAGCCCCGGGCACGGGTGTTCATGAGCCAGCCCACCGCGTATCTCGGCGAGGCGTTGCTGCACAATTCGGTCAACGTCATGGCCCGGCCCAACGGCGCGCCTGCCCACGGCCACGACCGGGGACATCAGCAGGCGTCGGCAAACCTCCTTTTCACGCACCGCGAGGCCGACCAGTTCGCGCAGGTCTGGCAGCCCTGCGCATTGCGCCAGCTCTGGAACCTGGAAGGCGAGCGCGCGTCGCGGCCCGGCGAGAACGAGACCACCTTCGAGTTTTACGACGCGGGGCATATCCTCGGCAGCGCGGGCATCTTGTTCCGCTCCGAGGGCAAGCGCGTGTTCTACACGGGCGACGTGAATTTCGCCGATCAGACGGTTAGCCAGTCCGCCGGGTTCCCCGGTCTCAACGGCGAGACGGACCTCGAACCGCTCGACGCCATGATCGTCGAAACGACGCGCGGCGACCATCCCGCCGCTCCCAACACCGAGCGCGCCCGGGAGGAAGACCGTCTCGCCGCGTGCTTGAAAACGGTGTTTGCGCGGGAAGGCGCGGTGTTGATCCCGGTGTTCGCGCTGGGAAAGACGCAGGAAATACTGGCGACATTCATGCATTTCAAACAGCGCGGTCTGCTGGGCGACGTGCCGATCTACATCGGCGGCCTGAGCACCAAGATGACCGAGATTTACGACCGTTTCGCCGACAGTACCCCACGTCTGCTGCCGGGGGTCTCGCTGCTGCACTCGGTCGCGCCCTACGTCTTGAGTGGGCGGGAGGCCGGGTCGTCGCCCATCAAATCCAGGCGCATCTACGCGCTTTCCAGCGGCATGATGACCGAGCACACCCTCTCGAACGTGTTTGCCCGTCGGATGCTCTCCGACCCGCGCAATGCCATTTTCTTCGTCGGTTACGCGGACCCGGCCTCGCCTGCCGGCATCCTGCGCGCCGCGAAAGATGGCGACATGGTGCAGCTCGATTCCGAGGCCCCGCCCGTGCAGCGGCGGTGTCAGGTGGAAGTGTTCGACTTCAGCGCGCACTCCCGGCGCGACGAAATCCTCGCCTACATTTTGAAGATGAACCCCAAGAAAGCGATCCTCGTCCACGGCGACGTGGGGGCCATCGAATGGTTCAAGCAGGAACTGGCCGCCCAGGCCCCGGGGATGGAGGTCATCGTCCCGCCGCCGGGCGTGCCGGTGGAAATCTGATTGCTGTTTGTTTCATGCAAACCAGCACAACGGTTCTGGCGTAGGGACGACGTTTCGTTTATAGAGAGGCAACGACGTGCCACTGATGATCCCTGAGAATCCATTTCCCACGGTGGCAAAGCTGGCGAAGGAATGCGGCGCGCAATGGCCGCACATTGATCAGGCGGTCAAAGAAACGGCCAGGGTGGAAACCACTCTTCGGGAAGTGCTGTGGGCGGCAGCACCCCACGGAAGGCTTTTGGATCAGGACTCGAGTCTAGTCCTCTGTGGTTCTTTTGCCCGTCATGAGATGGTGATTGGGAGTGATTGCGACTGGACTTTGCTGATCAACGGCGTCGTCAGCAATCGCCACGGAGAAACAGCCCGGTTGATCGACCAAGCCATCAGGGAGGAAGGCACGAAAAGAGGCCTGAAATCTCCCGGTGCGAGCGGCACCTTTGGCAATTTGTCGTTTTCTCACGATCTGGTCCACCGTATTGGCGGCGGCAGCGATTCCAATGAAAACCTGACTCGCCGGATGTTGATGCTGCTGGAATCTCGGCCGCTCAATCTCTCCGACGCCGATATGGCAGGCTCGGTATGGGCGAGCGTGATGCGTTGCATTTTGGAGCGTTACTTTGAAGAAGATGTGCATTTCAAACCGGATCAGCGTCCGGTCCCCCGGTTCCTTTTGAACGATCTGACTCGCTATTGGCGGACGATCACGGTGGATTACGCAGCTAAGTATCGGGAACAAGACGGCAGGAAGTGGGCCGTCCGAAATGCGAAGCTGCGGTTCAGTCGCAAGCTCCTGTTTGCGGCTGGCTTGGCTTTTTGTTTCAGTTGTCACTTAGCGCCACCTAAGAAGTCGCATGAGGATCTATTCGGCGGATACGAAGGTGAAAGCTCGTTGCCGTTCATCGAATCGGCGATGAACTTCGCCCGCATCCCGCCGCTGGAATATCTGGCTGCGTTCGTGATCAAATTTGTGAAGGAAGATGCTCCCAAACGGAAACTGGTAAGCGAGCGGATTTTCGGTTCCTACAACGCCTGGCTTGGTTTGCTTGGGAATGACGAAATCCGCGGGAAACTGGAATCGCTCAACCTCAAGGATGTCAAGGAATCCAAAGACGAAGTGTTTGATGAAATTAGAAAACGAAGCACGGAATTTGCCCGTGGATTGCAATTGCTGTTCTTCAACCGCGACCATGACGACGACCCCATCGCCGAGCTCAGCCTCGAATATATCGGTTTCTGACGCAGCCCACGAGCGGTTCGGGTTCTCCACCGGAGCCCTGGAGCGCGGTGACTACTGGACCGCCATCGATTGGATGGTGCAGAACGGCATGAAGAGCATCGAGCTTTCTGCGCTTCGTTATATTGAACTAGAGCCGCTGATAAACAGCCTGGATAGGCTACCGCTCAACCGCTTTAACTACGTTTCTTTTCATGCCCCGAGTTCGTTCGACGCACGACAAGAAGGAAGGGTACTGGAACTTTTGCAATCCGTCTACCAACGACACTGGAATATTATCGTGCATCCGGATGTCATTTATACGCCGGAACGTTGGGACTGCTTCGGCTCGCAATTGCTGATTGAGAATATGGATCGGCGCAAGCCTATCGGGCGGACGGCGAATGAGTTGCTCGGTCTCTTCAAATCGTTGCCACAAGCTCAGCTTTGCCTGGATGTGGCTCACGCCCGCCAGCAGGACACGACCTTGACTTTGCTAAACCAGATCATTCGGCAGTTCGTTGACCGGATTGCTGAAATACACATCAGTGAGCTGGATTCTCATTGCCAACATTGGCCGATGTCGCAAACCGCCGTTTGTGACTACAATCATTTTGCTGTCTCCCTGCGTGATTGCCCCCACATCATCATTGAATCGATGCTGGATTCCGGCCGAAGCAAACTGCGAATGGACGAGTGGCAACTTGCACAGGACGCCATGCTCCCAACCACGCAGGATTGCTGGCATCTCATCCATCGCATTTAAATATTGTTGGGCACCGGTCGTTGGAGTGTGAGCCGTCGTGCCAGAAATTTCCTGGCCTTTCGCAACTTTTTCTCGGCGGCTCAGGAACAACCAGCGCCTCCGCGCCGAAATGGTTGCACACTCGTTTCGTAAAATTCCATGCAACCTCGCCATTTCACGATCCTGCCGATTCTCCTCGCGGTGGGTTACATCCTGTTCAAAACCGTCTTCACGCCGACCGTCACCAATCCCGACGGCAGCAAGCACCATGTTGCCATGAACTCGCAGCAGGAGGAAGCGCTCGGCATCCAGTCCTACCAGCAAGTGCTCCAGCAGGAGGGCACGAACCGCATCACCAGCGGGCCGGAGGTGGACATGGCCACACGCGTGGCCCGGCGGCTCGCGGCGGCTGCCTCCGAGAAAAGCCAGGTGCAGTACCAGTGGGAAGTCAGCGTGATCCGCTCGAACGAGGTCAACGCTTTCTGTCTGCCGGGCGGCAAGATCGTGGTGTACACCGGGATTCTGCCGATCGCGGAGAATGACAGCGGTTTGGCAACCGTCCTCGGCCACGAGATGGCGCACGCCACCAGCCATCACGGCGCGGAGCGGATGTACGACCAGCAGATCACCCAAGCGTTGGAAATGGGCGCGATGGGAAGTCTGCAAAACATGGATTACCAGCATCAGGCCGCTGCGATGGCGGCCATCGGCGCGGTCGGAAAATACGCCGGAACGTTGCCCTACAACCGTGGACAGGAATCTCAGGCGGACCATGTCGGTCTGCTCTACATGGCGCGCGCCGGGTACGATCCGCACCAGGCGTTGGAGTTTTGGAAACGGATGAGCGCCCAGACCAGCCGGGGCGCGCCGCCGCAGTTCCTGAGCGACCATCCTTCCAACGGCCAGCGTGTTCAGCAGATCGAGGGCTGGATGCCCGAGGCGGAAAAGGAGTATGCGGCATCCACGATGAAGGATACCCAACAACCCACCCAGCAGACCGGCATGTAGCGGCCCCTCCGCCCGCATGTTGTTGACGAGCGATTACGACTATCCGCTGCCCGCGCACCTGATCGCGCGCTATCCGCCCGCCGAACGCTCCGGCGCGCGGATGATGGTCCTGCACCGCGCCGAACGCCGGATCGAACACCGCGCGTTTACCGATTTCCCCGGCTACCTGCGCCCCGGCGATCTCGCGGTGCTCAACGATGCCCGCGTCATCCCGGCCAGCGTCGCCGCCAACGACGGCGCGCTGAGCCTGCTCGTCGTCGCCCGCTCGGAGCCGACGCTCTGGACCTGCCTCGTCAAGCCCGGTCGCAAGGCACGCCTCGGCGCAACCGTGCGCGTGGGCGGCGTCCACGGCACCGTGGAGGCGATCCTCGCTGACGGCGAGCGGGTCATCCGTTTCGACGACGTGATCGACCTCGACCGCCATGGCGCGCTACCCCTGCCGCCGTACATGGAACGCCCCGCCGACACCAACGACACCACCCGTTACCAGACCGTGTTCGCCCGCTCGCCGGGAGCCGTCGCCGCGCCCACCGCCGGGCTGCACTTCACGCCGGAAATCCTCGCGGGTTTTCCACACGCGTTCCTGACCCTGCACGTTGGCGTCGGTACGTTCAAACCCGTCAAGGCCGACGATCTGAGCGAACACCGGATGCACGCCGAACGCTTCGAGATCACCGCCGCCGCCGCCGACACGATCAACGCTCGCGCCGGACGCCTCGTGGCCGTTGGCACGACGACCGTCCGCGTGCTCGAAGCCTGTGCGCGCGACGCCGCCGGGCGGGTGATTCCCCAGCAAGGCGAAACCAGCATCTTCATCCATCCGCCTCAAACCGTGCAGCAGGTGGACGCTCTGCTCACGAATTTCCACCTGCCGAAATCGACCTTGCTGATGCTCATCAGCGCCATGGCGGGGCGCGAGTTCGTGCTGGCGGCCTACCGGGAGGCCGTGCGCGAGAACTACCGGTTCTTCAGCTACGGCGATTGCATGTTGATCGTGGATTGAAACGGAAAAGCGTGCCCCGGTATCCGGCGGGACTTTACCATGGAAAATCGTGCCGGATCATGGTTGGTTCACCGCACTCAACCTTTGTCTCTCCAATGAAAACCCTGCTCAAAACGTCGCTCCTCTCGACCTTCGCCTTGTTTGCCCTGGCCGCTGGCTTATCCGCAAAGATCGTCGGCTCGGGAAACGTCACTACGGAAACCCGCAAAATCACCGGGTTCCACGCCATCGAACTTCGCAGCAGCGGCAGCGTCGTCGTCACGCAAGGCGATACCGAAGGCATGGTCATCGAGGCGGAGGATAACGTCCTGCCGGCCATCATCACCGAGGTGTCGTCGAACGGCGTCTTGCAGATCGGGTTCAAAGCGGGAGAGGAAATCCGCCTGTCGAAACCTCTGGTTTTCAAGGTGGCGGTGAAAACCTTGGACTCGCTCGTGATTGCCGGTTCGGGCAGCATCAGCTCCAGGAGTCTGAAGGCAGATCATTTCAACGTTCACCTGCTCGGCTCGGGCAATTTTATCCTGGACGGCCTGGAACTCAACGCCCTGACGGTCGCCATCGACGGCTCCGGCGACCTGAAGCTCGCAGGCAAGGCCAGGAGCCAGACCGTCAACGTGAACGGCTCGGGCGACTACGAAGCAGCGGCGTTGAAAACTGCCGTGGCGACCGTCAACATCGCCGGTTCCGGGGATTGCGAGGTCGCGGCCAGCGAGACGCTCGGGGTCGAGATCAGCGGCTCGGGCGACGTGAGCTACTACGGCAAGCCGACCGTGACGAAGCACGTCAGCGGTTCGGGCAGCGTCGATGCCATGGGGGCCGGGAAATAATCTCTATGCCGCCGGCATTTCGATGTCCGGCATCGCCAGTCCCGCCAGCGCGTTGTCGGCGGGCTGGGCGTGGAGCAGCCGCAGGGAGTGCAGCGTCTCCGGTTCCTTGTAATGCCGCTTCAACCCGCTTTCCAGCAGGGCCGCCGCCGGGACGTTGGCGATAAACTCCGCGAACGTCTTCTCCGTGCCCTCGCGCTGGATTTTCTGGCCGGTCTTCGACCCCCAGAACTCGTCCTCGATGTGCGCCAGCGCGCGCGCCGCCTCATCGGGACCGAGGTCTTCGCGCCGCGCCAGCACCCAGACCAGTTCCGCGTCTTGCGGCAGCGTCACCGGGAAAGGCACGAACGGGGCCTTGGGCGCGCCGTCGCCCTCGTCCGCGCCGCCCGCCGGGGCCACGCGGATCTCGCTGTTGACGATCCGATCCGGCAGCGTGATTTCCACCGCCAGCGCGCCGCCCGCCGCGTCCTGGTCGCCGGGGGCGGTGACCTCGACCTTGGCGTCGCTGCCGAACGTGGCGGCAAGCTGATCCTGCAGTTCCGCGACCGTTTCGGGCTTGAGGTCGGGCACGCTGGCGTTTTCGGAGTATTTCATGAACGACGCCACGTTATTGTAGAGCCGGATTTCCTTGGAAACTTCTTCCTGGATCGTGGCGCGCAGTTTCAGGTCGCCGATCAGTTTGGCCAGGATTTTGTCGAGAAAGGTGAGGAATTGGGCTTCGGTCAGGGGTTTGGATTTCATCGGGTTAAAAAGAGAAATTCGGCGGGGCGGTTCTGTCCGCGTTGCCGGGCAAAACTGCAACGGATTTGTTTCTGATTCGCTGGCGGCTGCCGCTCAAAACCGGGAATGACACCATTGGCCGGGCCGGGAATTTTCCCCGCTGGCGATGTTTAATGCCTCAGGCCCGCAAAATGCTGCAAAACAGGTTGTGACCAAACGGTTTTCCCCGTTTTCCGCCGGTTCGTGAATCATTCCGAAGAAATCGTGTCTTGAACCGGGCTTAAAACTTGCCTGGAGGCGCGAATATCCCTAAACTGAGCATCGAATTGTAGACGTTTCCCCCATTATCTATGAAATCACCATCGCGCGCTTTTTTCTTTTCCTTGGCGGGGGCAGCCTCGTCGATGCTGCTGTCTGGTTTCAACGCCGCTGCCCAAACGACCGTGGCAACCGATCCGGTGGGTTTCACCTCGCTGGCGCTGCCGGCGAACTCGGACACGTTGATTTCTCTCCCTTTCACCCGTCCTGTTGAGTATACCGGCCCGATCTCGTCGGTCTCGACCACGTCCTCCGGGGGTGTCACGACGACCACCATCACTTTGCCGAGTTCGACCAGCTTTACGCAGAATCAGTTCGCCTATGCCGCTGGCACGCAACCGAAGACTTATTACGCCATCATCGGGCCGTTGCTGACGAGCCTGACAGGCACGGTGAGCGTGACCAATGGCAGCACGGCGGTGACGGGCAGCGGGTTCACTCCGATTGCCCAGGGTGACGAACTCGTCATCAACGGTCTGGCTTACAACGTTGCTTCCGTCACCTCGGACACTGCGCTGGTTCTTTCGCGGGCCTACACGGGCACGACGGCGACCGGACAGAGTGCTTCGTACGACCACAGCCCGAAGGAAGGTTCTTATTACACGGTCACGGCGAACGGCACGAGCACGTTGACGGTCAACCTCAACGGCGACTCGCTGAGCGCGGTGGCGACAGGTACCTCATTGTCGCTGATCCCTTATTGGACGCTCGGGACGGCCTTCCCGGCGTCGGATGCAGGCACATCATACATCGTTTCAACTGGCACGACTAACCGGACTCGACAAACTCAGGTCATTTTGCCCGATTTGACTGATGCCGGATTCAATCTCCCTCCTGGTGCATCCTATTACAGTTATAACGGTGCGTGGCGCTTAGGCCAAAGCGATGGGACAGTCCCTTACGACGATACGATCCTGCCACCAACAAGCAATTTTACGGTACGTAACGCTGCCACGGCCACTACATTCACCCCTTCGGGTGGCGTTTATATGAATCGGATTGTAGCGACACTGGATACCCAGTCTTCATCCGCTCAGGATAACGCGGTCTCCTTGCCGCGGCCCACAACTGTCACGTTGAACGACTTGGGCCTCATCAGCAGCGGGTCATTTGCGATCAGTACTGGCACCACCAACCGAACCATTAAGGATACGGTCATTGTCTATGATAACACCCAGACCGGACTCAATAAACCCCCGGCTGCCACTTACTATTATTTCAACGGTGGATGGCGTCTGGGATCGAGTGACGGAACGGTAGATTATGGCACGACTCCCGTTGCTTATGGGACAGGTTTTACAATCCGCAAAGCCCCGGTGGCGAATGGCGCGACTAGCTTCTGGCAAAATACACGAACGTATTGACCTGTAATATCGTGGCTGACTTTTACCGCTTCGCCTTATCTATGCATCCATCATTCTCTGGGAAAAAAGTGCTTTTCACACTTGCGTGTCTCGTCGGCTCGACCAGCGCAGCGTTTGCGCAGGGATCTGCTGTCAACATTGATGCCGGTTTGCTGGAGAACGCTGTTGGTACTGCGGTGGTGCCGAATGGAGGGTTGTTGCAGTTGATCGCAAGCCCGAGCGGCACTTTTTCTACGCCTACTTCAAGTTCTTACGTCAGTGGCGACAATATTCTATTGGCGAGCCAAGCGATGAATTCCAATAGTGGCACTGCAGGTGAAACGCTCAACGCTTTTACCCTCTCTTTCACGGGTACGCCTGCTGTCGTTTCCGGGGAGGCATTACTCTTGCGCTTTTATCCTAGTCTGGCTTACGCATCCATGCCTTCTGCCCCGACTTTAGCTACGACTTATGGTCAAGTGCGCTCCACTACCATTGAATTTGGAGCTAGTGGCGGTGACGCCAGTGAAACGGCTTGGGTCGTGCCAGCCAGTGGATCGGCTGACCTCGATTACATCACCGTAAACGATGGCGGCACCTATGCGAATGCTACGGCTTACGCAACTGGGATTGTGGGTGCAGCAAATGTCCCCGAACCATCCACGATTTTCCTTAGTAGTGTGGTGGCCCTATGGGGTGTGTTCAAGTTGCATTGTCGGCGCAATCAATCTCGCCAATAAGCGGATTTGGTTCGTAGTGACGGTATTTAATGCTACCGCAGTCTCGTTCCGTTGAGGCAATTTTCAGTGCGCTAGACTTGCTTTTAACAACCCCTCCGAATCGAACGGGTGGGGGAGTGAAAGCAGCGTGGAATTGCTGGCGCATAGACGGAAGTCTGGTATCCTTGCGGTCCCATGCTTCGACGCCTGCCTTCCTCAATGGCTGCCCGTTACGCGGTGGCAGCGGCGGCGGTAGCGGCGGCGTGGCTGGCCAAGGCCGGAATTGATCCGTTCCTGAGCACGGATGATCGGCCCACTTTTCTCTGGTTCATCGCGGCGTCGCTTTTCAGCGGCTGGTACGGGGGATTCGGGCCGGGGGTATTCGCCACGATTCTATCCACGGCGGTGGCGGATGTGGTGTTGTTCAAACCACCTTACCATCCCGAAATTCGCAACGCCGGGCAATATGCGCAGATGGTTGTCTTCGGCGTTATCAGTCTGCTGACGAGCACGATTTACGAACGCAACCAACGCAGCCGCCGCCGGATCGGCGAAGCCCTGGCCTCGGGGCGGCAACTGCCCGGTACCACTATGGAGGTGCCATTGGAGGAACGGGCGCAACTCACCCGGATGGAAGGCGAGATTGGGCGCGTGGTTGCCCACGCCGCGACGCTGAACGACGTGCTGCAAGGCTGCACCAAAGCCCTCGTGGCGCATGCAGGCGCGGCGTTCGCCCGGGTGTGGGTGTACGATGCCGGGGCGGAGATGCTGGTTTTGAAGGCGAGCGCCGGGATGTACACGCATCTCGACGGTCCGCATGGACGCGTGCCGCTGGGCAAATTCAAGATCGGCCTCATCGCCTCGGAACGGCAACCGCATCTGACCAATCAGGTTATCGGTGACCCCCGGGTCGGTGATCAGGAATGGGCCAAGCGCGAACGAATGATGGCGTTCGCGGGGTATCCGTTGCTGGTGGGAGGGGAACTGCACGGCGTGCTGGCGATGTTCTCGCGCGAGCGGTTGACGGATTCGACGCTGGCGGCGCTGGCGCTGGTGTCCAACTCGATTGCCGTGGCCGTGCAGCGGCGGGAGGCCAGCGCGGAACGCGAGCGGTTGTTGGTGGCGTCGCAGGAGGCGCGGGAAGTGGCCGAGCGGTCGTCGCGGGCCAAGGACGAATTTATCGCCGTGGTGTCGCACGAACTGCGCACGCCGCTGACGGCGATCCTGGGCTGGGCGCGGATGCTCGACGGTGGACTGGACAAGGACGAAACGGCGGAAGCCGTGGAGGTGATCCAGCGGAATGCGCTGGCGCAGAGCCAATTGATCGAAGATTTGCTGGACATTTCTCGCGTCATCTCCGGCAAACTGCGGCTCGACCTGCGCACCGTAGATTTACCGGCGGTGGTGCAAGAAGCGGTGCGCACCGTGCTGCCGACGGCAGAGTCCAAGGGCATCCGCGTCGAAAGCGTGCTCGACCCCCGGGCCGGCCCCGTCTCGGGCGACCCAGACCGACTACGGCAGATCGTGTGGAACCTGCTGTCCAACGCCGTGAAGTTCACGCCCAAGAAGGGCAAGGTCCAGGTGCGCTTGAGCCGGGTGAATTCGCACGTGGAGTTGACGGTGAGCGACACCGGCATCGGCATCTCGCCGGAGTTTTTGCCGCGCGTGTTCGAGCGATTCACGCAGGCGGACAGTTCGAGTACCCGGCAGCATTCGGGTCTGGGGCTGGGGCTAGGGATTGCCCGGCACTTGGTGGAACTGCATGGCGGGGAGATTTCGGCGCACAGCGATGGGCCGGGCAACGGCGCGACGTTTCTGGTGTCGCTGCCGATCATGATCGTCCACGCGGGCGCGAGCAAGCCCGAGAGCGCGCACCCGACCGCGCCGAGCGCGGCGGCAGGCGAGGGGCACGGCAACGGAGTGCTGCCGTTCCGCTGTCCGCCGGAGCTGGCGGGAATCCGGGTGGTGGCGGTCGATGACGACGCCGACGCCCGCAAACTCCTGGAAACCGTGCTGACGCGCTGCCACGCGCAGGTGACGATGACGAAAACGGCGGCGGAAGCCCTGGAAGCGGTGCGCCGGGAGCGGCCCGACGTTCTCCTGAGCGACGTGGAAATGGCGGGCGAAGACGGTTACGGTTTGATCGCCAAGGTGCGCGCGCTCCCGCCCGAAGAAGGCGGCAACACCCCGGCAGCAGCCCTGACGGCATATGCGCGCGTCGAGGACCGGACGCGGGCGTTGCGCGCGGGTTTCCAGTTGCACGTGCCCAAGCCGGTGGAACCGTCGGAATTGGTGGCGGTGGTGGTCAATCTGGCCAAGCGCGGCAAGGCGTGAGGCGGCCTCCGAACCGGATGGAAATGGCCGAGCGTCGCATGGCCACGAGGACGAACGAGGCCGGTCTCAATCCGTGGAAACCTGCGGAACCTGCGGACGATTCCGGGTTCTGGTTTCTGGTCGGCGCGACAAACGACTCACCTGCCAGAACAGCCCGACGAAAATGACGAGGTTGACCCCGCAGAGCAACGTCACGTAGCTACCGGTTTCCCAGAACGGCTGCGTCACGTCGGGACGCGACCACCCCAGAAAGAAGATCAGCGCGCCCATGCCGCCGACGAGCACGGCAAGCAGGCTGCCCAACGCGAGCAGCACACGGATGTTGCGGCGGGTTTTGCTCAGGGTGGGGACGGGGATCATGTGAGAACACTCGCCGGATCGATTTGCCGAGCAGACAATTTCGGCGTCTCCCCGCACCGGGACAAGGGAAAAATGGCCGCTTTCGATGGAAAATCCCGTGGCACATTCATCTTGAGCGTGATACGGAACAAGATGGCCACCGGCGACAGCTTCCGCACCGTTTCGGGGGAAGGCTTGAGTGTCCGTCAGGCATTTGCCTACCTGGGCCGGGCGGCCTTGCTGCGCTGTCCGGTGTGCGGCACCCGACCCATTTTTCTGCCGGTGCGCCGCCTGCGCAGTTTCGACGATTGGTTCAGTCCGCTGGACGGCTGCCCGCGTTGCGGTTATGCCTACGAACGCGAGCCAGGCTACTTTTTGCTGGCGATTTTCGGGTTCAACTTCGGGTTTGCGGTGTTCGTGGGGATCGCCGTGTTCGTCTATCTGGCGACGTTCCACGAAATGAACGACATCACCACCTGGCAGCTCATCGCCAGCACGGTGCTGCCCATTCCACTGGTCAACCTGCTCGTGGCACGCCACGCCAAGGCGCTTTTTATCGCGTTGGACCATTTTGTCGATCCGCACGTCCATCAATTCGACGATGACAACGATGGCGATGATGACGACGGCACCCACCTCGTGCCCACGCCACCGGCAGGCGGCAGCGGCGGTGTTGACGACCCCGGCGGCGATGGCAGGGGCGGTGTTCCCTGGAAAGACGAGGAAACCGAGGCTGCTGCTCATGGCGCCGCCGCGCTGCACAAGTGACCATCCATGCTGGCAGGCAACCGTTTGGCCCCCGGCGACCGTTCCAACTGTTTTACCCTATGAAACTTCTGTCTTCCGCCGCCCTCGCGTCCGCCGCCCTGCTTACCCTCGCCTTTGCCAACGGCTGTCAGTCCACGGCAGATGCCAATACCCATCAGGTGGCTGGGGGATTCGTGACACGCTTCCATCAGCTCGACACGAACAACGACGGCAAGGTGACCTACGCCGAGTTCAACGCTGGTTTCGCGGACACGATCTTCTCACAATACAACCGCAACGGCGACGGCTCCGTCACCCTCGCGGAGTGGGACGCCATCGAACGCGCCGACCAGGACAAAACGAAAAGTTCGTTCCGACTGTTGGACCGCAACCATGACGGCAAACTGACCCGCGACGAACTGACCCACGGCAAGCGGCGAGATCTGGTCGTGCATCGCATCTTCGCGCGGATCGACGCCAACCACGACGGCGTCATCACCGAGGCCGAGGCGCGCAACTTCGGCATCGCGCGCGCGGCGGACCGCGACCCGGCTAACCACCCCTGAAAACTATCCACTCAGGGGGCATTTACGCCAATAAATTCCGGCGGTGACAAGTGCCGCCGGATTCTGTAAAAGTCGTCGGCGATGAAACCCCCGTTCTCTGTACCCGCCTGCTGTGCCATGCTATTTGCCGCCGTCGCCGGAGGCTGCAACCTCGTGCAACCGCCCCCGCCCCCGCCGACCCTTTTGCAGCAGATGGACACCAACCATGATGGCAAAGTTTCGCGGGCCGAGTTCAACGCCGGATTTGCCGACGCCATGCTGACGGTTTACAGTCTGGGCGCGGACGGCTCGCTGACCTCAGCGCAATGGAACGAGGTCGAGCGGGCTGGGAGGGCCAGCACGTTCTCGCGGTTGGACGCCAACCACGACGGTAAACTGACTCGCGCGGAGTTGACCACCGGCAAAGCACGCGACGTGGCGGTCAGCGCGATTTTCGACCGCATCGACAAAAATCACGACGGATCCATTTCCGTGGAGGAAGGCCGTCCCGCCGGTCTGGACCGCACCCCGCAGGAGCGTGCGCAGGGAACCGGATTGTAATGGCGGAAGGCCGATTGGCAGAGCGGCCCGCGCAAACCATGAGCAAAAACTTGCCTCAGAAAATTTGCGCTCAGTGTGGGCGGCCTTTCGACTGGCGCAAGAAATGGGAGCGTTGCTGGGACGAGGTGCGGTTTTGTTCCGAGCGTTGCAAGGGCGAGGCGAAGCGTCAGAAACGGCAGAGCGCGGCCAGCCCGTAGTCGGAGGTCAGGTCCAATACAGGATGCGGGCTTGGGGCAGGCGGGCGGCGATTTCGCGCTCGAAGAATCCGCGCAATGCGCCCATCGTGTCGCGCGGGTAGACGTACTTTACGCCGCCGTATTTGTTGAATTTGCGGGCGCGTCCGGCTTCGTCGAGGTCGAGTGTCGTGTTCGGATACCAGCCCTGGAGGATCTCCTTGCTGCCGGGGGTGAACCGGTGGGTGATGAGTTCGACCGTCACGTCGGCGGCCCCGGCAAGCGCGTCGGCGGCCTGGGCGAGCAGCGTGCCGTACTCGGTTTCCCAATCGTCGATGGGCATGATCGGGGCAATCACCAGGCCCACCGGGTAGCCTCCCTCGATGGCAAGACGCCGCAGGCCCGCCAGCCGTGCGGCGACCGGGGCGGTGCCGCCTTCGAGTTTACGCGAGACCGGCGCGGCGTTGACGCTGGCCCGGCAGCGCGTGCGTCCTCCGTGCGGCAGGGCAAGGAGAGGTTCCACGGCGGCGAATTTGCTCACCCAGCGCAGGTGCGCGCCATCGGCGGTAGGCTGCGCGCCGAACCAGCGAATGCACTCCGCGAGACTGCCCGTCAAGTGCTCGATACCCAGCGGATCGGTGTAGCACGACACCTCGAAACTCGTTTCTGGTCGCTCGGGCCGGACGTAGGCTGCCAGGTTATCCAGAATCGCGGGCAGGTTGGCAAATACACGTACCACCGGCGGGCCGCTCAGGCTCCCGGCGAGGTAGCAATACTGGCAATGCGCCGGGCAACCCTCCGCCAGATGGAACTGCCAGTCCGCCGATGGGGGAATGGGTTGCAGTTTGAACGCCCCCGGCGGGGCCGTCACGACGGCCAGCGTGGACTTGCCCAAGCGGTATGTTTCGCGCTCGTCGCTGCCACGCAGGCCCATTAGACGGTTGGCGGGCAGTTCCTCGACGGGCAGTCCTAAGGATTCCACCCGCTCGCGGATGCGCCGACCGTGGGTTTCGGCCAGCGCCGCCGGGGTAAAAACAACCCGGCGCGGCATCCACAGGCGGGCGGGTTCCCGGGCATCCACGGTGGGCGTTGCGCCCTGGGCCTCGGTCAATTCTTGCAAAAGCTCGGCCATGGAAACGGTACGAATTTCAGGGTGGGTTCGGACTCAAAATCGGCCCGATTTTCGCAGGGTATTTTCGGGCGTCAAAGCGTCGATAAACTGCTCGGTTTGTGCTAGGTTGCCGGACCCATTTTATGTCGAATTCCTCCACCGCCGAAGTGCGCAACGTCCACCTGCTCGGTTCCCGACCCGGCAACGTCAAAAACCTGCTCGGCTTCCGCAAAGGCTTCCACAAAATCCCGGCGCTGCTGCCCGACCATTCCTTCGAGCGGCAGTTCCCGGCCATGAGCGAGCCGGACCTCGACCGGCTGGCGCGCGAGTTGTTCGAGAAACTGCGCGCCGCCCGGGGGTACAAACGCAAGGAAATCAGTTTCAACATTGGCGCGCCCGACGCCACGTTGACCACCATCGACTTCACGCTCGACGTGCGCTACGAACTCGATCCCGCCGACCCGGGCGACTGTTTCCTGGTCCACGATCTGCACACGATCCGCGACATCGCGGTGTTTGCCGATGGCAGTCTCAACGAGGTGTTCGCCGGGATTTTCAACCGGGTGTCGCTGAAGTTTGGCGAGTCCATCAACATGGAAGATTTGATCGACGAACTGGAGGAAGCCCCGGGGGGTGCGGCGGATTTGCAGTACCCGCCGGATTGCAGCGAATGCACGGTGCGCCTCGCCGGATTCGCGGGCACGGTGCGGGTGACGGCGCGGGAGTTCGAGGTGGTTAGCCCGGCAGGGGCGTCACCGGCGGAGTTGGTGAAGACGTTCGTGGAAGCGAGCGAGATGCTGGCGGCGAACGCGACGCTAGAGAAGCTGATCCCGCGCCGAAAGTAGAGCTTCTACGTTCGTAAAAACCTCTGTCATCCTTCGGCTCCGTTACACTCTGCTCAGGATGACGGAAGTTTAAAGATTGCGCCCCGTTATTTATCCACGGTGGACGCCTTCCGCACGCGCGTTGTCTTCTTGGTGGTCGTCACGGTCGTGATCGCCGCTGGCGTGGCCTTCGGGAACAGGGTGTAATTGTTGTCGAGATATTGCGACACATCCTTGGGTGTGAACGCCTCTTGCGGCAGATCGGTTCGGTTGAGATCATCGACGCCCATGTTTTCCAACTTGTCCGTGCCCTCGACGATGTAGGGCGTCATGAAGATCACCAGTTCCGTCTTGTTACTCGTCTTGGTGGTGCGCTTGAACGCATTTCCCAGAAACGGGATGTCCCCCAGCAACGGCACCTTGTTGACCTGCGTGCTATCGGTCTTTTGCATCAATCCGCCGATGACCACGGTCGTCTGGTCCGGAGTCACCACCACCGTCTCCGCCGAGGTCTTGTTGATGATCGGTGCGCTGAAATTCTGCGAAATCTGCACCGACGTGGTAGAAAGCGAACTGATCTCCGGTGAGACGATCATTTCGATGTTCTTGTTGGTCGTGATGAACGGCGTCACGCGCAGGATGATCCCGACATCGGTGTACTGGACGCTGGTGCTGTTCGCCCCCGTGTCGCTGATCACGTTGCCGGAGGGCAGCGGCACGGATTGGCCGACGAGGATGACGGCTTCCTGGTTGTTGCGCGCCAGGATGGACGGGCGCGAAAGCACGGCGACCTTGCCGCGTTGCGACAGGGCGTAAAGCGTGGCGGTGGCGTACTGGGTGTTGAGCCGGAAGAAGCCGCCGGTCGTCTGGCTGGCGAGACCGAAATTGGTGGCGGGTCCGGCGGTGCCGCTGGTGGTCCCGGTGTAGGGAATGTTAGAAGTGGTGGACGTGGTGGTCCGGGTGCCGCCGTTGGTCAGTGGCGTGGTGGTCGTGGTACTGGTGTTCGTGGCGGGCGCGGTGCTGCTGGTGGTGGTGCCTGCCGCGGCGGTCGTGGCGGCGGAGAGCAGGGTGGTGATCGGCGAACTGCCCACGTTAAAATTGTAGCTGCCTTCCACGCCGAAATCGGAGTCGTTGTCGAGGGTGACCTGCGCGAAGAGCACCTTGATGAGCACCTGCGGCTTGGGCCGGTCGAGGTTGGTGATGACCTTGGAGATTTCCTTGTTGGTGTCTTCGTCGGCGACGATGATCAGTGACCGGGTTTCCGGGTCGATCTGGATGAGGGCGTCGCCGAGCTGCGTGGCGTTGCGGTACGTGCGCGTGCTGGAGGCCGTGCCGGTGTTCGCGCTGGAAGTTCCCCCGGCACCTGTTCGCTGCTGGTTGTTGCCGGTGTTGCCGGTGTTGCCGGTATTGCCGGTGGCGCCGGTGTTGCGCTGGCCAGTGTTAGTATTCGTCTGGGCGGACAGGCGTGCCGTGGAAACCAGGCTGAACACGCAGGCGACAAGGGCCAACCGGCTGAAGGGGGAGATTTTCATCATAAAACCAGGATCTCTAGCGCAGACCGCTGCCAGAACGGTTGCTGCTACTCGAACTGCTGCTCCCGCCGAGCGTACTCTGCGCGTCGGTGGTGAGTCCGGTTTGCGAGCGGGTGTCGAGCCGGGTGGTGGAAGGCTGCACGAAGGTGGAATTGGTGCTGCTCACACTGAACATGCCGCTGAGGATGGCGGCGACGTTTTCCGGGTCGGCGTGGGCAAGCGAATGGACGTAGATGTGTTGTTTCTTGCTGTCGCTGGCGTCGAGCCGACCCACCAACAGAGCGATTTGTGCGATGGAGGCCCGCGAAGCGTTGACGAGCACGGAGTTCGTTCTCGGGTCGGCCACGGCGATGACCCGGGCCTGTTGCAAGGCCCGCTCGCTGACCGTGCTGGCCGCCGCGCCGTTGTTGCCTTGTCCCGGAAAACCGCGGTTGTTGCCCCCGCGGTTGTTGTTGTTATTGTTGTTGCCGCCCGCCGCGCCGTTCGCGGTCGTCTGATCGGAGTAGAGCGCCGTGAGCGAAGCGGCCACCTCCGTCGCATCCGCGTGTTGGAGCTTGAAAATCTGGGTCTCGGTGACCTCGGTCGTGTTGGTGTCGAGCTTGGTGACGAGATCGTCGATGGCGCTCATGAACTCATCCGGCGCGCTGACGACGACGGAATTGGTCGTCTCGTCGGCCACCGCGATCACGCGCGACGCCGCCTGCCGGGCCTCGCTGGTCGGCGCGGTGCTGGCGGCAGCCTGCTGATTACCACCCCGGTTGCCGCCGAAGAACGGGAACCCCTGGGCAGGCTGCTGTCTGGACTGCTTGGCGGAGTCGGGCTCGAAAAGCTGGGTCACGACATCGGCCAACTCCTTGGCGTCGGCGTAACGCAGGGTATAAACGCGGATCACCGAGATGCTGGACACCGAGCTGTCGAGCGCGTGGATGATCTCGGCGATGCGGTGGATGTTTGCCTGCGTGTCGGTGAGCACGACGGCGTTGGCGTTGTCGTTGGAGGCGATGGTGGCGCTGTCCGAGAGCAACGGGCGCAGGGTGTCCACGAGCTTGGCCACTTCGATGTAACGCACGGGCATGATCTGGGTGACGATGTTATCCTTGCGCGGGATGCTCTTGGGATCGCTGCCCGGGATGACCGGCAGGTCGTTTTTCTGTGCGCCTTCGCGGGCGATGATCTTGAGAACGCGCCCGTTGCGGATGGCAACGTAACCCTTGTCGATCAACGCGCTGTTGAGCGCATCCACCGCCTCGTCGGGGGTGACGGGTTGCTGGCTGTTGAGGTTGATCGTGCCCGTGACGGCGGCCTGTTGCACGACGATGAAACCGGCGGCGGCGCTGAGCGAATTGAGCACGTCGCTGAGCTGAGCGTTCTGGAAGTTGAGCCGGATGGTGCCCGGGGCGGGCGTAGGCGCGGGGGCGGGGGCGGCGTCGCGCGGCGTGGACGGCAGGCTGGAGCGACCCGCGCCGGTGTCGCCGCCGGGCGCGGTGACGGGCGGCGGCCCGGCGAGCGGCGGGGGCGGCATGGCGAGATCGAGCTGGGCGATGTCCACCTCGGCGTAGGCTGCCCCATCGGCCACGGGCAGCGGGTCGGCCAGCGGGTCGCGGTCGCGTTGCGCCCGGGCGGCGGTGGGTAGGAGCGTGCCGAGGCAACTGGTGAGAAGAAGGGGAAGCAGGTGGCGGGCGTTCATTTGAGTTCCTGTTGACGTTTTTCCATCATGCGGCGGCGGACTTCGTCGAGATTGGGGGGAGGGCCTTTCGGGGTGGTGGGGGTGGCACCCGTCGCCGACTGGCGGGCATAACCTGCCGGGCCGGCGGTTGTGGTTGTGCTGGCCGCCGGAGCAGTTCCGGTCGGGGAACTCTCGGTGGAAACGGCGACGGTGGCGGGTGCCTCTACGGGTGGCGTCCCCGGGGCGGTCTGGTTATCGAAGGGCACGGTTTGACCGACGGCGATGGTGATGTGCTTTCCGTCGCGCTCGACTTCGATGTTCGCGCTGGTGATCCCGGTGATGACGGCGTTGGCAATTTTTTCCCGCACGGTGAGGACCCTATTGAATTCCGACCGCGAACCGGAGAAAAAAGCGTAGGATTTCTCCGCGCTGAGCAGCGTGCCGGTCAAAGCAACGTAATCCGACCGGGTAGCGGGGAGGGACGGCGCGTTGGAGACAGGCCGGACGGGTCGGCGGTCAGGATCGAAAACGTTGCGCGTATGCACGAGCCGAAAGCTGTCGTAGGTCAGGAGCGCGGTCGGGATGCCGGTGGCAGGCGTGGGCGAGGGCTGCGCTCCCTCGGCGGCATGGAGGCGAACAAAAGCCAGCAGAGCCAGCGCAACCGGCCAGACTGCTTTTCGCGGCGGCGATTTACTCGTCACCGCTGCCTCCTCGTGAGGTCCGGCTGCCGCTGGCGCTGCCGGTGCCCGCATTGATGTCGGGGTCCACCCGCACGAACGAAAAACGCGCGGCCATGTTGAGCTGCGAGCCATGCGCGTCCCGGGTGCTGATCTCGCACTCCTCCAGATTGCACGGCATGGGGTCGGTGCCCAGTTCATAAAGAAACCGTCCAAGCGACACTTGATCGCCGGTCATCGCCGCGCGGTATTCGAAGTCGTCGTAGCCCTCGTCCTCCCGCGTCTGCCATTGCGGGGTCAGGCTGGTCACGCTGATGCCGCTCTCGCCTTGCCAGCGGCTGACCGCCGTTTCGCACGCGGCCTGGGCGGCGGAGACATCCGGCGGCAGATTCGCGCGCAGCATGGCCGCCCACAGGTTGCGGATGCGGTCCTCGCGGTCTAGGAGCGAACGGCCCTTGTCCACTTTGGCGCGGAGCGCGGCGATCCGGTCGCTCTGCTCGGACCAATGGTGGATCGCGGGGTCGATCACGACCCAGTTGAGCAGGTACAGCCCAACACACGCCCCGGCGACGATTTTCAATAAATTCTGGCGATCAGGATTGGTCATGAAAATCTCCCGTCACGCTTGTTTGTCGTGGTTCGTGCCCCAGCGGTAGGTAAAGGTGAATTGGACGGGGTTGACCCCGCGCGTCTGCACGGTTTTCAGTTCGCTGACCTCGGGCCGCGCGATGAGCCGTTTCATCATGGCCAGGCGCGCATCCTCGCTCCGCGCAAATCCCGTGCAGGAAACCGTGGTGCCCTTGATCGTGATGCTCTTGGCCCACACGTCGCCGCCGTCGGGGAACGCGGCGAACAGCCCTTCGAGCAACTGGAGCCGCGCGGGCGTGCGGTCGTACCATGGCCGGAACCGGCGGATTTTCTGCTGGAGGATGTCGAGGTCGGCGACCTGGTTGCGCATGTTCGCCCACTCGGACGTGAGGCTGTTTTCCTGTCGTGAGCGGGCGAAGAACAGCAACATCGGCAGGAGGATCAACGCGAGCAACCCGCCCGCGATCTTGCGTCCTCGTGGGGTGTTGAAGCGGTGAAACGTCTGTTCCCAGCGGTTCGGCACCGGGACGACGAACTCGAACGGCACGGTCTCCCGTTGCAGGAAGCGCAAGGCGCAGACCGGCGGCACCGGGCGGTCGTCCGGAAGGCACTCAGTGGGGGCGTCGATGCCCATGCGCGCCAGGCCTTCGCGCGTCTCCTGGCAAAGCTGCCGGGCGGCGTCCGGCGCGCCGCGAAAGTGCGCCGTGCGCACCTGCGCCTGCACGGTGGTCGGCAGCCGCCCCAGCGTGATGCGTACCTCCCGGCAAAACGCCGCCGGGTTGAACGCGCCGCCGTTGCCGTTGGCCACAGAGGGCACGACGAGCGCGGTGCCCGCGTCCGCCAGCAGCGCGTCCTCGGTGAGGGCTGCCTCGTTTTTGTGTCCGTTCGGGCCGGGGAGCGTGCGCAACGCCGCCACGCCCTGACCCGCCAGCAGCACTCCTGCGGTCACGACGACATCGACGTGGCCGCCGTCCGCCAGCAGGTGCAGGCGCGTCGGTTCCTCGTCGGAAAACACCGCGTCCAGCGCGAGAGAGATCGACACGGCGCGCCGTCCCGCCGCCGCGAGCATTTTCTCGACGGCGTCGAGTCGTTTGGCGGGCAGCGCGGCCAGCGTCGCGCGGCTCGTGCCGTCGGCCAGGGTGTACGCCGAATAGCCCAGCCTGAGTTCGCTCAGTGGCACCGAAAATTCCCTCTCGGCGCGGATTTCCAGGTATCCGCGCAAATCCTCCGGGCTGACCGACGGCAACTCGGCGGACGCCGTCAACGCCCACGCCGGGGGGACGCCCACCGCGCACCGCTTCTCCCGCAACGAGGCCACTTCCAAAGCCGCCGCCAGCGTCGCCCCGGCGCGCTCCGGGTTGCGGTAGATTTCTTCCACGCTCAACGCCACGGATGGGAACAATTGCGGCACGATCTCGCCGTCCGCCGTGCCCCGCACCAATGCGATCTCGACATGGTCCGCCGTCAGCGTCAACGCCAGCACCGATCGCGTTTGGAGCCGTTTTTTGACCCGCGCGGCGGCGAGTTGCCAGCTGCCGAGCCGATTCAGGTTCAGATTCAAATTCGCGGGCACGAGTGTTTTCATCATGGCGTGGTGCCCCCTTTCGGCGCGGGGGTTGTGCCTGCCTTGGCGGTCCCGGCGGCGATGTTCGCGGCGGTGGGCAGACTGGCGCGCGCGTCGCTGCCGAGTGCCCAGCCGAGGTTGGTTAGATTGCGCCGGTAGACGATCTGCGGCGTGGTCGCGCCGGTGATCGGCATCGCGCTGGAGTCGATCACGAACAGCGTGCGCCGGTAGCCGCGTCCGTTCCGGCCCACGGCGGCAACGTCCGCGCTGACCTGATAGCTGCGCGTGGTCATCCAGCGTCCCGCGTCCTGGCGGACATTGGAAGGCAGGATCGCGGCGACCCATTGGAGATTGGTCGACGGCGTGGATTGCTGCGCCCGGGCGGTGACGATCTGCGTGGCGAGGTCCACGGTCATGGAAGGCAGGCAGGACAACACGGTTGCGCTCGCGGTGTTTACGTTGACCAACCCGACACAATAAGTGCCACTGCTCATGGTCAGATAGGGCGTGATGGTGTCCCAGTCCGCGGTGGTCAACTGCGCCCGGCTGCAAAAATCCACGACGCTGCGGATTGGCGGGGCGGGACGGCCGGGTGACGAGGGGAAAAGTCGTTCGATCTGCTGCGCCTTGGCGCTGCCGAGCACGTTGGTCAACGTGGTGCGCAGCCCGCCGATGCCGTTGAGCACGTTGGCGCGCTTGGTGCCGTCGGACAAGGTATTCGGTTCGCGGCTGAACGTCGTCACGTATTCGAGCAACCCGGGATTGAACTGCCCGAGCG
>CAXSED010000059.1:0-27821 GCA_964236475.1 uncultured Chthoniobacterales bacterium
ACCCGCGCATCGCGGCGGGCGGCGTGCCGAAGGAGGACACGCTCGTCGGCGCGGTGTTCAACCGCTACCAGGCGGAACTCAAGCGCATGAACGCCGTCGATTTTGACGACCTGTTGCTGCTCGCCGTGCGCATTCTGCGGGAAAACCCCGATGCGCGGCAAAAGTGGAACGACCGTTTCCACTACCTGATGGTGGACGAGTTTCAGGACACCAACCGGCTCCAGCTCGACCTCGTTTCGCTGCTTGCGCACGGGCAGCCGCCAAACGTCTGCGTGGTCGGCGACGACGACCAATCCATTTATGGGTGGCGCGGAGCGGAGGTGGCGAACATCCTCGAATTCGAGCGGCATTTCCCGAACCCGACGGTGATCAAGCTGGAGCAAAATTATCGCTCCACTAATGCCATCCTGCACACGGCGAATTCTCTCATTAAAAACAACCCGCGCCGCCGTCCCAAGACGCTCTGGAGCGAGCACGGCACCGGCGAAAAGGTGCGTGTGGTTCCCGCGCCAACCGACCAGGAAGAAGCGGCTTACGTCGTGACCGAGATGCACCGCCTGAAGTCGGCGGGCGTGGTGAACTCATGGGACGATTTTGCCATTCTGTTTCGCATGAACGCGCAGTCGAAGACGTTCGAGTTGGCTCTCAAAGAGAGCAACATCCCCTACCGGATTATCGGCGGACAGAGCATCTTCGACCGGCGTGAGGTCAAGGAGTTGCTCGCCTACATCGCCTGCCTGCTCAACACCGATGACGACAACGCGCTGCTGCGCATCATCAATTTTCCGCCGCGCGGCTTGGGCGACACGACCATCGAGCGCGCGCTGGATTATTCGCGCGTCCACAAGATGAGTCTCTTCGCGGCGATCAGCGACGAAGCGTTCCTGGAAACAGTCAGCGCGCGGACGCGCACGGCGTTCGCGGCGTTTGTTGAGTTGATGGATCGCTTCGAGTCACGGATGCTCGAACCCGGTGCAGATCACGCCGGAGTGACTGCCGCGCTGCTGGAAGAAATCGGTTTTTACGCCGAGATGCGCCGGACGTGTAAAACCGAGGGCGAGGCGACGGCGCGCGAAATCAATGTGCGCGACATGCTGCGCGATTTGGAACGCTATCAGAAACGCCAGCCCGACGGTGGGTTACGCGGGTTCGTGGACCGTGTGGCGCTCGACCGGGACCGCCAGGAAAAGAAAAAGGAAGAGCAGGAGGAAGCTATTCCGCAGGTGACGCTGATCACGCTCCACGCCGCGAAGGGGTTGGAATTTCCCCACGTTTTTCTGGTGGGCGTGGAAGAGGGCCTCATCCCACACGAACGCTCCCGCTCCGAAGGCACGGTGGATGAAGAACGGCGGCTTTTGTACGTCGGGATCACCCGAGCGCGCCAACAACTGACGATGTCATATTGCGTCAACCGCACCAAGTACGGCAGCGCTGTCTCGTGCGCGCCGAGCACGTTCTTCAAAGAATTATCACGCGACCATCTGGAGATGGTGAATATCGGCCAAGTGCTCAACGCCCCCGCCAGCGAAACCAGCGCCAAGAGCCATTTTGCGCGGATGCGGGAGGCCTTGGGCAAGACCGGCGAGCCACATTGAGAAAACGAATAACGGTTCGAGGTTTTTCGATTTCCGCCACGGGAGTTTTCCCGGCAGGTTGGTCCTCATGAAATCGCAAACTCAACCACCCACTGCCGCATTCGTCGGAGCATCTTGGGCCGCACTTTTCGTCGGAAGCCTCGCATATCTTATCGGCCTCTGGAACGCGCAGATGCAACTCAACGAAAAGGGATATTATTTCACCGTGCTGATGTACGGTCTATTTTCTGCCGTTTCCCTACAAAAATCGGTTCGGGACCGGCTCCAGGGCATCCCGGTGACCGGCATTTACTATAGCCTGAGCTGGTTCTCCCTTTGCACATCCGTCTTGCTGTTGATCATCGGACTATGGAACGCCTCGCTCGCGTTATCCGAGAAGGGCTTCTACGCGATGTCCTTCGTACTTAGCCTGTTTGCCGCCGTCGCGGTGCAGAAGAATATCCGCGACACGGCAGCACCCGCTTTGTCCGATCTAAGCGAGGAGCGGTCCTGACGCGCTCCACCGCAACGAAAACCGCCGCCAAACTTGCGTCTGGCGGCGGTTTAGATTTCTGAGATTGCCGTTGGAAGCTTACGCCGTCGCGGCAGGCTCGCTGTTGCTGGCCTCCTCCTTGCTCGACACCACATGGAAGCCGAGCTTAGTGCCGTCGAGCGTGATCTCCAGCGTATCGCCGGCCTTCACATTGCCACGCAGGAGTTCTTCCGCGAACGGGTCTTCAAGATACTTCTCGACCGCCCGGCGCATCGGACGCGCGCCATAAGTCGGGTCATATCCCTTCTCGATCAAGAACTCCTTGGCGGCTTCGTTGAGCGTGACATGGATATCCTTGTTCTTGATGCGGCCCACCACCTTGAAGACTTCCAAATCCACGATGCGTATCAGGTCCGTCTTCGTCAGCGTGTGGAAGACAATCAGGTCATCCAGACGGTTGAGGAACTCCGGCTTGAACACCCGCTTCGACTCTTCCAGGATTTTGCCCTTCATCGACTCATAATCCTGATCGTCCTTCGGTACGCCGAACCCGAGCGACATCTGCCGCTTGATGAGTTCCGCGCCCACGTTGGAGGTCATGATGATAATCGTGTTGCGGAAGTCGATCTTGCGGCCCAGCGAATCCGTAATTTTGCCTTCCTCCAGAATTTGGAGCAGTAGGTTCATCACGTCGGGATGCGCCTTCTCGATCTCGTCGAACAGCACGACCGAGTACGGACGGCGTCGCACAGCCTCGGAGAGCTGGCCACCCTCCTCGTAACCGACGTAGCCGGGAGGTGAACCGATCAGACGGCTCGCGGTGAACTTCTCCATGTACTCGCTCATGTCGATCTGGATGAGCGCATCCTGATCACCGAACATGAACTCCGCCAGCGTGCGCGCCAGGAACGTCTTGCCCACGCCCGTTGGGCCGAGGAAGATGAACGAACCAATCGGACGCTTCGGGTCCTTCAAGTCCGCACGGCTGCGGCGGAGTGCCTTACTAATGGCAATCACCGCTTCGTCCTGACCGATGACCGAGGTACGCAATTCGCTTTCCATGGCCAGCAGTTTTAGGGTTTCCTTCTGCTCCATGCGCTGGAGCGGAACCCCGGTAAACTTGCTGACGATGTGCATGATGTCGTCTTCCGTGACGAGAACTTCCTTCTCTTCACGTTGTTCGCGCCAATCGCTCAGGATTTTCTCCAAGCGGTCCTTGGCCTGCTTTTCGGTGTCGCGGAGGCTGGCCGCCTTCTCGAAGTCCTGGGCCTTGATGGCTGCCTCCTTCTCGACGCGGATGTCTTCGATCTCTTTCTCGATTTCCTTCACGTCCGGCGGACGGGTCATGGCACCGATGCGGGCGCGTGCTCCGGCCTCGTCCATCACGTCGATGGCCTTGTCGGGCAGAAACCGGCTGGTGATGTAACGATCCGACAATTTAACGGCACTTTCCAGCGCCTGATCGGTCAGCTTCGCCTTGTGGTGCGCCTCGTACTTCGGACGCAATCCCTTGAGGATGAGGATTGCCTCATCCACGCTGGGTGCCTCGACCTTAACGGTCTGGAAGCGGCGTTCGAGGGCGGCGTCTTTCTCGATGTACTTGCGGTACTCGTTGAGGGTCGTCGCGCCAACGCATTGCAATTCACCCCGGCTCAACGCCGGTTTGATGATGTTGCTCGCGTCCATAGCGCCTTCCGCCGAGCCAGCACCGACGATGGTGTGCAACTCGTCGATGAACAGGATCACGTTGCGCGAGCGACGGATTTCGTCCATCACCGCTTTGATGCGTTCCTCGAACTGGCCGCGATACTTGGTGCCCGCAACCATCAGCGCGAGGTCGAGCGTAACAACCTTCTTGTCGCGCAGCAGTTCGGGCACGTTGCCACCGGCGATTTCCTGCGCCAAACCTTCCGCGATGGCGGTCTTGCCGACCCCGGCTTCGCCGAGCAGCACGGGATTGTTCTTCGTGCGGCGGCAGAGCACTTGGATGACGCGCTCGATCTCGTTCTTGCGGCCAATCACCGGGTCCAGTTCGCCCTTCTTGGCGAGTTCGGTCAGGTCGCGGCCAAAGGCACGCAACGCCGGGGTTTTCACGTCCTTTTTGTTGCCGTTTTCAGTGGGCATTTCCTGTTCCGCCTCCGGCGGGGTGAAGTTCGGGTCCAGCTCTTTGAGAATTTCGTTGCGGGTGCGCTCGATGTCGACTTCCAGGCTCTTGAGCACCCGGGCGGCGACGCCTTCGCCCTCGCGCAGCAGACCGAGCAGGATGTGCTCGGTGCCGACGTAGGAATGGTTGAGGCTCTTGGCCTCCTTGCCCGCCAGCGCGAGCACTTTCTTAACACGCGGCGTGTACGGGATGTTGCCGACCATTTTGGTTTCCGGCCCGCTGCCAACCTGCTTTTCGATTTCCATCCGCACGGTCTCCATGTCGAGACCCATCTTCTGAAGCACGTTGACGGCAACTCCCTGGCCGAGTTTGATCAGTCCGAGCAACAGATGCTCGGTGCCGACGTAGTTGTGGTTGAAGCGATCCGCTTCTTTCCTTGCTAACGCCAACACCTGCTGTGCTCTGGGAGTAAAATTATTCATCATTTTAGACTTTCATGTAACGGGATGACCACGTTGGGTAAATGTAGCCGAAATGCGCGGAGGATTCAACCCACCGCGCACTCCCTACGGACTGTCGAGCACACCGCGTGCCCGCACTTAAATTTGGACAGGCCAAGAGGCCCAGCGTTCACTTACTTTCGTGCACGCGGGCGTTGCCAGCGCGCAGTTCCTCAATGCGCTTGGACGCGTCCGCTTTGGTGATCGCAGCTTTCTCGTCAAACTCTTCCTTGGCCTCAGTAGAAAGCGTCTTCAAGTAGGAAAGCTGTGCGCCCGTGGCAGGTTCGTCGCCAGTAGCCCAGGTGTCCGGGTCTTTGATCGTGTTGGACTCGTCGGCTTCAGGGGTGTGTGATGTGCTCATATTCTAGATACGTTTGGGATCGTTCGACAGGGTCATAAAAATTTCGTTCTATGACGATTTTACACGTTTGTGCAAAGAGGGCAGCGAGCGTCGCCTTGTCGCTATTAGCGAGCCAGATTGGCTCACCGAAGACAGAGCGTTACGATTGATCTTTTCGCAGAGTTTCGTCGGCATCCGTGGCGGGCCGCAGATCGGCAGGTTTGCTCCCGGTTGCTTCGTACTCGGATTTATCCATGGATGGGCCAGCCATGTCATCGACGAATTCTTCCTGCGAGACGCGGATCGTTTCTTTTTCTGGCGTGAGGGCCACGGGCTGCGGCGGGGTTTCGTGCTTGGGCGGAATTTCGTTCATATCAGATAATTCGTTCGGCAAAGGCATTTGGAGGCTTGGCAACGTGAGGTTAGCGTCGATACAGAAAAAACGACCATGAGTTGGCGATTGAATCCAAACGAGACCGGCCTCTTGATCATTGACGTGCAGGAAAGGCTCGTTCCCGCGATGACCGGGGCGACCGCGCTGGTAAAACGCGTGGCTGATAGCGTGGCGGTGGCGCAGCTCTTTGGCCTGCCGATTTTTCATTCGGAGCAGGTGCCTGACAAACTCGGGCCGACCGTCGCCCCGGTGCGCGCCGCGCTGGGTGCGAACACCCCGCCAGCACGCACCAAACACGCGTTCTCGGCGGCAGGTTGTTTCGAGCCGGATAAATTGCCGCTGACGTTGCTCGTGGCGGGGATCGAAACCCACGTGTGCGTCCGGCAGACCGTGTTCGATCTGCGCGAACGCGGCCACACGATTTTTCTGTTGGCGGACGCCGTTGCCTCGCGCGCCGAGCCCGACCACCGCCTCGCGTTGCACGAACTCCGCGAGATCGCTCAGGCCCGGGTGACGACGCTCGAAACGGTTGCCTGGGAACTGCTTGGGCGGACGGAAGGTGAGCTGTTCAAGAAGCTGCTGGCGTTGCTGAAATGACCCGGCGGGTCAGGCCGCCTTCAGGTCGGGCGGACGGTAATTCGCCTTTTTGATGGCGTTCTTGAGCGCATCGCCGAACCGGTCGAGGATCTCCTTGGTGTGCAACGCGCTGACGGCCATGCGGATCATGTCCTTGCCCGCAGGCACGCCGGGCGGAATGGACATCACGGTAAAGAACCCCTGATCCTGGAGCGACTTCCAGATGTAATAGAGCTTTTCCTTGTCGCCGATGACGATGGGAATCGCCGGGGTCGGGCTGCCCCAATAATCGAGGCCCAGCGAGTCGAGAATCCCCTGTAAATAATGTGTGTTCTCCCACAGGCGTTCACGGTGCTGCGGCTCGCGCTGCATCACCCGCAAGCTGGCCAGCGCGGTCGCGGCGGCGCTTGGCGTGATTGCCGCGCTGAAAATGATCTGCTGGCTGGAACTGCGCAGGTATTCAATCGTCGCCTTGTCCGCCGCGATGAACCCGCCCGTGCTGGCCAGCGACTTGGAAAAACTGCCGCAGATGAGGTCCGTTTTGTCGGTCAGGCCGAAGTGGTCCACCGTGCCGCGCCCGTCGCGCCCCAGCACGCCGAACCCGTGGCAATCATCCACGACCAGAAATGCCTGGAACTCCTCGCACAACGCGACCAGTTCAGGCATCGGCGCAAGGTGACCCTCCATGGAATAAACGCCGTCCACCACGACGATCTTCGGCTGGTCGGGCGAGAGTTGGGCCAGCGTGGCGCGCAGGGAACCCATGTCTCCATGGGTGAATCGTTCCACCTCCGCGCCGCTCAGGCGGATGCCGTCCCAGAGCGAGGCATGGATGCTTTTGTCGGCGATGACCACGTCCTTGCGCTGGGCAATCGACGCCACGCTCGCCACACACGCCATGTACCCGGCGACGAGCACCTGGCAGGCTTCCTTGCCGACGAACGCCGCCAATTCCTCTTCCAACTCAATGTGATAAGCACGTGAGCCGTTCGCCAGCCGCGAGCCGCACGGGCTGGTGCCCCAGTCGTCGATGGCTTTCTTCGCCGCCGCGCGCACCTCGGGGTGGCTCGTCAGGCCGAGGTATTCGTTGCTGGCCATCATGACCATGCGCCGTCCATCGACGACAATGTTCAGGCCGTCTGCTTCTTCTGCTACCTGATAAAACGGCGCGTACCGCAAACGCATCTTGGTGGCCGAGTCGGTGCGGCAACGTTCGGCGACCGGTTTGGAACTGCCAGCGAAAAAAGGAACCTTGAACATGAAAATGCGCGATTTGTCTGTACTGTCGGGGCTGCCCGGCGTCAACCGACAATCGACCGTCCGGCGGGACATGACCGCGCACACTTTTTCCTTGGCCGAAGCCCGCCACGCCCTTAAAAGCGGGGCCGTCCCGATGAATCCACCTGCCCGCATCCAACACTTTCCTTCTCTCCGGTTCCGGTGCGCCGCGGCGGCTGGCTGGTGCCTGCTGGCCGGGGTGCTGGCGCTGTCCCCGACGGCCCGCGCGGTGCCTGCTTACTCGCTGGCCGAATGCCTGGACCTCGCGGCCCGGCAGAACCCGGATGTCATCGCCGCCAACCGGCGGGTGGATGCCGCGCACGCCGTGGTCATCCAGGCGAAGGCGGGCATTTTTCCCCAACTGAGTTCCACGGGTTATTACCAGCGGCGTGAGCAAAGTGTCGCCTCCAACGGCGGCACCCAGAACGATATCCGCCCGGACGACTATTTCGGGGATGTACGCATCGCGCAGAGCCTGTATTCCTCGGGAGCGGTGCGTAACCGCATTGCCGCCGCCAAGCTGGTCGAACAGGTCGCCGGGCTGGACCTGCAAGCCGCGCTCGACACGGTGACGCTGGTGGTGCGCGAGGCGTTCTACAGCACGTTGGCGGCGGAACAGAGCATCGGCGTGCGCCAGCAGGCGGTCGATCTGCTCGGCGCGCAACTCAAGGACCAGCGCGACCGGCTCGCCGCCGGTTCGGTCGGGCAGATCAACGTCAACCGCGCCGAGGTCAGCCTGGCCAACGAACAACCGGCGTTGCTCCAGGCGCGTTCCAACGTGCGCACGGCCTATGCCACGCTCAGCCAGGTGCTGGCCGTGAGTTACCCGAAGGAAACCATGGACCCCCCGTTCCGCGTGCGTGGCGCACTGGATTACCAGCCTTTCTCGATGTCGCTGGAGGAATGCCTGGGCCGGGCCACGGCGATGCGTCCGGAGCTGGAAGGCCGCAAGCTCGCGCTCGACGTACTCAAACACCAGCTCGTCGTCGAAAAAGCCGCCACGCGCCCGCAGATCAGCGCGTTCGCGGCCTACGATATTTACAGCCAGCCCAGCGAGTTGGCCGTGAAGGACAATTTCGCGGGGTACACCATTGGCATCCTGGGAAGCTGGACGCTTTTCGACGGCTTCGCCACTCTGGGTCGGGTGCGCGGGATCCGCGCGCAACAGGCCGAAGCGGCGGCGCAGCTCGTGGCCACGCGTCTCCAGGTGGAGACGGACGTGCGGGTGGCCTTCGACCAGCTCAAGACCGCCGAGAGCACGCTCCGGCCCCTGGGTCAGAACATCGCGCTGGCCAACACCACGCTCGACCTCGCCACCCACAATTTCGACGCTGGTTTGAACACCCAGCTCGACGTGCTGCAAAGCCGCGCGGACCTGACCCGCGTCCAGGCCTCCGAACTAGGCGGACGGCTGGCATACAACCTGGCGCTCGCGCGGCTGGAACGCGCCATGGCGGCGGGCCGCCCCTCGCAAGGCAGCAGCCGGTTTCCCATCCCGGCGTCCAAGTAACCACCGCCTCCCGTCATGCTTCGCTCCACCCTGATCCGTTGGCTTCCCGGCCTGCTCCTGCTGGCGGGCCTCGCATGGACGGCAGTGGCACCCGCGCGCGGCGAGACGCTGACCCTCGCGGAATGCCTGCGCGAAACCGCCGAGCGCAACCCGCAGATCATCCAGCAACGGGATGCCATCAGCGCCGCCACCGCCGCGCGCCTCACGCTTCGCGCCCGCGCCTTACCCGCCCTGACGATCAGCGGTCTCGCCGGTGAGTTGCAGCAGGAGACCGTCGGCCAGCGCATCCCGTTCATCGACGCCAACGGCAAAAGGCAAACGCTGGTCACCGCGACCGTAGATGAGAACAAGCTCATCGCGCTGGGAACGGAAACGCTCTACCAGTCGATCTTCGACGCCACGATCCCCGCCGCGTTCCGGCGCGGCACCGCCCAGGTGCTCGCCGCGCAGGAGAATCTTTACTCGGTGGCGGCCACGCAGTTGCACGCCACGCGCACCACGTTCCTCCAGGCGCTCTACCAGCAGAAAAGCGGGGCGATCCTCCACGACGCCGACAACGTGCTGGCCACCAACATCCAGAGCCAGAGCCAGCTTGCCAGCGCCGGACTGGTGGGCCGCGCGGCGCTGTTGTCCGCGCAGGTCCAGCGGGCAAATTTTGACCCCGGCATCCTCGCCACCACCGGGACGTACCGCACCAACTTGGCCCGGCTGCTCCAACTCATGGGCCGCGAGCCGAGCGTCCACGGCGCGGACGCGCTGGCGGGCATCACGCTCGCCGGGACCCTCGGCGAGTCGATGCCGCCGTTCGATCCCGCCGATGCGACCCGCCGCGCTCTCGAACGCCGACCCGACGTGCGTACCCTGCGCGCCCTGATCCGCACCTATCAGGAGGACGTGAACATCGCCAAGGGCGGGTACTACCCGCTGGTGCGCCTGTACCTCAACGGCGAGGCCGTCCCGGAAAGCAACGTGCGCAACGACACGCCCAACGCCGTGCGCTCCAGCGATCAGGTCAGCACCACCGAAATCCGGCCCGGCATCACGGGGAACTGGAACATCATCGACACCGGCACGGTGCGCGGCGCGGTGCGCGGGCAGGAGGCCAGCCGCGACCTGCTCACCATCAGCCTCGCGCGGCTGGAACGGGACATTCCTTCGGACCTTTCGATTGTCCGCGCCCGCCTCGCCGACGCCGCCAGCACGTCCGCCGCGCTGAGCGGCAGCGTGGGCACCGCGCAAAATACTTTGAACATTATCCAGTCCGGCGTTGCCCAAGGGATCAACTCCCAACTGGAATTCCTCGACGCCCAGAGCGGGGTCCTTTCCATCCGCAGCAGCTTGCTCGCCGCCGACCTGGAGCGCAGCCTGGCGCACGCGGAATTCGACCGCATCACCGGCAACTATCTCCAGTTCGTGACCAACGACGAACCACGCATCACCCGCGCTGCCAACCATCCAACGCCCGCCAAGAAGTGACCACCGTCGCCCGACCCAACCCACGCCGCCAAGCCGCGCTGTTCAGCGTTCTCCGCTGGGCGGTGCTGCTCGTCGTCTTTTTCGCGCTGCTGCTCGTCAGCTACTATCTTTACGTCACCGTGATCAACCGCGCCCCGGCGGAGGTTGCTCCCGTCGAGCGCGGCCCGGCGGTGGCCACGGTCTATGGCACGTTTACCATTAACGCAACCAATGCCTTGACGCTCTTCGCGCAGAATGCGGGTTACCTGCACACCGACCCCGCTCTGGGGTCCACCTACCAATCGCAGGGCATCACCGTCAAGGCGGATCAGCTCATGGCCACCGTCGTGGACGAGAACGTGCAACGGCAGGTCAAGCAGGCGCAGGCCGATTACGATTCTGCCGTTTCCCGGCAGAAGAACGGCCCGGGCAGCGCAGGCGCGCTCAAATCGGCGGAGGATCAGGTCGCCGCTTACAGCAAGCTCTCGCCCGGAGCCGTGCCCCGCGTCACTCGCGAGGCCGCTGAAAACGACGTGAACCGCATCAAGATTCTCGTGGAGAACGAGCGGCTCGAACTGCAACGCGGGGTAGATGCCACCAACAACGTGCTCAAGATCTATCAGGATCAGCTGAAGCGCACCGAGGTCCGTGCGCCGTTCGACGGTATCGTTACGGTCATCAACTACAACAACAATTCGTACGTCCTGCCCAACCAAGCATTGTTTACCGTTGCCTCGTCGGATACTTACGTGTCCGGGTTGGTCAACGAGGAAGACGTGGGCGCGCTGCGAACCGGTATGAAAGCCGAACTGCACCTGTATTCCTACGCCAATAAGAACTACGTGGCCACGTTGACCGCCATCCTGCCCAGCCCGGAGGCCAACAGCTCGCGTTATTACGTCGTGCTCAACGTGGACGGCAAACCCGACGAGCCGTTCCTTTACGGCCTGACGGGCGACATGCTCATCACCGTGGGCCGCAAGGAAAACGCGCTGATCGTTCCAGCGCGCGCGGTCAACATCGACCAGGTGCTCATCGTCGAGGACGGCGTGGTCGAGCAGCGTCCGGTCAAGATCGGCTTCAAGAGCGCGGACTTCGCGGAAATCGTCACGGGTTTGCGCGAGGGTGACCAGGTCATCGTCGAGGATCAGGACGCCTTTCACCCCGGCCAGCGCGTACGTCCGATCAAGGTCAAGGACGTCCAGGGCAAAAAATAATCGCCCGCTGTCGATTGCCACCTTCTGCCCTTATTTCCCTTGCGCCCTGCCCTCCACATCGGTCTGCGGTTCACGGTCAGCCGGAAACGCTCGTTGATCTTCAGCCTGCTGGGCGTGATCTTCGGTGTGGCGTTTTTCATCTGCACGCAGGCGCAGACGCAGGGTTTCCAGGAGTATTTCATCCGCACGATCCTCGGCACCTCCGGGGCCATCGTCATCAGCGACCGGTTTCAGGATCGCTATACGAATTTCAACACGGCGAGCGAAGGCCGGATGCTGGGCGGCCAGCAACGGCGCAAATACTACGAAGGCATCACCGACGCGGCGGAAATCATGCGCGTGGCGCGGCAGTTCTCCAACGTGATCGCCTGCGCGCCGGTGGTGATCGGCAACGTCAGCGCACAGGGCGACTTCCAGACGGAAGTGATCAACCTCCAGGGAATTGACCTCGACCAGCAACTCCGCGCCACCGCCTTGGGTGACCAGATTATCGCCGGCAGGCTGGCCGACTACCGCGTTCGGCCCGACGGGATCATCCTCGGCTCGCTGCTCGCGGACAAGATGCAGCTCAAGGTCGGCGACAGCGTCACGCTGATCGGCAACGGCACGGAGCGCAAGGCCATGACCGTGAGCGCCGTGTTCCGCAGCGGCAACAACATCATCGACGAACGGCGCGGCTACGTGAACATGCGCCTCGCGCAATCATTGTTGGAGAAGCCGTCGATGGTCTCGCAGATCGTCGTCACCCTGCGCGACCCCGACCGCGCCCCGGCCATCTCGCAGCATTTCGAGCAATTGTTCGGCCACCGGGCGCGCTCGTGGCAGGAGCGCGAGGCGGGCAACTTGCAGGTGTTCAGCGTGTTGCGGATTTCGGCGGGCATCACGGTCAGCCTGATCATCCTGCTGGCGGGCGTGCTCATTTTCAACACGCTGACCATGACCGTGCTCGACAAGCAACGTGAGATTGCCATCCTGCGCTCGATGGGTTACCGCCGGTTCGACATCACGGTGATTTTCGTCTTCCAGGGTTTTATCATCGCCCTGCTCGGATCGCTGCTGGGGGCGGGATTCGGGGCCTTGATCACCTACGGCCTCTCGCGGATTCCGATCAAGGTACGCGGCATCCTTTACACCGACCACTTTATCGTGGCATGGAGTCCGCAGCACTATTATTACGCTTCGCTGATCGCCTTTTTCGCGGTGCTCACCGCGAGTTATTTCCCTGCGCGGCGCGCGGCCAATCTCGCGCCGGTGGACATCCTGCGCGGCTCCGGGCAATGACGAACGACCTCCCAACCACGGCTCCGGTCGGGGACGCCGACGACAACGTCTGCCTGCAATGCGACGGGCTGGAGCGTTTTCTGGGCGAGGCGGAGTCGCGGGTCCATGTCCTGCGCGGCGTCTCGCTCAAGCTGGAGCGCGGGCACGTCCACGCGGTTGTCGGGCCGTCGGGTTGCGGCAAGAGTACCCTGCTTTACATTCTGGGGTTGCTTGATCGCCCGGACGCCGGGCGGCTCATCATCAGCGGCCAGCCAGTGTCGGACCTGCCGGACGACGAGCTTTCGCGCCAACGCAACGCGCTGCTGGGCTTCATCTTCCAGTTCCACTTTTTGCTGACGGATTTCACCGCGCTCGAAAACATCATGATCCCCATGCGCCAGCTCGGGCGTCTGAACGAAGCGGATATGCGCGACCGCGCGGCGGAATTGCTCGACGCCGTGGGCCTGGAGAACAAAAAGAATCGTCCCAGCCGCCACCTGAGCGGCGGCGAGCAACAGCGCGTGGCCATCGCCCGGGCCTTGGCGAACGATCCGCAGGTTATACTGGCCGACGAACCCACCGGCAACCTCGACACCGCAAACTCCGACCGCGTATTTGCCTTGCTGACCGAACTGGTCCACCGCCGCAATAAGGCGCTGCTCCTCGTCACCCACAACCCGGCCATTGCCGACGCCTGCGACTGGGTCCATACGATCCGCGATGGGTTGATCGTCGATCAGGAGTTTCACGACCGATCCAGCTAATTTTTACGAATGAGGCACCCCGGCCACACCCCCACACTTTCTCCATGGAACATTACAAGTACGTCATCTTGGGCGCAGGCCCTTCCGGCCTCGCGTTTGCCCACACTCTGCGCCTGCTAGGCGAGGAATCCTTCGTCGTTCTGGAAAAAGAAAACGAGGCGGGCGGTCTCTGCCGTAGCGTCGAGGTGGACGGCAAGCCGCTGGACATCGGCGGCGGCCACTTTCTCGACCTCAAGCGCAAGGAAGTGCTCGACCTCGTTTTCCGCTTCATGCCGCGCGAGGAATGGCAGGAGCACAACCGCGTTTCCAAAATCCGCATCCGGGGCATCGAACTCGACCACCCGCTGGAGGGCAACCTCTGGCAGTTGCCGGTGAGTGACCAGATCGACTTCCTCGAATCCATCGCCAAGGCGGGCAGCGTGCTCGGTGCGCCGCAGCCCGAGGCGTTCGCCGACTGGATCACTTGGAAGCTCGGCGACTGCATCGCGCAGGAGTACATGCTGCCGTACAACCGCAAAATCTGGTCGATGGACCCCAACGCGCTTGGCACCTACTGGCTCTACAAGCTGCCGAACGTCTCCTTCCGCGAAACGCTGCAAAGCTGTCTGGAGCACAAGATGTTCGGCGCGCTGCCCGCGCACGGCACGTTCCTTTACCCCAAGGAATACGGCTACGGCGAGGTCTGGCGGCGCATGGGCGACGCGCTCGGCGACAAGCTGCACCTCGGCGAAAAGCTCGCGTCGGTCGATCCCGCCGCGTGCACCGTCAATGGCCGCTACCAGGGTGAAACCATCGTCAATTCGATTCCCTGGACGTTCTGGACCGAAGCCGGACCGATGCCCGACGAGGTGCGCGCCGCCATCGGCAGGCTCGTGCAGGTGCCCATCGACGTGGACTATGTCGCCGACACGCTGCCCTCCGATTCTCACTGGACCTACGACCCGGACGAATCCAAAAGCTTCCATCGCATCCTTTTGCGCTCGAACTTCTGCACCGGCTCGCGCGGCTACTGGACGGAAACGAATTCCGCGCGCTCGCCGAAGCAGGGCGACGCCTTCCGCCACCACAATCCCTACGCCTACCCGGTCAACACGCTCGACAAACCACAGGCCGTGGAAACGGTCAAGACCTGGGCGGCGGCGAACGGCGTTTATCCGCTGGGCCGCTGGGGCCAGTGGGAGCACATGAACTCAGACGTGGCGGTTTCCCTGGCCATCGCAGCAGCCAACGAACTGCACACTGGCAGGCAATAGGCGGCGGGGGATTGCACGGCATCTGCTTTCACAAGCGGTTGCCGTATGATGGATCACCTCCTCCAGCCCCCTTTCGCCGTGGACGACCGGATTTATTATCAGCACGCCGGAAGCATCGGCGTGGTTCGCCGGGTTTCCCTGCAAGCCCGGCTCAACGTCTTCCGCACGTTCATGGGCCTGCTCCAGCCCGATGCCGACGCCACCGTGCTGGACGTGGGCGTGTCGCTGGATGTGGCGAGCGTGGAGTCCAACGTGCTCGAACAGTTTTACCCGCATCAGGACAAGCTGACCTGCGCAGGCATCGGCGACGGCACGGCCATCCAACAGGCGTTCCCCCAGATTCATTTCATGCAAATCACGCCGCACGCGCCGCTGCCTTATGCCGACGCGCAGTTTGACATCGCCTACAGCAACGCGGTGGTCGAACACACGGGTTCCCGTGAGAACCAGCGTGCGTTCATCGCGGAGCTTTGCCGGGTGGCCAGGCGTGTCTTCGTCGCGGTGCCCAACCGGCTTTTCCCGTTGGAACAACACACCGGCCTACCGCTGATCAACTACCTGCCGCTGCCTGTTTTCCGCGCGTTGCTCAAGCCCACGAAGTTTGCCCACTGGGCACAGGAAGAAAATCTAAACCCGATGTTTGCCAGTGAATTCAAGAGCTTGTTTCCGCCCGAGAAACCGGTTCAAATCCGCTACACCGGTCTGGGTCTAGGGGTGTTTCGCTCGAACATCGTCGCCGTCTGCTAAGAATCTCTGTCATCCTGCGGAGTGAGGCACGATGAAACGCCCGGCTAACCCCCTGGCATAGAAGCGGCTTTTATCCGCGGAGATGACCCACGGACTCGCCACCGCTGCCCCTCCCACCCGCCACACGCTTACTGCGTGTCCTATCTGCGGCGGCGCGCGGTTGTTCTACCAGTTCTCCGTGGAAACCTTCCGCATCGTGCGTTGCCACGACTGCGGCCTGATGGGCACCAATCCCCAACCAGACGACGCGGAACTGACCCGCCTGCACGGCACCGAAGCTCTCACGATTGAGAGGAGCGATGTCGGCCAAGAGCACCTTTCCGAACTCCACCAGGCCACCGCCGACGGTTTTCTCGACCTGATCGCCAAGTACGGCGTTCGGCCCGGTGCACGATTGCTCGAAGTCGGTTGTGAACGCGGCGATTTCCTCCGGCGCGCCGCCGCCCGGGGCTACGCCGTCACCGGCGTCGAGTTCTCCGAAACAGCCTGCGACACGGCCCGCAAATGCGTGGGCGACGCCGCCGTAATCCTCCAGGCGGATGCCAACGACCTTTCCACCGTCAGCGCACGCTACGATCTCTGCGTGCTTTCCGACGTGATCGAACACGTCCGAGATCCCCGCGCGCTGCTCGCCCAGGCTCACCGCCTGCTTAAACCCGGCGGTGTCCTCCTGGTCGCCGCGCCCTCGCTGGATTCCCTCCCCGCCCGCCTGCTGCGCAACCGCTGGGCGCAGTTCCGGCCCGAACACCTCTGGTACTTCAAAACCGCCACGCTGGAAACCCTCCTGTGCCAGGCAGGCTTCGGCGGCATCATCCAGCAACCGGGCACGCAGACGTTGAGCTTCGACTACATCGCGGGTCATTTCGAGCGTTACCCGGTCCCCTGGATTTCGCCCGTCACCGGCCTGCTGCGCAAAATCCTCCCGGCTAACGTCAGCCGACGCCTCCTCCGCCTGCCGTCGAGCTTCCGGGTCTTCATGGCGCGCCGCCAGGAGAAAACCCCGCGCCCGACACTTTCGGTCATCGTCCCCGCCTACAACGAAGCCGCGACGTTCGACCTCGCTTTCCAACGTCTGCTGGCCAAGGAAATTAAAGGCGTGGACATCGACCTCATCGTCGTCGAGAGCAACTCGACCGACGGCACCCGCGACCTCGTCGCAAAACACGCCGACCACCCGCGCGTCACCGTCGTCTGGGAGGACCATCCCTCGGGCAAAGGCCACGCTGTCCGCGCCGGACTCGCCCACGCCCGGGGCGACTACGTGCTGATCCAAGACGCCGACCTCGAATACGATCTGGAGGACTACGAAGCCCTCCTCGAACCGCTGCTCGGCGGACGCGCGGCCTTCGTGCTCGGCGCGCGCCACGGCGGCGTCGCCTGGAAGATGCGGCAGTTCACTGGCCAGCCGCTCCTGAGCGCGGTCATGAACACCGCCCACCGATTTTTTACCTTCCTGGTCAACGCGCTCTACGGCGCACGGATGCGCGATCCGTTCACCATGTACAAGGTGTTCCGGCGCGATTGCCTGCATGGCTTGCGCTTCGAGTGCGACCGCTTCGATTTCGATTTCGAGTTGGTCATCAAACTTTTGCAAAAGGGCTACCAGCCGTTGGAAATCCCGGTCAATTACCGTTCGCGCTCGTTTGCGGAGGGCAAAAAAGTGTCGTTCCTGCGTGATCCGGTCACTTGGCTGCGCGCCCTGGCAAAATTTCGCTTGTCGAAAGTGAACCCGTTAGAAGAAATTGCACGCCAGCAGCGCACGGCGGCAGCAGGCCGTCCCGGCTGTCCAGCGGCAATTTCATGAAATACTTTATCACCGGCGTGGCCGGATTTATCGGCAGCAGTTTGGCGGACCGGCTCTTACGCAACGGCCAGGAGGTCGTCGGCTGGGATGATTTCTCCACGGGTCAGGAACCTTTTCTCACCGGCGCGCGCCAACAGGGTGGTTTTCGGCTGGTTCAAGGCGACAACCTCGACCTCCCGGCCCTGACCGCCGCGATGGCGGGCTGCGAGTTCGTGTTCCATTTCGCCGCCAACGCCGACGTGCGCTTCGGCTTACAGCATCCCGGCAAGGACCTCCAACAGAACACGATTGCCACGTTCAACGTGCTCGAAGCGATGCGCGCCAATGGGATCAAGGGCATCGGCTTCTCCTCGACGGGCAGCGTCTACGGCGAGTCCGCCGTGATCCCGACGCCCGAGGACGCCCCGTTCCCGATCCAGACCAGTCTCTACGCGGCATCGAAGGTCGCCGGTGAAAACATGATCCAGGCGTACTGCGAGGGGTTCGGTTTCGAGGGTTACATCTTCCGTTTCGTGTCGATTCTGGGCGAACGTTACACGCACGGCCACGTCTTCGATTTCTACCGTCAGTTGCTCGAACACCCGGACCACCTGCGCGTCTTGGGCGACGGCTCCCAGCGCAAGAGCTATCTCTACGTGGAGGACTGTCTCGACGCGATGCTCCACGTGACCGGGCAGAACCTCGCCCGCACGGCCAAGCATCGGGTGCAGGTCTACAATCTCGGTACGGCGGAATATTGCCGCGTGACGGATTCCATCGGCTGGATTTGCGAGAGTCTGGGCCTGAAGCCGGAGTTCCGGTTCACCGGCGGCGAGCGCGGTTGGGTGGGTGATAACCCATTCATCTTTCTCGACACGACCAAAGTCCGCGCGACCGGTTGGGCCTCCAAACTGACGATCCGCGAGGGGATCATCCGCACGCTCGCGTGGTTGCAGGAAAACCAGTGGGTGCTGGAGAAACGCTGACGCTCTCTATGAACGTCGTCGTCCTCGGCCTCTGGCATCTGGGTTGCGTGACCGCCGCCTGCGGCGCGGAACACTTCTCCGTCACCGGCTTGGATTTTGATGACACGATCATCGAGAGCCTCCGCAACGCCAAAGCCCCACTGTTCGAGCCGGGCCTCGACGACCTTCTCCGTACCGGCCTCGACTCTGGCCGCCTGCGCTTTACCTCCGATCCTGCCGACGACTCCCTGCGTGCCGCCGATGTGCTCTGGGTCTGCGACGACACGCCCGTCGATGAAAACGACGTGGCGGACGTTCCCTACGTGCTGGACCGCCTCGCGCGCTGCCTGCCTGCCCTCCGACCGGGCGCGGTGGTCCTCATCTCCTCGCAAATCCCCGCCGGCACCTGCCGCGCCCTAGAAGCGCAGCATCCCGGCGTTGCGTTCGCCTGTTCGCCGGAAAACCTGCGGCTCGGCAAGGCGCTCGACATTTTCCGCCATCCCGAGCGCATCGTCGTCGGTACGCGCACGCCCGCAACCCGCGCCGCGCTGACCCCGTTGTTCGCGCCGTTCTGCGACGACATCCTCTGGATGCGCCCCGAATCTGCCGAGATGACCAAGCACGGCATCAACGCCTGGCTCGCGCTTTCGGTGACGTTCGCCAACGAGATCGCGCGCCTGTGCGAGGCTGTCGGCGCGGACGCCCGCGAGGTCGAGCGCGGCCTGCGTTCCGAACCACGCATCGGCCAGAAGGCGTACATTCGCCCCGGCGCGTCGTTTGCCGGGGGCACCCTGGCGCGCGACGTGGTGGCCCTCACCCGTCTGGCCAGGGAACACGGCGATCCCGCCGCGCTGTTCCCGGCGATCCTTGCAGGCAACGACGCCCACAAGGACTGGGCGTTCACCCGTCTGCGCACCCTGCTCGACCCGCTGGCGGGCGCCATCGTCGCCGTCCTCGGTCTCACCTACAAACCCGGCACGGATACCCTGCGGCGCAGCGGCGCGGTCGAACTCGCCGTCAAACTCCTCGCCGCTGGCGTCGCCGTGCGCTGCTACGATCCTGTCGTCACCGCGCTCCCGCCCGAACTTTCCGGCGCGACCCTTTGCCCCACCCTGGAAGCCGCCCTCGCCGACGCCGACGCCGCCCTGGTGGCGACCGAATGGCCGCAGATCAAGGCCGGGGACTGGCCGACACTCGTCCATCGCATGCGGCGGGGCGTGGTGATCGACGCCAATGGCTTCCTCAACCTGCCAGCCGGGCAAATCCCGGGGGTCGAATATTTTGCCGTTGGCACGCCCACACTCTGAGTTCATCCTGCTTCCGACATGAAACTCGCCAATCGTAACGCCCTTGTCACCGGCGGCAGCCAGGGCCTCGGTCGCGCCATCGTGGAAACGTTTGTCCGCGAAGGAGCCAACGTCCTCTTCTGCGCCCGCGACGAACATGTCGCCGCACAACTGGCCGCCCAGCTCCAGGCCCACGTCCCTGTTCCGGGTCAGCGCGTGCTGGCGCAGGGCTGCGACGTTTCCTCGCCCGACGAGGTGGAAAACCTCTTCGGCGTGGCCGACGCGACGTTCGACACGCTGCACATCCTGGTCAACAACGCCGGGATTTACGGCCCCAAAGGTCCCACCGACGAGGTCGATTTCGAGGAATGGAAGCGTTGCGTGGACATCAATCTGCACGGCACGCTGCTTCCCTGCCGCGCGGCCATGCGCCGGTTCAAAAAAAGTGGCTACGGCAAGATCATCAACCTTTCGGGCGGCGGCGCAACCAATCCCATGCCGAACATCAGCGCCTATGCGGCCAGCAAGGCCGCCGTCGTGCGCTTGACGGAGACCCTCGCGCTCGAACTCGCGCCTTTCCATGTGGACGTAAACGCCGTGGCTCCCGGCGCGCTCAACACTCGCCTGCTCGACGAGGTCATCGCCGCCGGGCCGGACAAGGTTGGCGCGAAATTTTATCAGCAGTCGCTCAAGCAATCGGCGCAGGGCGGCGTGCCGCTCGAATTCGGCGCGGACCTCTGCGCCTACCTCGCCAGCGCGGAAAGCGACGGCGTCACCGGCAAGCTCATCAGCGCAAAGTGGGACCCGTGGAAACGCCTCCACGAGTACAAGGCTGAACTCGATTCGACCGACATCTATGCCCTGCGCCGCATCACCCCCGAGGACCGGGGCAGGAACTGGCCGCTGGACTAATCCACGATGGACGCTGCTGCTCTCAACCCCGTGCGCTTCGCCATCATTGGCTGTGGCTTGATCGGTAAGAAACGCCTCGCCAGCCTGCGGCCCGGGCAGTTCGCCGTGGCGTGCGATCTCGACCGCGCGCGCGCCGAACTTCTCGTCAAAACCGCCGGTTCTGGCCGCGCCACCATCAACGTGGAAGACGCCGTCAACGATCCCAACGTCAACGCCGTCATCGTCGCCACGCTCAACGGCGCGCTCGCCGAAATCGCCGCCCAAGCCATCCGCGCAGGCAAGCACGTCATCATCGAAAAACCCGCCGGAATCTCCGTCGCCGAGATCGACACGCTCCTCGCCGCCGCGCAGATCTCCGGCTCGCTGGTCCGCGTCGGCTACAACCACCGCTTCCACCCCGCCCTGCAAAAAGCGCGCGAACTCGTGGACGCCGGGGCCATCGGTCCGCTGATGTTCATTCGTGCCCGCTACGGCCACGGGGGCCGCGTCGGCTACGACCGCGAGTGGCGCGCCGACCCCAAACTCTCCGGCGGCGGCGAACTCATCGACCAGGGTGTCCACCTCATCGACCTCGCCGGTTGGTTCCTGGGCGATTTTCCGGTCGTCGAAGGCCACGCGGCCACCTATTATTGGGACATGCCCGTGGACGACAACGCTTTCCTGTCCCTACGCACGGCATCCAATCAGACCGCTTGGCTGCAAGTTTCCTGCTCCGAGTGGAAAAACCTGTTTTCCTTTGAAATTTATGGACGCACCGGCAAGCTCGCCATCGACGGCCTGGGCGGCAGCTACGGCGTCGAACGGCTGACCTATTACCGGATGCTCCCCGAGATGGGTCCGCCCGAAACTACCGCTTGGGAATACCCGCGCGGCGATCAATCCTGGAGCCTCGAAATGGACGCCTTCCTCGAAGACATCCGCCTGCACCGCACGCCGAACCCCGGTCTCAAGGAAGCCCGCGCCGCTCTGGCCGTCGTCGAGCAAATCTCCCGCGCCAGCGGCTATCCACCGGTTTAACCATCTTGCCGATTCTTCTCCGATGGCCTCTTCGTCCCTTGTTTATGCGATCATGGTTCAATGGGCGGCGCAGTTTCCCGTCCTGTTAGTGTACCTGCTCGGCATCATCCTGTCGCTGATCTACGGGCGTTCTTGCCGGGTGTCCTCCGTGCTGACGCTCTGCGCGATGATTTTGCTCGGCGCGCTCACCCTTGGCCTGCCAGCCGTCACGCTCAATCTGGTCCGCTGGCAACACGAACACTACTGGACCACCAAACAATTTGGTTTCGTGAGCTTAAGCATCAAATTGATCTCGTCCGCCGGTCACGCTGTGGGCGTCGGTTTGCTGCTGGCCGCCGTGTTCCACCGGCGTTCAGCTCGGGCGACCAACCTGCCGCCGGGTCTTCCTCCACCGCTGCCGAGTCTTTCTCCACCGCTTCCATTCCCATGATCATTACCCGTTCACCTCTCCGCATCTCGCTCGGCGGCGGCGGCACCGACCTGCCCAGCTACTACCGCGAGCACACGGGCTTTCTCGTCGCCGCCGCCATCGACAAATACGTTTACATCACGCTCCACCAGACGTTCGTCTCGGAGTTGATCGTCAAATATTCCAAGCTGGAGCGCGTCGGCTCGGTCGATGCCATCGAGCACCCGATCATCCGCGAGGCCATGCGTCTGGTCGATGTGCCCGCCACCGCGTTGGAACTCTCCTCGATGGCCGACATTCCCGCCGGCACGGGCCTCGGGTCGTCCGGCAGCTTCACCACCGCGCTGCTCCAGGCCTTGCACGCCCACAAGAAAAACCTTGTCCACCCCGCCGACCTCGCCGAGCAAGCCTGCCAAATCGAACTCGAAAAACTCGGCGAACCCATCGGCAAACAGGACCAATACATCGCCGCTTACGGGGGCATTACCTGCTTCCGTTTCCTGCCCGACGGCAAGGTCGAAGCTTGGCCACTCAAAACCAGCGAGGAAACCCTCTTCAACCTCGAAGACAATCTTCTCCTCTTCTTCACCGGCTACTCACGCAGTGCTTCCAAGATCCTCAAGGAACAGGACGACAAGAGCAAGGCCGCCGACAAGGGCATGGTGGAAAACCTGCACTTCGTCAAAGACCTCGGTTTCCAGAGCCAGCGCGCCCTCGAAAACGGCGACCTGGAAGAATTCGCCCGGCTGATGGACGTGCACTGGCAGCGCAAAAAAGAGCGCAGCGGCGGCATGAGCAATCCGCAGATCAACGAGTGGTACAATGCCGCCATGGCCAGCGGCGCGCTGGGTGGCAAGCTCATCGGCGCGGGCGGCGGCGGCTTCCTGATGTTCTACGCCAGCGACAAGACGAAACTGCGTCACGCCATGCGCGAGAAGGGTTTGCGCGAGGTGCGTTTCCGTTTCGATTTCGAGGGCACGAAGATCGTGGTCTGATCCTTCCGATGAGCAGCAAAATCGAGACCCCGGTCGATTTGTCTACCTGGACCGTCGCGCTGCTCGCGGGTGGATTGGCCACCCGGTTGCGCCCCATCACCGAGACGATCCCCAAAACGCTCGTCCCCGTGGCGGGCGAACCTTTCCTTTCGCACCAGCTCCGCCTCCTCCACTCTCACGGTTTGCGCAAGGCCGTGGTCTGCGTCGGGCATCTCGGTGAGCGCATCGAAGAGGAATTCGGCGACGGCAGCGCGCACGGTTTCCAGCTTCAATATTCGTTCGATGGCCCGAAGCTCCTCGGAACCGGCGGGGCGATCAAGCGCGCGCTCCCGTTGCTCGGCGAACGGTTCATCATCCTCTACGGCGACAGCTACTTGCCCATGGACTACGCCGGGGCCGTCGCCGCCTTCGAGGCCAGCGGCCAGCCCGGCCTGATGACCGTTTTCCACAACCAGGGCCGTTGGGACACGAGCAACGTCGTCTTTGCCGACGGCACGATCCGCACCTACGACAAGAAGGAGCGTTACCCGGAAATGCAGCACATCGACTATGGTCTGGGCATCCTGCGCGCCGACGCGCTGACGCCCTACCCCGACGACGCGCCGTTTGACCTCGCCGATGTCTACCGCGACCTTTCCCGTGCCGGGCATCTGGCCGGTTACGAAGTGCGGCACCGCTTTTACGAGATCGGTTCGCACGCCGGACTGGCCGAGTTGAACGAACTTTTGAAACAGAGTTCCGGCACGCCGATCACCTTCGATTTATGAGCACCTATTCCGAACAACACCTGCGCGAAACCATGGAAGTCGTTTCCCAGATCGACCCCTCGCTCTGCGAAGACGCCGTCAACGTCCTGGCGCAGGTGCGTGCGGGCGGCGGACGGCTCTTCATCCTCGGAGTCGGCGGCAGTGCGGCCAACGCTTCCCACGCCGTCAACGACTTCCGCAAGATCGCCGGGATCGAGTGCTACGCGCCCACCGACAACGTCTCCGAATTGACCGCCCGCACCAACGACGAAGGCTGGCCGAGCGTCTTCGTCGAATGGCTGAAAGTCAGCAAGCTCAACGAAAAGGATGGCCTGCTCGTCTTCTCGGTCGGCGGCGGCAACGTGGAAAAGAATGTCAGCCCGAACCTCGTCAGCGCGTTGCAACTCGCCAAGGAACGCGGCGCATCCATCGTCGGCATCGTCGGACGCGACGGCGGCTACACCGCGCAGGTGGCCGACGTGGCCATCATCATCGCCACGGTCAACCCCGCCAACACAACCCCGCACGCCGAGGCGTTCCAGGCGGTCGTCTGGCACCTGTTCGTCTCGCATCCCAAGCTCAAAATCGCGGAAACCAAGTGGGAAAGCACGAAGTGAAAGGATGAAGGATGAAGGATGAAGGATGAAGGCAGAAAATACTGACGACACCAGATTTTGATATGGATGACTCCGATTCTTCTCCGCCTTCATCCTTCAGCCTTCATCCTTCATCCTTCTCTTCCCGCGCCGTCTTTCTCGACCGCGACGGGGTCATCAACCGCCCCGTGGTCCGCGACGGCCTGCCGTTTCCGCCGGACACCGTCGAAGAATTTGACATCTACGAGGATGTCCCCGCCGGTTGCGCGCGGCTCAAAGCCGCCGGATTCCTGCTCGTGGTGGCCACCAACCAACCCGACGTGGGCCGGGGCACGCAAAGCCGCGAACAGGTGGAATCCATCCACGCTTCCATGCTGGCCTCCCTGCCGCAGATCGACCGTGTGGAAGTCTCCTACGATCCCGGCGGCACGGCAGGAGACGCCCCCCGCCGCAAACCCGCCCCCGGCATGCTCCTCGACGCCGCCGACGTGCTCGGCATCGCGCTTTCCGCCAGCTTCATGATCGGCGACCGTTGGCGCGACGTGGACTGCGGCCACGCCGCCGGTTGCCGCACGGTGTTCATCGACCGGGCCTACCAGGAACCTTTACGCCAGCCGCCCGATTTTACCGTCAGCTCGTTTGCCGAGGCGGTCGAAGTCATCCTCGACGCCACGCGGCCCTGACCTTCCCGGCACGAAAAACGCTTGTCTTCTCGGGGATTTTCCCCTAACTGTCTGCCTCTTTATGAGCACCGAATTGCTGGCCAAACTGCCGGTCAAAATCTTCGCCGATGGCGCCGACCGCGAGGGCATCTTCGACCTGTACCGTCAGCCGTTCATCCAGGGGCTGACCACCAACCCCACCCTGATGAAAAAGGTCGGCATCACCGACTACGAGACCTTTGCCCGGGGACTGCTCGAAGTGGTCAAGGACAAGCCGATCTCCTTCGAGGTGTTCAGCGACGAGTTCGACGAGATGCGCCGCCAGGGTCTCAAAATCCGCGACTGGCAGGAAAACGTTTACGTCAAGATTCCCATCACCAATACCCGGCGTGAATCCGCGCTGCCGCTCATCAAGGAACTGGCCGCCGACGGGGTCAAGCTAAACGTCACCGCCCTGCTGACGCTGGAACAGGTGCAGGGCGTGGCTGACGCGCTCAATCCCGCCGTGCCGTCCGTGGTTTCGGTCTTCGCCGGGCGCATCGCCGACACCGGCGTCGATCCGTTGCCGCTCATGAAACAGAGCCTGGATATTCTGCGCTCCAACCCGACCGCCGAGCTCCTCTGGGCCAGCGTGCGCGAGGTGCTCAATATTTTCCAGGCGTCCGACAGCGGCTGCCACATCGTCACCGTCCCGCACGATATTCTGACCAAGGCGATCAAGATGGGTGGCATGGACCTCGCCGATCTCTCGCTCGACACGGTGCAAATGTTCTACAAGGACGCCGTGGCAGCGGGCTTCCAACTTTAACCGATTTCTTCCATGGTTATCTTACTAGGCGGCTCCGGCTACGTGGGCCAGGCGTTTCAACGGCTCTTTGGCCAACTGGGGGTCCCTTTCCGCAATCTGGCGCGCAAGGAAATCGACTACACGGAAATCTCCCACCTCGCCGACCTGCTCGCCGAGGCCAGGGCGGAATTCGTCATCAATGCGGCGGGTTACACCGGCAAGCCTAACGTGGACGCCTGCGAGGACGACAAGGCGGCCTGTCTCTTCGGCAACGCCGTGCTGCCCGGGCGCATCCGCGCGGCCTGCGAGCGCACCGGCACCCCTTGGGGCCATGTGTCCAGCGGCTGCATCTTCACCGGGGCGAGCGGCACGGGCGTGGGTGGCGGCTTCACGGAAGAAGACGTGCCCAACTTCTCTTTCCGCACCAATCATTGCAGCTTCTACAGCGGCACCAAGGCGCTGGGCGAAGAGGTCCTCGCGGACTCGCCCGACACCTACATCTGGCGGCTGCGCATCCCCTTCAACGAGGTCGAAAGCCCGCGCAACTACCTCACCAAAGTCATGCGCTACGCCCGGCTGCTCGAAGCCGCCAATAGTCTGAGCCAACTCGACGAGTTCGTGCGCGCTTGTTTCGAGACGTGGCAGAAGCGGCTGCCCTTCGGCACCTATAACGTGACCAACCCGGGTCACGTCACCACGCGTGAAGTCGTCGATCTCATCAAAAAGAGCGGCGTGTGCGACAAGGAATTTAGCTTCTTCGACGACGAAATCGAGTTCATGGCCAAAGCGGCCCGCACTCCGCGCAGCAACTGCGTGCTCGACACCACCAAGCTGCAAAGCGCGGGCATCGTCATGACTGAGGTCCACGAGGCCGTCGAACGCGCCCTGGCCCAGTGGCAGCCCGAATGATTTTGTGATGAGCGGCGAATCAGCGGTTTACCTCGTCACCGGCGGCGCGGGTTTCATCGGCTCGAATTTCATTCGGCACGTTTTGACGGGCGAAAACGCCGCCAGTGTCGTCAACCTCGACAAGCTCACCTACGCGGGCAACCCCGCCACGCTGGCCGACATCGCTTCGCACGAGAACTACTATTTCGTCCATGGCGACATCACCGACGCCACGCTCCTGGCCAGCCTCTTCAAAACATACGCGTTCACAGCGGTAGTCCATTTCGCCGCCGAGAGTCACGTGGACCGCTCCATCGACGCCCCCGAAGAATTCCTGCTCACCAACGTGCTGGGCACTTTCCGGCTGCTGGACGCCGCGCGCCGTTACTGGAAAACTCTCCCCGCCGACGACGCCGCCAGCTTCCGCTTCCTGCACGTCTCCACCGACGAGGTCTACGGTTCGCTGACCACCGAGGACCCGGCGTTCACCGAGGAAACGCCCTTCGCGCCCAACAGCCCCTACGCCGCTAGCAAGGCCGGCAGCGACCACTTTGCGCGCGCCTATTTCCACACCTACGGGCTGCCTGTGGTCACGACGAACTGCTCGAACAACTACGGCCCGTTCCAGTTCCCCGAAAAACTCATCCCGTTGATGATCCTCAACGCGCTCGACGGCAAGCCGTTGCCCATCTACGGCGACGGGGCCAACGTGCGCGACTGGCTCTTCGTCGAGGATCACTGCGCGGCCATCGCCCGCGTGCTGGAAGCCGGACGCCCGGGCGAAACCTACAACGTCGGCGGCAACCACGAGCGCACCAACCTACAAATCGTTGACACGCTCTGCCGCACGCTCGACCGCCTCAGCCCCCGCGCCGACGGTCAGAGCTATCTCGTGCAAAAGACGTTCGTCGCCGACCGGCCCGGCCACGACCGCCGCTACGCCATCAACTCGGCCAAGCTCCAGGGCGAACTCGGCTGGACCCCGGCGGAAAGCTTCGACACCGGCCTCGAAAAAACGATCCGCTGGTACCTGGGGAACCGTGCCTGGTGCGAGCAGGTCAGCGCCGACAAGTACAGCCGCGAACGCCTCGGCCTCAAGGAAGAAGCGAAGCCGTAAAGCCATGGACGCGCTCCTTTCTCATCATCATCCCCAGCGCAGCGACTTCAAGGGCATCATCCTGGCCGGGGGCAGCGGCACGCGGCTCTTTCCGTTGACGCGCACCGTGAGCAAACAACTCATGCCGGTCTACGACAAGCCGATGATCTACTACCCCCTGAGCGTGCTCATGCTCTCGGGCATCCGGGAAATC
>CAXSED010000060.1:0-26915 GCA_964236475.1 uncultured Chthoniobacterales bacterium
GACGGCGTGACGCTGCCCATCCCGATCATCCGCCGGGTGGATGTGGTGCAAGCGGCCAGCGCCGACGAGATCGAGGCCGCGTTCGCCGGGGCACGGGCGCACGGCAACGAAGGGCTGATCATCAAGGACCCGGCGAGCCTCTACACGCCGGGGCGGCGCGGGCTGGCGTGGCTCAAGTTAAAGAAGGAATTGGCCACGCTCGACGTGGTGGTCGTCGGCGCGGAATGGGGCCACGGCAAACGCAACAGCGTGCTCAGCGATTACACGTTTGCCGTGAGAGATGCGTCCAGCGGAGAACTGCGCACCATCGGCAAAGCGTACTCGGGATTGACCGACGCCGAGATTCTCGAACTGACCGCGCATTTCCAACAAAACATTCTTGCCACGCGTGAGAAATATCACGAGGTCCGCCCGGACATCGTGTTGGAAATCGCTTTCGACTCCATCCAGCCCAGCACCCGACACACCAGCGGGTTGTCGATGCGTTTTCCGCGCATCAAGGCGTTGCGGCGCGACAAGACGGCGACCGAGATCGACACGGTGGATTATGCGCGCACGCTTTGTGTGCCGCCGGTGGCGACGGCGGTCTGAGCAGCAAAAAAAGGGCGGCCCGTGAGAGCCGCCCTTTCACTGATTGCCGCCGTTTCCAGAGCAGCCTGCCTGAAGCTTAATGCACGTCGCCGTTCAGCCCGGCGGGGAAGAACAACCCTTCCGTGGCCTTGAACCCGCCGTACACGATGTTGAGGACCTGACGAGTGCTGCGCGAGAACACGATGGAATTTGCATCGGTCGGCACGATGTTCGCCGTGCCGTCGCTGTTCACGATTCCCTGATCCTTATCCTTCTTGTTATCTTCGCCGACGGTGTCGCGCAGATCGGAAATCTTCTGCACGGTGGCGGCGATCCCCGCGCTCGGGTCCGCCTGATCCATGCCGTAGAGGACGGTGCGCACCTCGGAGGCGTGGTAAGCCTCGACGGCCAGGATGCCCGCCGCCGCCGATAGGTACGTCTTGTTGGTGATCAAACCCGCGCCGCCATGGTAGGCGGTTACGCCCACATCCTCGAAGATAAACGCGCCGAGCAGGAAGGGGACATCGCCCGCGAAAGGGTCAAACGAGCTGGCAATCCCCCCCGCCTGGGCCAAGGTGTTAAAACTGTCGAGGAGGTTGATGGCCGGGCGGGCTACCTTGGCCGAGCCGAGCGCCGCGCGCAGGAAGATAACGTGATTCAATTCGTCCTTGGCGATTTCCTCGGCGTAAGCCGCGACGATCGCATTGGAAAAAGTAACTTTCGGGTTTGCCTTGACCGTGGTGGTGCCGGGAGTGCCCAGGCCATCCACACCCGCGCCATTGCTGTCGATACCGGTGCCGGTGACGGCGTAAGTGTAATACTCACCCTCAAGATATTCGAGGTTCAGCGCGAAATTGAGCACTGCGAGATCAAGGTCCGACGCGTCGTCGGCCAGCGAGGTCTGGGTGCCCAGCAACAGAGGCACGGCTGCCGGGGCGAGCGCGGCGGTCATACTGGCGAGGCCCGCGCGACGCAGAAAGGAGCGGCGACTGGCAAGTTCGGGTAAGGAAGAAGTGGGGTTGGGACGGTTGTTCATCGATTATGCAATCCGCCCGCTTGAAAGCGCCGGATGCGGAAATTTTGCGAAAGACGAAATAATCTTCCGCAGGCATCCAGCCCGCCCTACAAACCGGATTCCTGTATGCAACCCGCCGGAGTTCCCCGCCGACCCTTTCGGTGCCACGTACCCGGCGACAAGCAGAAACCAACCCCATCGCATCCAAATGATCCGCACACTCCAAATCGCCGCGCTGAGCCTCGCGCTCACCGCCACCAGCACCTTCGCCGCCGAAGACCCAATGGTGGGTGGCCACGAGATGTTCCCCACCAAGAACATCATCGAAAACGCCTCGCAGTCCGACGACCACACGACACTCGTCGCCGCCGTGAAGGCCGCCGACCTGGTCAAGACGCTTGAAGGCAAGGGACCCTTCACCGTGTTCGCCCCGACCAACGAGGCGTTCAAGGCGTTGCCCGAAGGCACCGTCGATACCTTGCTCAAGCCCGAGAACAAAGCCAAGCTCACCGCGATCCTGACCTACCACGTCGTTGCGGGCGATCTGACCGCCGCAAAGCTCGAAGCGAAGATCAAGGAAGGCAAAGGTAAAGCCACGTTCAAGACCGTGAACGGCGAGAAACTCACCGTCATGATGGGCGAAGGCGGCAAGGGCATCGTGATCAAAGCCAAGGGCGACGAAGCCATGGTTACCATCGCGGATGTCAAGCAATCCAACGGCGTGATCCACGTCATCGACCACGTGTTGCTTCCCTAAAGCCGCGTTCTGAGGCTCTTTCTGTCGGGGACGCGGGAGAAAATGTTTTCTGCCGGTCCCCGAACAGTTTTACCGGCTCGTCCGGTTTCTCTTTTTATGTTTCCCGGGGGGTTGTCCGTCGTTTGCGAGGGCGATCATTTCCTGCGGCAGGACTTCCGCCCAGGTGACCGGAAAGCAGCACAGCCGATTTTTCGATTGCATCCGAGCGATGGGGTCGGCATCGTGGCCCACGCAGCCCCCATGCCAGAGGAATCTCCACAGCAAGCCGATGACCGCCGCATGCTGACAGAAATGGTCGCGGGCGAGCCGGATGCCTTCGCCGCGCTTTACGACCGGCTCAGCGGGCCGCTCTTTACCCTGTGTCTGCGCATGGTCGGCGACGCCGAAGAGGCCGAGGATGTGCTCCAGGAAGTTTTTCTGACGATCTGGCGGCGCGGCGTAACTTACGACCCCACGCGGTCCAGCGTTTTTAGCTGGTGCGTGCATTTGACGCGTTGCAAGGCCATCGACCACCTGCGTTCGCGGGGCCGACGGCTGCGGGTGCTCGGCCCGGCGCGAGGCAACGGCGACCACGGTTCCGCCCCCGACCCGGCTCCGCCAGAAGCCGTAGCGGCCACTCCCAGCGCGGCGGACGACGCGGACCGCAACGATCAGGCCGCCCGCGTGCGGCGTGTGCTGGGCGCGCTGCCTGCTGAACAGAGTCAGGTAATCGAAATGGCTTTCTTCGGCGACCTGACCCACCACGAAATTTCCGCGCGGCTCGCGCAGCCGCTCGGTACGATCAAGGCGCGCATTCGACGCGGCCTCCTCAAACTGAGAGACGACCTCCGGGTGAACCCATGATTTCCGAATCTCAACAGGAAGAGGCCACGCTGTACGCGCTCGAACTGCTCGACGCAGACGAGGCGGTGTCATTCGAGCGGCAGATCGAAGCCGACCCGGAGTTGCGTGAACTGGTGCGCGATTTACAGGAAACCGCCGCCCTCTTGGCGTTAAGCGAGGAAGGACCTGCCGCCGGTGCGCCGCCCGCGCTACGGGACCGGGTGTTGGCGGAAGCACGAGCAAACCACCAGTTTCCGGCGGCTCCACCTCCGGAAAGGACCACATCATCCGCCCGGGTCACGGCACCGCGTCCCTTGCAAAATTCGTGGCTGCCGTGGGCCATCGCAGCCATGTTTCTAGGATGCCCCGGCGTACTTTGGTGGGTGAACCAGACGCAGGAGGCACGGCATCAGCAGGCCGAAGCGAACACACGTTTGATGGTGCAAAAGCTTCTGGTTGCGCGGGAAGGAGCGAGCCATGCCTCCCCTGATCCGCTGGCGGCTGTTTCCTTTTGCGCGCTGGAGCCGACGCCCGATTTTGCCACCGCCCAACCGCGTGCGGCCGTGCTCTGGGATGCAGAGCATCACCAGGGCAAGCTGCGCGTCAACCGTCTCGCGCCGCCCGGCGCAGGCAGGGATTATCAATTATGGACGGTCGAAGCAGGGCGCAAGGATGCGGTGAGTGCCGGGGTGATCCATGTTGATGCCAATGGCAAGGCGGACCTGCCTTTCCAGCCCGTCGAAGCCGATGGCAAGCCGGTGGTCGCCGTGGCAATCAGTCTGGAACAGGCCGGTGGCTCGCCGACCAACCAGGGGCCGATTTTGTTGCTGGGCAAATTTTGAGCAGCCGTTTGCGCGGCGTGAATTTCGCGCAACCTTTACGGAACGGCGGGGTTTGAACCTTTGCCAACGTGTCAAAGACGATTTTCGGCTGCGTGGGCGGCGAGCGAAAGTGCTTTCCGTCCGCTCTATCCTGTCCGAGGATTAGCCGTTGCATCTGCTCGTATGAGTTGCTACTTCCCCCCCTGTTTCTGGTTGGCCGCCGTCGTGTGGGCGTTGGGCAGCTTGCACGCCGCGCAAGGCCAACAGCCTACACCCGCCGCTTCGCCGGACGACGCCAGCGTCGAGCCTGCGCCGATGGCCGCGCCGGTGAGCACGCCGCTTCGCGTCGACTTCTTCGTGCCGCGCACGGTCCTGTGGGCAGGCCGGTCGACGGTGATTCCCCTGCACACGGACCGCGTGGCCAGCACCGACGAGACTTTTCCCATCGCCATCAGCGATCCCGGCGTCATCGAAATCTTGCAGCCGCCCAAGGTGCTTTCCGGCGAGACCACGGGTTTTTTGCGCGTGCGCGCCCTGCATCCCGGACACTTGCGTCTGCTTGTCCACGGCGAGGCTCCGTTGGAGATCCAGGTCAAGAATGATCCCGCCGGCGCGGCCTTTGCCCGGGTGGACGCCGAGTCGCCGCGACCGCGCATCGTGTCGCCCGTGCCGCAGGCGTTCGTGTGGAGGCAGTTCAGCGTGGGGGTGGAAGTATTCGACGCCAACGCGGCTGGCGCGGAACCGAAGGTCCAGCTTCGCCTGCCGGACGGGCACCTGCTCGACCCTGTCGCGCACACCACCCCCGAGCAAGGTCCCGCGCGTCATTACCAGTTCGACGTGCCGGGGGACCGCCTCTCCGCTGGCCGCGCGCGACTGGTAGCCGTGTCTTCGCCCGCGGGTTTCAGCGACGTGGAGCGGCTGGCAAAAACGCCCGGTTCCCTGTACGAAAGCGATCCGCTCGACCTGAACGTCGTGGTTCCCCGCGCCGCGCAGATGTGGTCCGGCGAGTGCGAGGACCCCGCGATCCTCGGCGTGACGAAGGACCTGTACGGTCCGGCGCGCCCGCCGTACTTCGGCACACGCCTGCCGAACGTCGTCGCCGATCCCACGGCGTCGGGCGGTCAGGCGGTCACCAATTTGCAGCGGGACTCCGCGTGGTCGATGCCTTTCATCGTCAACGAGCCGGGTGAATATCAGTTTCTCGTCCAGGCGCGGGGAGATTTTGCCGTCGGCGCGTTTGCGACGGCCTCGCTGTTTCTCAACAACTCGGAGGTCCCGCTGGGTTCGGTGCGGTTGGTGGGCACGAGGTATCATCGCCTGCCGCTCGGCGCATCGTTCCACCTGGACGCGGGGCCGGAACTGCTGACCGTCCAGTTCCGCAACGGCGCAGGCGTGGGCAAGGAAAACCGCAGCCTCTTTCTCGACCGCTACGAACTCGTGCGCGTCGGCGACACGCCGCCGTCTGCACCGCCGGTGGCGGCAGCCCCGGCGGCTCCGGCCACGCCGCTGAAAGTGCTAAACACGGAGGAGCCTGATTTCCGCCCGGTCGTGGTTTACCCGGAAAACGGAGCGTCGGTCTTCGGCGCGGATGCCGTGGTGGCCCGGGTCCCGGGCGGCGGGATCGTGCGTCCGGCCTGGGTGGATATTCTCGTCGATGGGCAGCCCCAGGGTGTCCGCTCACCAAGCCCTTCGCCCGCCGATCCGCTGCTGCTGCCGCTGGTCGTCCGGCAGATCACGCCCGGCAGCCACCGCCTCGCGGTGCGGGTGGCGGACTTCGCCGGGCATTTTGCCGATTCGCCCGCGCAGATGCTGAGCGTCCTGCCTGCTGCCCCTGCCGTGCGAGGCCCGTATGACCGCGCCGTCTTCCTGCTCGACCGGCTCGCGTTCGGCCCCGACCCGAAGGAACTCATGGCCGTGCTGACCATGAACGAGTCGAACTGGCTCGAGAATCGGCTCAACGCCGGATTCGATACCCCGGGCGAACAAGCGGCATTACGGATGGCGTGCCAGCGGTTTTCGCACATCGACGACCCCTACCAATCGGCCACGCGCGCCCTCGCACAGTGGGTTTACACGGAAAACCCCGTGCGCGCCCGGTTCACGGCATGGGCGGAGAACCATTTCTCCACCTGGATCGACAAAACCAAGGCCGCGCCGAAATGGCGTGAGCACCTCGATTTCTGCCGGGTCGGCGTGGCTCCGTTCAGCGACCTGCTAAACGTCAGCGCGCACAGCCCGGCGATGGTCGTTTATCTCGACCAAGAGAAGAGTTACGCCAAGAAGCTGAACGAAAACTACGCCCGCGAGATCATGGAGTTGCACACCCTCGGAGTCCACGGCGGGTACGCGCAGAGCGACGTGACCACTCTGGCGAGCGTTTTCAACGGCTGGACATTGGCCAAGGAGAGCGTTCTTTCTGACACCGACGGCGCGCCCGGTTTCATTTACAACGGCGGCGACGAGGCCGGGACCACCGGGGTTTTCCGGTTCGATCCGTTGCTCAACGACGGCAAAGCACGGCGCGTGTTCGGTCTGGAATTCCCAGCCGTCGAACCGGCGGGCCGGTACGATCACGTCCATCTCGCGCTCGAAATGCTCGCCGCGCACCCGGAAACCGCCGAACACGTTTGCCGCAAACTGGCCGAGCATTACGTCGGGGTGCCCGCCGACGATGCCCTGGTGGCCGCCCTTGCGCGGACCTTTCTCGAAAACGGCGGCGACATGCGCTCGGTCCTGCGCGCGCTGGCGTCCAGTCCGGCGTTCTGGAACGCCGCGCCGAAGATGGCCACCCCGCTGGATTACGGCCTGCGCATCGCCCGGCTCTGCCGTGCCGCCGCCCTCGAACTCGGCGCCGGACCCGACGTGCCGCCCAAGCCGGAGCAAATCGAGGGCTTCCTCAAGAAAAGCGGCATGGGCCTTTTCGAGCGCGTGACTCCCGACGGCTACCCGGAGAACAGCGCGGCCTACATGGACTCCAACGCCCTGTTGCAACGCTGGCATTTCATGGAAACCATGGTAGACCCGCTCAGCCGCCTCGTGCCCAAGGACTGGCGCAAGCCGCCTGTCCCTGCCCTTGTTCCCGCCGCCAACGAAGATTCGGGCCGTCCCGCCACTGCTGCCGAGGACGCCGCCCAGCGCTTCGTCGACCTCGCCGCCGTGCGCCTGACCGGACGGCTGCTCGCCCCCGGCTCGAACGAGGCCGCGCGTGAACTCCTCGGCGATGGCAACCCCGACCAGGCGCGCCAGACGCTGCTCCTCATCAGTTTGCTGCCCGAAACCAGCCTCCGTTAATCCCCAAATTTTCCACCCTGTAGTCCTCCCACCCCATGAACGTCACCCGCCGCTTTTTCCTCAAATCTTCTGCTGCCCTCGCCGCCACCTATTGCGGCGTCAACCCCGCGCGTCTGCTCGCGGAAGTCGGTCTCGACGCGGACAACCTGCTCACCGTCCGCAAGAACAAAACTCTCGTGGCCGTGTTCTTGCGCGGCGGCATGGACGGCCTCAATTTCGTCGTCCCGTACAAGGACCCCGGCTACGCCGCGTTGCGCAAGAACATCGCGCTCGCCGGACCCGGCAAGCCCGGCGGTGTATTGGACCTCGACGGCTTCTTCGGCCTGCACCCCCGCGCCGCCGCCCTCAAACCGTTGTTCGACCGGGGACAGGCCGTCGCGCTCCAGGCGGTGGGATATGATCGCAACACGCGTTCGCACTTCGAGGAACAAGACACCTGGGAAACCGGGGTCAGCGGCAACACGCTGTCGTCCGACGGCTGGCTCAACCGCCACCTGCTCACCAGCCAGGGTCACGGACCCATCCGCGCCGTGAGCATTGGGGACTCGCTCCCCCGCATCCTACGCGGCAAGGCCCCGGCGTTCGCCGTGCGCGGCATCACCGACCTGGGGCTGTTCCCGGCGGACAACAAGAGCTTCGATCCCACCGGCCAGGGCCGCATCGCCGCCGCGCTCGAACACGCGTATTCCTGCGACCCACGCATCGCCGCCGCGGCGCAGGCCGCCCACGCCGTCACACCCAGTCTGCGCGGCGAGGAAAGCTCCGCCCGCGACCTCCTCGCGCAAACCGCACACACCACTTTCGAGGGCATCGAGCAACTCAAGGCCATCACCAGCCGCCCTTATTCCCCGGCGGCGACTTACCCGAAATCCGATTTCGGGCGCAAGCTCGAACAGGTTGCCCGGCTCATCAAATCCGGCATCGGGCTGGAAGTCGTCGAGGTGGATTACGGTGGCTGGGACACGCACCAGAACCAGGGTGGCGCGGGCAACGAAGGCGGCAGCTACGGCAACCTCGTCGGCGGCCTGGCGGAAGGTCTCGCCGCGTTTGCCGCCGATCTGGAAAACCATCTCGACGATGTGCTGGTCGTCACCCTGAGCGATTTCGGACGCACCGCCGCCGAGAACGGCACCGGCGGGACGGACCATGGCTGGGCGAACTGCATGTTCGCCATGGGCGGCCCGATCCTCGCCGCGAGTCCCAACGGCGCGCGCCACGTCATCGGCCACTGGCCCGGGATCACGGTCGAGCAGTTACACGAAAAGCGCGACCTGCTGCACACCACGGATTTCCGCGACGTGCTCGGCGAACTCGTCGGCACACACCTGGGTAACCCGAACCTCAAGACGATCCTGCCCTCGCACGACTTCAAGCGGGTCGGGCTGGTCTAAAGATTTTTGAAGAGTTTCAGTTTCACGGCGGCAGCCATCGCCGCGTAACCGGTGTCATTCGGGTGCAGATGGTCGCCGCTGTCGCACTCGGGCCGCAAACGCGGGGGCGTGCTGGCGTCACGCACCGCCGCCTCGAAGTCGATGACACCGTCGAATTCTCCGCTGAAACGAATGAAGTCGTTCACCGCCTCGCGCTTGGTTTCCCCGTCGTCCGTGTAGTACGGGGCAGCCGTACCGGCGTAGGGGGTCAACGTGCCGCCGAAGATCGTCAGGCCAGCCTCATGGGCACGGGCGATGATCTGGCGATAGGCAGCGATGATGTCGTCGGCGCTGACGGCCTCGTCGGGCAGATACCCGCCGAAGGCGATATCGTTGATCCCGGCGAGTAGAATCACGCGACTAACCCCGGCCTGGGCCACCGCGTCGGGATCGAAGCGAGACAACAAAGCAGGACCGATGGCATCGTGGCAGAGGCGATTACCGCAGATGCCCTGGTCGAGCACGCCCAAATTATACGCGGTGCCGCGTCTGCCCTGCAGTCGCCTGGCGAGAAAATTCGGCCAACGGTGGTTCGCGTCCAGAGTCGAAGCGTTGCCATCGGTGATCGAATCACCCAGGCACACGATGGCACCCGCGCTCGTGGCGGGAAGCACGTCCACGTTTTGCAGAAAAAAGTACGTTTTCATCGTCGTGCCGAGGCCCGGGTCCAGTTGCGCCGTCTGGTTGCCTACCGCCACGTAATTGGTCTGGCTGCTGAGAAAATGCTGCGTGGTTCCAACGGTGGCATCGCGCAGGAAAAGGCTGACGGCCAAGTCGCCCAAAGCCGGTACATCCAAGCTGGCCGCGTCGCTCAACGCCGAGGCACCTGGCGAAACGGTCACCGAAGCGTGACCACCAAAAGTCAGAGCGCGATAGGTGCCTGGAACTATTTGCGCCCCGGTGGCCCGCAAGCCGACGCTCGCCGCGCCGATGACCAGAGGAACGGTCCCGAACGTGTTGGCAAACCGGACGCGCACCCGGCTGCCGCCGATGCTGGTGTGGACGATCTGGCGAAGAGTCTGGTTGCTGAACACCGGCGGCGGAACTGCCGGGATCGAGGCAAACCCTTCCTGCGTCTGTGGGCTGACCGCCCAGGTGCCTACCCAACGCTGGCTGGGTGTTGCCGACCCAGCGCTGCCGGTCTGGGCCGAGGCGATGAGGCTACCCGAAAGAGTGGCGGCCACGGCGAAGGCCAAGACGAAGATACTGCGAGAAAGCAGATGATTGGAAGTGAGCATGTCGTTGGCTGGGTAGCCACCTGCTGCCAAGCAGCGTCCATGCCATGCGCTTCCCCGGAGAGGGTGGGAATACACCCCTACCGCGCCTCCCTTACGACGCTTTCCCGTTGCGCATTTCCGCGAAGATCAACCGTCCCGCCGAAGTGTGCACGGCGCTCGACACCGCCACGTTGACGGTCTGACCCAAGTGTGTCCTACCGTGGTTGACGACGATCATCGTGCCGTCCGGCAGGTAGCCCACCGCCTGTTGCGGATCGCGGCCTTCCTTGACCAAGTTCAGTTCCAACTCGTCACCCACCGACAACGACGGGCGCATCGCCGCCGCCAGATCGTTCAGGTTGAGCACCAGCAGGTTCTGCAAGCGAGCCACGCGGGCCAGATTGGCGTCGTTGGTCAACAAACGGCTCTGGAGAAAACGCGCTAGATTGACCAACCGCGCGTCCGTCGGCTGTTCCTCGTCGTGCTCCGCGCTGCCGTCGTGGATCGTGACATCCAGGCCCGTCGTCTGGCGCATCTTTTCGAGGTTGTCGAACCCACGCTTGCCCCGTTCGCGCTTGAGCGGATCGCCCGCATCCGCGAGCTTTTGCAGTTCTTCGAGCACGAAACGCGGCACGACCAGCGCGCCGCTCAGGAAACCCGCCGCGCACACCGCCTGCACGCGCCCGTCGATGATGATGTTCGTATCGACGACCAGCGGCGCGTCGTGCACCGCCTGGCGGCTGAAGCGCACGTAAGGGATCATCAGGCTGAACTCGTCGCGGTTGCTGCGGATGGCCAGCATCGTCCCCAGGAAACCGAACCCCGAATAAATCAGCAGGCTGATGATCCATTGGGTGTCGTGCGGCAGGTAGGCCAGCACCTCGGACGCGCGCAGGATCGTCGCCGCGAGCAAGCCGAGCAGCAGCCCGAGCGTGGCGCTCGAAAAGATGCGCAGGGTCAGTCCCTTGAGCAGCCGGTCGGTCGCCACCATGCCGCCGCTGAAAAGCAGCCCGTAGAAGAATCCCTTGCCGAACGAACCGAACCGCCCCTCACCGATCATGCCGCTAATGAGGGAGACCGCGATGACGAAGAGTGTCCGCAGCAGGTGGAGCGTCAAGCGGGGAGTCATGGAGAAGGAAGCCAGCCTTCAAGTAAGCAGGCCCGGGGCCAGCCGAGGGAATTTACCGAAATTGCCGCCAATCTTTACCCCATGGGGATCGCAGGGCGAAACGGGTCATCGACGCAACGTGGGCCACCGGGCAACTACCCGGTTCCCCCCCTAATTATCAGGGTGTTGCGGTGGGTGTTTCTTCGTTCTTTTGGCGCGCGCCTTTTCTTGCGCTTTGCTGACCTTCGCCATCTTTTTACGATGACCGGTGCCGGTGTGGTGCTGCCGGGACGGATGGGTGTAGACCGGGCGGTCCAGGGGCGGCAAGGAGCCAATGTTCTCGTCGCCGTTCTCCTGTTCTTCGAGCACGCCGTCGGCGATCCCCTGCGCAGCGCGCTGACGAAAGGCCTCGGTGTTGACGAGGTTGGCCTCGGCGCGGTTCGTGAGGAAGCCGCATTCACAGAGGATCGCGGGAACCTGCGGGTTATGCGTCAGACGCAGGACCCGGCGGGTAACGCCGCGATTATCCAGGCCGGTCTCGCCGACCAGATGCCGCTGCACGCGGGTCGCTAGACCGTAGCTGTCCGTGCGCCAGAAAAAGGTCTCGACGCCGCGCGGGCCGCTGCTGGGAGAGGCGTTGTAATGGATGCTGACGAGGACGGCGTTGGGATAGTAGCGGTCAGCGATGCGCACGCGGTCGTCGAGTTCGACGAACACGTCTTCCCGACGGGTCATCACGGTGTGCAGGCCGGAGTCGGCGAGCAGACGTTCCAGACGTTTGGCCGTGTCGAGCGCCACCTCTTTTTCCTTGAGGAACTGGTTGGGGGATTCGCCGTTGTCCTTGCCGCCGTGGCCGGCGTCGATGACCACCGTCGTAAAACCGCCGGGCCGCAGTCCGCCGCCTGGAAAAGTGCCGCAACTGGACAAGGCCAACGCAACCAGCGGCAGGGCAGCTACCCGGAAAAAAGATCGGAGATGGCGATTCATGATGATACGAGCAGCGACTGTTACGGGCGCGCCCGGGAATCGTCAATGGCTACCAAGAAAACGTGTGAGTTTTGCGATGGGGTTGTCCCGCCACCGCCGAACGTTGATATGGACCGTTTGCCACCTTCAAGTTCTATGGCGGCGTGAAGACATGGATGCATCAATCCCGGTCGATCTGATTGTACTCACCGGTTTGCTGCAAGAGCTTGGCGATCAGTCCCGTCCAGCCGGTCTGATGGCTCGCGCCGCAGCCCCGGCCCTCGTCGGCATGGAAATATTCGTGGAAAAACGGGAACGGGTTCCATCCCGGGTCTTCCTGAAACTTCTGGTACGGGCCAAACACCGCCCGCCGCCCGGTGCCGGGATCGCGCCGGAAAATCGCTGCCAGCCGCCGCGAGATTTCGGCGGCCACCTCCCACAAGGTCATCATTTGGCCAGAACCCACCGGGCATTCGACTTTGAAGTCATCGCCGAAGTAATAATGAAACTTCTGCAAACTTTCGATCAGCAGATAGTTGACCGGCATCCAGATCGGTCCGCGCCAGTTCGAGTTACCGCCGAACAGGTCACTCATGGACTCGCCCGGGTTATAATCCACGCGATGCACCGCGCCGTCCACCGGCAGTTCGTAGGGGTGCACCTCGTGGTATTTCGACACCGAGCGCACGCCGTAAGGACTGAGGAACTCGTTTTCGTCGAGGAGTTTTTGCAGGATGCGCCGCAGCTTTGTCTCGTTGACGATGGAGAGCATCAGCTTGCCGCCGCGCTCCTCGTGGCAATGCTGGCTGACGTTGACGGTCAGTTCGGGCCGGTTCGCCATGAACCACTGGAAACGCCGCGCGAACCCCGGCAATTTGTCGATCAGATCGGTCTCGATGACCTCCACGGCGAAGAGCGGAATGAGGCTGACCATCGAATGGATCTTGAGCGGCACGTCCTGGCCGTCGGGCAGGTGGATGCTGTCGTAGAAAAGGCCGTCCTCCTCGTTCCAGAGCGGCGTGTGACCCTCGCCGGTCGCGTTCATGGCGAAAGCGATGGAGAGGAAATGCTCGAAGAACTTGCTGGCGATGTCCTCGTAGACCGGGTTGTACTGCGCGAGTTCCAACGCGATTTTGAGCAGGTTGAGCGCGTACATGGCCATCCAGCTCGTCCCGTCGGATTGCTCCAGATAACCGCCTGTGGGCAACGGCTGACTGCGATCAAAGACGCCGATGTTGTCCAGCCCGAGGAAGCCACCCTGGAAAATGTTGCGGTCGTTCTCGTCCTTGCGGTTGACCCACCAGGTGAAATTCATGAGCAGTTTCTGGAACACGCGTTCGAGAAACTGCCGGTCCCCGGCGTCGGGATTCCCGCCATTGGCCTTGCGCTCAATCGTGTAGACGCGCCATGCCGCCCAGGCGTGGACCGGCGGATTCACGTCGCCGAACGCCCATTCGTAGGCGGGCAACTGGCCGTTGGGATGCATGTACCATTCGCGGGTCAGCAGCACGAGCTGGCGTTTGGCGAACTCGGGATCGACCAGCGCGAGCGGCAGCGTGTGGAAGGCGAGGTCCCACGAGGCGAACCAGGGGAATTCCCAGGTGTCGGGTAAGCTGAGGATATCGTCGTTGAAGAGGTGCCGCCAATCGTGGTTACGGCCTTCCTTGCGTTGCGGAGGCGGGGCGGGTTCGCCGGGGTCGCCGTCGAGCCAGCGCGCCACGACGTAGTGATAAAACTGCTTGTTCCAGAGCATTCCGGCGAACGCCTGCCGCTGGACGCTGCGCGCATCGTCATCGAGCGAGATGGGCGCGAGCGTGTGGTAAAACTCGTCGGCTTCGCTTTGGCGTTGCGCGAAGGTCTGGTCAAACGCCTCGCCTAAGGTCGGGGTCGCCGTGCCGACGGACGCCGTGGTCAGCCGCAGTTTGATCGTCCAAGTTTCGCCCGGAGCGAGGGTGCGCCGATAATGCACGGCAGCCTTCGTGCCGGTCCGTGCGGGGTTGACCGCGCCGGTCTCGCCGTGGATCAGGGCACGCCCGATGCCATCCTTCTGGAAGGGTGTGGAATTCGGCGTGCCGAAAATGCGTTGGAAATCGGTGTCGTTGTCGGTGAAGAACACGTTTTCGGCTGGTTCGGCCAACAGCACGGTTTTTCCCAGCGAATGGTGCTCGCCGAGCACGCGGATGCCATCCCCACCGGAGTCGAGAGTCAGGCTCGGGCGCGGGTGCGGATCGCCGAAGGCCCAGGTGTTGCGATACCAGAGGGTCGGCAACAGGTGCAGCGGCGCGGGGTCCGGGCCGTGGTTGGTCGCGCTGATTTTGATCAGCACGTCCTCGGGACCTTCCTTGGCGTATTCGACGAACACGTCGAAATAGCGATTTTCGTCGAAAATGCCAGTGTCCAGCAGTTCGTACTCCAGCGCCTGACGACCCCGGCGGCGGTTTTCCTCGATCAGGTTTTCATAGGGAAATGCGGCCTGCGGGTATTTGTAGAGTCCCTTGAGATAGGAATGGGTCGGCGTGGAATCGAGGTAAAAGTAATATTCTTTCACGTCCTCGCCGTGGTTGCCCTCGGTGCCGGTGAGGCCGAACATGCGCTCCTTGAGGATGGGGTCCTTTTCGTTCCAGAGCGTCAGGGCGAAGCAGAGCCGCTGATGGTTGTCGGAGATGCCCAGGATGCCGTCCTCGCCCCAGCGGTAAGCGCGGGAGCGGGCGTGATCGTGCGGGAAGTAGTCCCACGCCTCGCCGGTCGCGCTGTAATCCTCGCGCACGGTGCCCCATTGGCGTTCGCTCAGGTACGGCCCCCACTTGCGCCAATAGGACTGCCGCAAACGCTCTTGTTCCAGCCGTTGTTGCTCCGCATTCATGATGTTGGAAACGTGCAGAATACGGCAAGGGAGTCCATGACCGGCAAGATTATTCCGAAGCGATCACCGGGAGGCGACGTGAGATCCGTGCAGCCGGAATGCCCGGGGCATGCGTACTTGGAGGACATTCCTTCACCGAAGTTTTCCCCATCATGAGCCTGGACCCCAGCGACCCGCACGATTTACGCCCCACCGAAGAAGCCGCCATCGAAACCGCGCATCTGGCCGTTGATGGCCTGACCGACGCGGACTCGGTGCAGAAGGCCGTCGAGATCCTGAAAAAGGTGAACGGCGTTCAGGAAGTCCACGGTGTGCCGGCGAGCGGGATCATCACGGTCACGTTCGACGCCCGCAAGACGCACGTCCCGGCGTTGCACGACGCGCTGCTAGGTGGCGGGTATCACCCTGCGAGCACGGCCAGCAATTAAGCAGCGGACCGTCCGCGCGACGTTCTACTTGCCCGTGGCGTGGGCACGGCAGATGGCTTCCAGCAAGTCGGGTTTGGAGGCATCACGTTCGAGGTGCGGATAACGTTCCCCGTCGTGGTAATTCAGCGTGTATGTGCGGTAGAAGTCATCGTTGACCACGAGTAGCTCGATGGGTCGGGACTGATCGGCTTTCGCGGCAGCAAGAGACTCCTTGAGCAGCTTCGGCGTCCAGGCGCGACCGTCGACTGCAACCAGCTTCATCCCGTTGCTGATCCCGGCGGTTTCGGCAGGGCTGCCGCCGAGCACATCGGCAATCGTGCCGTCTTCCGCCATGGCCAAACCCAGCGAGAAACGGAAATCGGCACCTTTGGAATGGTCTTCCTTCTGGGCGTCCACCTTGTTCGGATGCTCGTCGTAGACCAGCCGCCAGCCGCCGTTTTCGATTCCGGCCAGAGGCGCGTGCGGCGCGAGGGCGTCGAGCCGGGTGTGCAGGAAGCCGCGCCAATCGTAAGGAACCACGGCATTTAACCCGGCCACCACGTCGTCGAAGGTGTACGTCACCACGGCAGGCGGACCACTCGTGCCGCCGTGGAATGCGTGGCAGAAATCGTCGATGGATCGCTGGCCATTCGACGTTTGGCGGATGATGGTGTCTGCCTCCAGCCAGATGAGTACGCCCTCGGGGTAGAAATCAACGCCTCGGCGTTGCTCGCGCCATTCGTGCGGCGCGGCGTACAGGATCGCGGCGGCGGTGGCCGTGTCTTGCAGATTGCGCCAGGTCCGGCCTGCGCGGTGGTCGAGCGTGGCGGCAATCGACGCCAGCCACTCGTGGCTCCACGCGGCGTCCGCCAGACCGGACCGTGCGGTGAGCACATAGCTGCCGAGATATTGCGTCATCCCCTCGTAAACCCAGAGCATATCGTCCTGCATCGGCACCTGGAAATCCGGCGTCGTCAGGCTGGCCGGGCGGCGGTATTTGCCGTTCCAGGAGTGGGTAAACTCGTGAGGCAACAGGTCGCTCTCGCCGTCGCGCAAATCCTTGTCGATGAAGGTTTGCTCGGGCAAAGTATTAAGGCTGGATTCGTGGTGCTCAATGCCGGAATGGAAGATGTGTTCGCTCAGGCCCACGAGGAAATGATAGTGCTCGTAATGCGTCGCGCCGTACAGGTTGGCGGCTTCGGCGACGAGTCGTTTGTAATGGGCAATTTCCTCATCGGGCAATGCTAGGGCCGCCACGCTGTCGGCCACCAGGTCCATGACGTTGCTCGGCGCGTCGTCCTTCAGGGAAATGCGCCGGTAGAACGCCCCGGCGACCAGCGGCGAATCTACCAGCGTGGTCAAGGGAACCGGCTCGAATTGCGTGGTGTCGCCCCGGGTTTCGCGCGTCGGCAGCGCGGTGCCGAATTTCCAACCAGCGGGTAGCTTGAGCTGCGCCTGGTAGGTGAGCTGATCGCTCGGGACCCCCGCCGGATAGAGGAGGAGTTGGTTCCAACTCAGCAGCGTCAACTGCGCCGTCGCCGACAGACCGCTCGAATACAGGCCGCCCCCGACGGGCAGCACGTCGTCGAGCGTGATTTCCAACTGGTCGGCACCCGCCGGAATTTCGCAATGAAACGTGTAGTTATCCAGCGGATCGCGCTGCCAGGGGATCGGCTTGCCGCCAACGGTAAAATGCAAATCGACGAGGCTGTTGATCGGACCGTTGGGCGCATGCTCACCGGGAATCCACTTCGGGTAGAGCAGTGTCAATGGTCCGGGCTGCACGGGGATGGTCTCGCGGGCATGCAGGATCTTGCGCGTGGTTTCGCTGGCGTCCACCGCGAGCGTGATCGGCCCCTGGGCGGCCAGCAGACCGCCGGACGCCAGCAGGAAAAGGATAACCAAGGGCAAAGATCGACTCCAGAAGGCGCGCATCAGCGGACTTACGCACGGTTGCCCGGCACGTCAAAGGGTTTCCCCCGTTCAATACACGTCGAACTCGAAACGCTGCACCCGCTCGGGGAATGTGCAGCGGGCGCAGTCGGAATCGTCTTGCAGGCAAAAGTCCTCGTAGATTTGCAACAGCCCTTGTTGATGGACGGCGGTTTTCGTCCACGGCCGCCCGGCCTCCTCGGACCCGCCGCCGAACAACCGGACGGCCGCCGTTTCCACGCGTCGGTTGGTCGCGGCCGCCGGGAGCTTTTCATAGGCCGCCCAGCGTTCGGGATGCGCGGCGATGGCGAGCGGGAAAAACACGTTGGCGAGCATCTCGGTGGCCCGGCTCGTCCCGATCAGCGCGAGCGGACGGTCCGCCCTGGTGGAACCCAGCGTGTAATGATGATCCCAGAACGGGTCGCGCAGGCCGGTCAGAAATTTCGTGGTTTCTTTGGCGAAGTTGCCCCCGCTCTGCTCGATCAAGGCGCGGACCGCCGGCCATCGACGGGCAAGCTGCGCCAGCGCGGCGAGGCGGCGTTGGGGATGGTTGGCCGGACGCAAGCCGCCGAGTTTCCACGACCCGGCAGGCAGCGCGAGACGTTCCAGCGCGCTGCGTTGCGGCCACCAGGATTCCCAGCATTCGCGCAGGTAGGCCCGCGTCTCTTTGGCGTCCACGCCGCCGGGGTCCGGCGTCCGGAGGAAACCCGCCAGCCCGAGCAACAGCCCCATCGACGCCTGCGGTTCGGCGCGCAGGACCTTGAGCGGCAACCGCTGGGCCAGCAGCGCGAACGGCAGCTTGTTTTCCTTGTAGCCGAGCGTGACCGCCAGCGACTGAAAAAGCGCCTGGTCGTCGCCGCGCACGGCGACCAAACGCTGCCAGCGGCGGTTTTTCGTTTCCAGGCGGTACTGCGCGGCAGCGGAAAGCAAGGTGCGGATTTGCGCGGGGTCCCGGGTCCGCAGCGGCGCGTGGCAGCGTCCCGCTTTGGCCAACGGAAGTCCGGTCGGCGTGGCGCGGTGCTCCAACTGGCGCAGGTCGAGTTGCACCTGGGCGACCTGTTCGTGCTGCGAGGTCCGGGTGAACGGCTGCCGGGTGCCCTGGCGCAAGTAAAGGTGCAGGATGACGCCGTCAAAGGCCGGGTTTCCGCCATGCCCGTGGCGCTCCCAATCTTCCGCGCTGGTGTCGAGTTCGACGGACCCGCGCAGCACCGGCGCGCCGGGCCGGTCGGGGAAACGCACGGCGGCGTCCGAGAAGTCCGGCCCGGCCTCGAAATTCCACACGCCGAACTGCACGATTTCCACGCGTTCGCCGTTGATCGCGGTCAGGAAGTTGGAGCCAAAATCCCCCGCGAACCAATGCGCCTGAAGTTCGAGTTCGCTCTTGTCACCGTCCAACCCCTCGGCGGGCGCCTCGCGCACCATGCCGTCGGGAGCGGTGAGCAGCGCGGCGTAGCGGTGGGCAAGTTCCATGCGTCGATTGGCGGTTTAACCCTGCCACTTAACATCTTGCGCAAATCACCTTGAAGGGGAATTGCCAAATGAGAACAGAGCTTAACACAAATCTGGTTTTGCCGATGATGGCCGGGAATGACTAGGGAGGGCGCGCTGTCCCGCTTCGTTGGTAGCGGCTCAATTACTGGCCAGTGCCCTGACCGTCGCGGGTAGAATGTTCTCCTACCGATACTCCGCCCCGGCTGTCGGAGTCGAGCAGGTTTGGGAAAGGCCCGATGCCCGATCCGATCGTCTGACGGTGCGGTTCGTCGCCGGGGCCGAAGTCCGTCGTGGCGCGGAGAGCGCACCCACTGAATCCAGAGGCGAGCAGAAGACCGGCGACAAGAAGCAAAGTGCGACGCATTCAGCCAAGATACCACCGGCAGCAGGGCTGTCGATTGGCATGCCGGGAAGATGGCGCGAACCATCTGATTTGTAGGGTGACCCGTCGACCCGAGCGTTCAAGCCTCCACTGGACACGCCGGGCTTTGCGCGTTGCCTTTTGCGGCACAGGCGTGAGATTCGGGTGCCTAACGATCCTTTCCCCTTCGCTTGCCATGTTCGCTTTCCACCGCTGCTTTTCCTGCGTCCTGCTGCTCGTACTCCTCGGAGCACTTTCCGGCTGCGAGATGTTCTCCTCCGAGGCCTGGCAGCGGCCTTCGCCCCTGTCCGGAAAACCACCCGCACCCCCAGAAGGCAAGCACGAGAGCCAGGGCGGCTTTACCGTGCTGGTCGGAAGCCCCGGCCAGCCAACCGCCGCCCGTGTCACCGCAGACCTCGCGGCGTTTGCGCAAGCGCGCGGTTTCGTTCGTCAATCGGCCAGCCCAGCGGCGCCAGATGGTTCAGCCTCGCCGCAGCCGGGTACTGTGATGCCGTCGCGCTATCTCTCGGGAGACATCAAATTGGATGTCGCCTACCAGAACAGCGATCAACGCGTGGTCGCATCGCTGCACAGCTTCAGTTCCAGGCTCAACCGCAAGTTCGTCAACCGGTTCTACGAAGACTTCCGCCAGCAGTACGCGGCAGGCTACGGCGACGACGCTCCGATGTTCGAGAACGATTATGCAGAAGACTCGCTTTGGGGAGGAAGTGTTTCCGAAGGCGGGAGCGGCCAGGGAGGAAATTCCCGAGGGAGAAGCGGTCGCTGAAACCAATGGCGTCGAATCTGTTCGTCAGAGTGCTGGGACGACTTCTGCCGCCAACTCGTCCAGCGCCGCCGCGCCGGGTCGGCCCGTGCACCTCTTGCGGCCAGCCGCCAGCACCTCGGCAGCGCGCGCCTTTTGACCAGATTGTTCCAACAACCGCACTTCGTCGAAAATGACCCGGGCCGTGTCGGACATTTCCGGGTAGACCCGGGCCGCCTTCTCGTAGGCGGCCAACGCACGGGAGACATGCCCGGCATTGGTTTCCAGTTGCGCCAACCCCTCAAAAATCCGTCCGCTGTGCAGCCGGTTGGCGCTTTTCTCCATCGCCGCTGCCCCTTTTTCCGGTCCCTGCGCGGTCCAGGTCTGCGCGGCCTGCCAATACGCTTTCCCTTCGAGGACCACCGCCGGTTCGCCGGTCGTCGGCGGGTTGCCGATCTCGAGATCGGACTCCAAATCTTTCCACACCTTGCCGGGACGATACAGCGGATCGCCGACCACCGTGTTCATCCAAGATAACGCCGGGGTCGCCTCCCACGCGCTCTCGGCGAGGGTGTACCCGTCGCCGATCCGGGCGGCGAAAACGTCTAGGTGCGTGGTCAGGCTCAGGTACGGCTCGTACACGTTGCCCAACACGGCGTCCGCGCCCCGGTTGATCAGCGGGGCGACCCACCAGCGGGCCGGGTCTCGCACCGAAGTCGCGCTGAACGAGTGGATGTGGCACGCCACCGCCCCGGGCCGGAAACGGAAATCGTCGCGCGTGAACGGCCCCGCCGGTTGCTCGGAATACCAGCCGAAATACATCGCCGCCTCGTTCATCGGAAACCCGGTCGGGAACATCCCGGGCAGGTTATCGTAAACGGTCGGCAGCAAGCGCGGCGCGGTCTCGGTGGCGATTTTCTTCATCCATTCGTCCCCTTCCGCGAGCGGGTTGCTGCCCGGCGCCATCCCGCGCCCGTCCACGTAACAACGACCCCACAGGCCCGTTCGCTCCACCGCCAGGGAGTCGTCAATCATCCGGCGCACCATCGCCCCGGTCGGTGCGTCGAGCCGCCCGGTGAACATCAAAGCCGGGGGCATCTGCTCCGAATAACGGACGTAAGATCGAAACAAAGGATTCGGCACGAGGCCAGAGATGCCGTGGGTGAAAAGTCCCAGCACCGCGAGTTCCGAATCGACGCAGGCCGCGTTCTGGTCCTTGATGGGCGACGGCTGGTTACAGAAATCTCCCGGGTAATTGGTGGCTCCACCGATGCGCAGCGGGATGCCCCGGATCAGCACCAGGAAACGGACGCGGTTGGTGTCGACGGTGCTCGTCGGTTCGCTGCCCGGACGGTCCGGGGAACGCGTCCACCAATGCCGCTCGTCGAAGACCGCGCGCAACGGTTCCGCGATGGTCGCGTCGTATTCCGCGCGGCTGATGTCCTCGGTGATCGGGCATTTCAGGCCCACCACCCGGGCGGGGTCGATCCCGCGTTTACCCGCGTAGAAATCCGCCAGGTCCCGGGAAAGCGGGTCGTTCGCATTGTAAACCACGACCGCGTAATCCGCCGGGTTGCCCCCGTCGCCGGACGCGACCACTCGCGGCGCGGCGTTGCCGAAGATGTTCTGCGGCGAGCAGCGCGCCAGACCGAACCACCCTGCGGCGACGATCAGCCCGCCGGCCATCAGCGCAAAACGCCCGTGCCACCGTCGCCGCCGCCGACCGCTCCGCCGCAACGGCTCGTATCCGTCCCAGGCCGCGCTCATAGGGCGATCCTCAGGCCGTCGTAAGCGATGCGCACGTCGGCGGGTAGGGTTTTTTCCGTCTCGGCGTGGCCGAGATCATGGCAGAGATGGGTCAGCAACGTTTGCCCGGGACGCACGGCGGCGGCGACTTCCAACGCCTCGCCCAAGCTCATGTGCGTGGGGTGCGGGCGGTGGCGCAGGGCGTCGAGCGTCAGAACTTCCACCCCGGCGAGCTGCTCACGGATCGCCGGAGACACGGCTTTGCAATCGCTCAGGTACGCGAATATTCGCCGCCCGTGCCGCGTGAACAGGTAGCCGTTGACCGTGATGCGGCCATGGGGCACCGGCAGCGGCGTGATCTCGGTTTCGCCGATGAGAAACGGCCCATCCACCAGATGCGGCTCGGGCTTGATGTAGCCGGGAAACCGCGCCGAGCCGTCGAACGCGAACCGGAAAACGCGTTGGAGGTCGGCCATCGTTTCCGGCGACGCGTAGATGGGCATCTTGTTGTCGGGATGCAGGTCGCAGAAACGGCGCAGGTCATCGAACCCCATGATGTGGTCCGTGTGCGCGTGGGTGTAGACCACCGCGTCCAGCCCGCCGATGCGCTCGCGCAGGCATTGAGCGCGGAAGTCCGGCCCGGTGTCCACGACAAACGCGGCCTCGGGGGTCCGCACAAACACCGACGAGCGCGTGCGCTTGTCGCGCGGGTCGGCGGAATGGCACACCGGACAGGGACAGGCGATCATCGGCACGCCCTGGCTGGTGCCGGTGCCGAGAAAGGTGATTTCAAATTCTGCCATGTGCGCCCCGAAAGAATCCCGGTTGAGTGTTGAGAAAATCCGCCCGGCAGCTTACACTCTGGCCCCGTGCTGGCAACGCTCTCCTCGCTACGCATCAAAAACCTCGCGCTGGTCGAAGAACTCGACTGGCAGCTTGGTCCCGGTTTCGTCGCTGTGACCGGCGAAACAGGCGCGGGCAAATCCGTCATCATCGGCGCGCTCAAGCTGCTGTTAGGCGAACGCGCCGACAAGGGGCAGATTCGCACCGGGTCGGACTCCTGCACGGTCGAGGCGTCGTTCGACGTGGAGGACTGCCACGCGCTGGATTCCCAACTCGAAGGGCACGGCCTGGAGGGTTGCGTCGAGGGGTCGCTCATCATCAAGCGCACGTTCACCCAGGCGGGCAGCAACCGGCAGTTCGTCAACGGCTCGCCGACGACGATTGCCGTGCTCAAGCAACTGGGCGACCTGCTCGTCGATCTGCACGGGCCGCACGATCACCAATCGCTTCTGAGCGCGGAGCGGCAGCTCGACTTGCTCGACGCCTTCAGCAAGGCCGAACCCACCCGGCAGAAATATCAGGAAATCTGGCGGCGGCTGGGCACTTTGCGCGAGGAGCATGCCGCGCTCGCCACCAACGAAGCCGCGCTGGACCGGGAACTGGAGCTGTTGCGCCATCAGGTTTCGGAGATTCAGGCCGCCGAGCTACTGCCCGACGAGGAGGAAGGTCTCCAGGCCCGTTACGCGCTGGCGGCGAACAGCCGCCGACTGATCGAGTTGGCCACCGGCGTCGCGCAGGAGTTGACGGAAAGCGAGCCGTCTATCCTCAGCCGCTTGGCCGACACGGCTCGCTTGCTGCGCGAGTTGGAGAAAATCGACCCCGCCGCCGCGACGCTGGCCGAGGCGCACACCTCGGCGGTCGTGGAACTCGAAGAACTGGCGCACGGCCTCGTTACCTACGCCGAGAAACTGGACCTCGACCCGGCGCAACTGGCCGAAATGGAGGAACGTGTCCACCTGCTCCAGTCGCTCAAGCGCAAGTACGGCCCGACGCTCGAACAGGTCATCGAAACCGGCGAGCAGGCCGCTGCACGATTGCAAAAAATCGAAGGTCGCGGCGCGGAGCTGAGCCGTTTGCAGGCCGAGATTGAAACCTCGCAGGCGGAACTGCTCAAGATCGGACGCAAACTGAGCGAACTACGCACCAAAGCCGCCCCGTTGCTCTCCGGCGCGGTGCGCGATCAGTTGCGCGATCTGGGTTTCAAGAAAAGCGAGTTCGAGATTCACCTGCTGCAATTGGACAGCCCCGGCGCGACAGGTTTCGAGACCATCGAGTTCGTGTTCGCGCCGCGCTCCAGCGGGTTGGAAACCGTCGAGTTTTTGTTTGCGCCGAACCCCGGCGAGCCGCCGAAGCCGTTGCGTTCGATTGCGTCGAGCGGCGAGATCAGCCGCGTGATGCTGGCGGTCAAGAGTGCGCTGGCCGACCAGGACGCCGTGCCGCTGCTGGTGTTCGACGAGATCGACGCCAACGTGGGCGGCGAGATTGCCCACGCGGTCGCCGCCAAGATGCGCACCTTGGGCAAACGCCATCAGGTGCTAGTCATCACGCATTTACCGCAGGTCGCGGCGGCAGCCGGAGCGCATTTTGTCGTGACGAAGGAGTTCACCGAGGAGCGCACGTACTCCCGGCTCAACGAGGTAAAAACCAAGGCCCGCGTGAAGGAAGTGGCCCGGATGCTCGGCGGTCAAAGTGATGCAACGATGGTCTTGGCCAAGGCGTTGCTCGCAGGCAAGACAGGTGTCGCGGAGAAAGCAGCAGCAGCTTCAGGGCTGTAAGAAGCGTCCCGACTCAGTAAGCCGCATCTACTTTTTTCTGTCATCCTGAGCGAAGTCAAAGGAATTCTCTGCGTACGCTGATCTGGTTCCTTGCACGGCAGCCAACCGCAGGTGTGGCTTGCGGGGTCCTTCGGCCTCGCTCAGGACGACAGAAAAGAGAGCGAGGAACGCTCTAGGCAACCTCCGCCAGCAATGCGGCCCGCACCCGCTCGAACTCCGCATGCAACGCTTCCACTCTTGAGCCGGTCGCGTTCATCTCGCCCTCACGGCCCATTTGTTCGACCTCGGCGCACATCGTATGCAGGTCGTCCGCGCCAAAGTTCGCGCTCGCGCCCTTGATGCTGTGCACGGCACGCACGAATTCCTGCTGTGCGCCGTTGGCCATCGCGGCATCCATATCGGCAAACCGCGCCGGGGTGTCGGCCAGGAAAAGTTCGATCATTTCCTTGAGAAACCCGTCGTCGCCCTCCGATTGGAGGCTCTTGAGGGCATCAAGGCTGTCGCGGTTAAGCACCGCCGTATCCGGCGGCAGGGGTCGGTCGATTCCGTTCATGGCGGGATAGGAGGTTGCCACGGCCGCCACGGCGGCGCGCAACTCACAGCATTGTTCGAGTGCGGTTTTCAAGCGGTTGGCTTTCACGGGTTTACTGATGTAATCGTCCATGCCTGCCTCCAGGCATTTCTCGCGGTCGCCGGTCATGGCGTTGGCCGTCATGGCAATGATGTACGGGCGGCGCAGTCCCTCAGGCCAGCGGCGGCGGATCTCGCGGGTGGCTTCCAGGCCATCCATTTCCGGCATCTGGATATCCATGAGCACCACATCGTACTCGCTCCCTTCCAGAGCATCGACGGCTTCGCGGCCATTGTTGGTTAAGACAGCAGTGTAACCGATCTGTTTCAACAAACCGACGGCCACCCGCTGGTTCACCATGTTGTCCTCTGCCAGCAAAATTCGCAGCAGCTTCGGACCAGTGGCAGCAGCATGGGTGCCGTTCCCGTTCCCATTTAGATGAGCAATTTCGGCGTGGGCACCGTTGCCATTCGTATGTCCGTTCATGGGTTCGGGCGAGGCAGCTGGCGGACGGTCAGCACAGAGGGGATCGACCGCGTTGGGCACCGCCGCCGCCTTGACGGTGAACTCGAAATTGGACCCGATGCCAGGCTCGCTCTCCAGCCAGATCGCGCCGCCGAGCATCTCGCAGAGCCGGTGGCAGATCGCCAGCCCCAGCCCCGTGCCCCCGTGCTTGCGGCTGGTGGAGGCATCGACCTGGCTGAACGCCCGGAAGAGCCGGTGCAGTTTTTCCTCGGGAATCCCCTCCCCGGTGTCGCGCACCGTGAAATGAAACATCCACGGGTCGATGGCTCCGATGTGCCCGTGGTTTTCCACCGTCTCGCTGAGCCGGTTGCCCGTGATAACCACGTCCACCCGCCCGCCGCTCGGGGTAAATTTCAGCGAGTTGGAAATGAGGTTGAAAAGAATTTGCCGCACCCGCGTCACGTCGCTGACGAGCACTTCAGGGATGCGCGGATCGACCTCGCAGGCCAGCGCCACTCCCTTGCCGGTTGCCTGAATCGAAAGCAGGTCAATGACCTCCTTCAAACACGGGCGCAACGCGAACGGCTGATTGTCCAGTTCCAGGCACCCGGCTTCGATCTTGGAAAAATCGAGCGCGTTGTTGATGAGGCTGAGCAGGTTGTCGCCGCAGGATGCGATCAACCGCACCAATTCCTCCTGCTCCGGCTGCAAAGTCGTGTTGAGCAGCAGGCCCGTCATGCCGATGATGCCGTGCATCGGCGTGCGGATCTCGTGGCTCATCGTCGAGAGGAAATCGCTTTTGACCTGCGCGGTCTGCACGGCCTCGTCGCGGGCCTGGGCCTGGGCCGCCGCCGCGTACTTTTGTGAGGTGATGTCGTGGACCGTGCCCTCGTAATAAAGACATTCCCCAGCCGGATTGGTCACGGCATGGATGCTTTCGCTGATCCAAGCCGTCGAGCCGTCGCGGCGGTAAATTTCGCTCTCGGAATTGGTCACTCGCCCGTGCAAATGGAGTTGGCTGAGCATTTCGCCCCGGCACGCGGGGTCGACCTGCTGCGAACGGCCGAACTCGCGCACGTCCTCCACGAATTCCGCCGTAACCTCGTACCCGTAGGTGCGCGCCGCCGCCGGGTTGGCGTTGGTGTAGCGGCCATCGGGATCAATCTGAAAGATGCCCTCGGCGACATTCTCGAAGATGCTGCGGTAGTTTTCCTCCGCCTTGCGTAACGCGCCGAGCGCCTGGTTGAGTTCGGCGGTGTTGAGTTCGGCCTCCGCCATCTTCGCCAGGTCGCGCAACGCCCCGCGCTGCCGGTCGTCGAAAGAATGGCTCTCGTGGTCGATGATGCAGAGCGTGCCGAGCGGCAGCCCTTCTGGGGAGAGCAGCGGATGCCCGGCGTAAAAGCGGGCCGCCAGTTCGCCCGCGACGTGCGGGTTATCGTGGAACCGCTCGTCGCGGTGGGCATCGGTGACCACAAGCGACCGCTGGGGGTCGAGGATGGTGTGCGTGCAGAACGATTCGTCGCGCGAGGTTTCGGTGATGTCGAGTCCCTGCCGCGATTTGAACCAGAGCCGGTGGCCGTCCACCAAGCTGATGTAGGCAATCGGCACGGCGAACAGGTCCGTCGCCAGCCGGGTGATCCGGTCGAAACGCTCCTCGGGCGGCGTGTCGAGGATGTGCAGCGCGTGCAGCGCGGCCAGACG
>CAXSED010000061.1:0-26865 GCA_964236475.1 uncultured Chthoniobacterales bacterium
GGTTGATGGCGGCGACCTCGGCGGGGTCGAGACGACGGGCGACGCCCTGGTAGACGGTCGTGGAATCGAGAAAGCGGTCGCACAACACGAGGCCCCCGGCGGCGAGCGTGGGGCCGATGGTTTCGCGCACGAGCTGGGCGCGGCTGGCGGCGAAGAGAAGAAGTTCGGCTTCGGGGAGGATCGACCAGCCGGGGGCGGTGAACTTGAGCAGGCGGCGGATTTCCTCGCCCACGGCGCTGCCACCCGGTTCGCGCAGGGTGATGAGCGGGCGGCCCGTGTCGGCGGCGGACAGGCGCAAGCGCAGGCGTTCGAACTGAGTCGATTTGCCGCAGCCTTCCGAGCCTTCAAACGTGATGAAAATGCCTTGGTCCATGCCGGTCGAAACGCGGCCCCCAACGTAGGAAAGGAAAGCGGAAATGTCCAAGGAATCCGGCGGAAAGGCGGCCAGCTGCCACGGAAAGTGAACAGGCGGTTTCCCCCTGCGGTCTAACGGAAGACAGGGTAGGTTAGACCAAGCGTTTATGAGCATTTACTTTTTGGATGCGGAAGCGGGGGATGCCGCGTTCTTCGAGCAGGCGTTGGCCGGGGAGACTTTGCGGTTCGTGGACCGGCTGAAGGAGGTCGGGACGGACGCCCGCGTGCTGTCGCTTTTCATCCACACACAGATCGACGCGCGGTTCCTGGACGCACACCCACAGTTGAAGTTGATTGCCACCCGCTCGACCGGCGCGGACCACATCGACGCCGAGGCGTGCCGGGAGCGCGGGGTAACGATTGCCAACGTGCCCAGCTACGGCGAGCACACCGTCGCCGAGCACACGCTGGCGTTGATCCTGACCCTGTCGCGCCGGATGCGCGAGGTGATCGGCACCCCCGGCAAGACGGACCGCGTGGCGTACGAGCCGGTGCGCGCCTTCGAGTTGCGAGGGAAGACGCTGGGCGTGATCGGCGCGGGGAGGATCGGCCAGCACGTCATCCGCATGGCGAAGGCGTTCGGCATGAAGGTGCTGACCTTCGATGTCGCCGAGAACCCGTGCCCGCCGGAGGTGGAAGACTGCGAGGCGGCGACGCTGGAAAGGTTGCTGGCAGAGGCGCACATCGTCACGCTGCATGTCCCGCTGTTGCCGGAAACGCACCACCTCTTAAATCGGGACGCGCTCGCCCGGTGCCGCCCGGGGGTGATCGTGATCAACACGGCGCGGGGCGGGCTGATCGACACCGACGCGCTGCTGGAGGCGTTGGCGTCCGGGCAGGTCGGCGGCGCGGGGCTGGATGTGCTCGAAGAAGACAGCGTGATCCGGCAGGAGGCGACGAGCGTCATCAGCGAGCAGATCGTGCGGCGGTTGCACACGGTCACGGGCCCGGCGGAGTTGCACGACCGGGACCCGGGGCGCGTCAAGGAACTAGGAAACCTGTTGCGCAACCAGCGTCTGATGGCGCGGCCCGAGGTAATTTTTACCCCGCACGTGGCCTTCAACAGCGTGGAAGCCATCGCGCGGATCAACCAGGCGACGGCGGAAAACATTCGGCTTTTCTTGCTGGGCGAAGCGTCTAACGTCGCGGAATCCTGACGCGTTTCTCCGCTCGTTTCCTTCTCTCATGAAAGTCGGTGTCTTCTCTGCCATCCTCTGCGGCTTGCCACTTGAACAAGCCTTGGCGCACATTGCCGGGTTGCGTTGCAACACCGTGGAACTTGGCACCGGCGGTTATCCCGGGAACGCGCATTGCCAGCCGGACGCGCTACTCGCCGACGAGGGAAAGCTAGCGGAGTTTCAGGCGATGATTGCCGAAAGCGGGCTGACGATTTCCTCGCTGTCCTGCCACGGGAACCCGCTGCATCCCGACCGGGCGGTGGCGGACGAACACCACGCGGCGTTTCAGGCGAGCGTGAAACTCGCCGCCAAGCTGGGCGTGGAAGTGGTCACGACATTTTCGGGTTGCCCGGGCGACGGGTCCGCCGGGGCGAAATACCCGAACTGGGTGACGTGCCCGTGGCCGCCGGATTTTCTCAGGATTCTCGATTTTCAGTGGAACCAAGCGGCGATTCCTTATTGGAAGGAGCAGGCGAAGTTTGCGGCGGACCACGGCGTGAAGAAAATTGCGCTCGAACCGCACCCGGGATTCCTCGTATACAACCCCGAAACCATGTTGCGGCTGCGCGACGCGACTGACGAGGTGCTGGGCGCGAACCTCGATCCGAGCCATTTTTTCTGGCAGGGGATCGATCCGGTGAAAGCGGTGCGCAAGCTGGCCGGGGCGATTTATCATGTCCACGCGAAGGATACCGGATTGTACCCGGTCAACGCCGACTACGACGGTTATCTCGACACAAAGCCGTACAGCGACGAGGCGAACCGGGCATGGATGTTCCGCACGGTCGGGTATGGACACGGCGCGGAGTTCTGGACGGATTTTATCAGTGCGTTGCGGCTGGTCGGCTACGATGGGACGCTGAGCATCGAACACGAGGATAGCCTCATCTCACCCGGCGAAGGGTTGCGCAAGGGCATCGAGTTCTTGCAAAACATCGTGTTGCGCGACACCAAGGGGAGTGCGACTTGGGCCTGAGATCACCACGGAAAAGACTGATTACGATCATGGACGAGCCAATGCCACCGCTGCCGACCCGAACGAAAGTCCCTCAAGTCAGAAGTTCGTTGATCCAGGGAGTTTTCGAGGAGGAAAAAAGAACGGTGGGTGGGCTGCTGCTCTTCTTTTGCATTATCCGCACGGTTATCTCGCCGCTTTTCTTGGCCATCCAATACGTCTTCTTTTTTCAGACCCAGGGAGGGATTGGCAGGGTGTTTTCACGGCTTCCCGCCATCTACCCGTTGCTGGGTTGTGATCTGCTGTTGACGGCATTGGGCGTGTGGGCCGGTATCCTGATCTGGGACCTGCGCGCCAAGGGGGTTCGACTCGCCAAGATTTATCTGGTGCTCGGCGTCCTGTTCCCTGCCGCGATGGGAGTCGGCGCGCAAATGCTGGGAATGGGCGCGCTTGCGGCGTACATTGGTGGCGGCCTTGCGACCACGTTGATATTCAACGTGCTGTGGTTCGTTTATCTGGTCACGTCGGAGCGGGTGCGAAATCTCTACGAGATCGAAACGAGCAACCCGCCAAGGCAATAATTTCCTAGCGTTGGCCGGGGTGCTCTTTTTCCAACCACGTCGCTTGTCGTGCGATGGCAAAGCGAGAGTGCCGAAAATCCTGCCAACCAGCACGGTGGGCTAATGCGTCCAGTTCCTGGTAGCTGAATGCCCGGCGCACCGAAACGCGGGCGTCGTCCTTGGTCATGGGTTCGCGGTAGAGCACAGCGGTCATCAGCCAGACGCCCGCCGCCGCGAGCCAGCCGCGCTCCAGATCGGCAACCACGACTCCGGTGCGGGCCAGTTCGCGGCAGCGGCGGAGCACCCGCGCGGCGTCATCCTCGCTGAAATGGTGCAACGCGAGGGAGCAGAAGACAAAATCGTACGAGCCGGGTTCGCCGGAGACTTCGCGGGCGTCGCCTGCGCGGAGAGTAATTTCCGGGTAGGCCACGCTGAGACGGCGGGCGATTTCTAGGGTAGACGGTTGGAAATCCACGGCGTCGATTTGCAGGGTGACGTTGTGCAGACGCGCCCAGTCCACCATCAGGCGCGGGATGTCGCCCGAGGCGGTGCAGAGATCGAGGATGTGATAGGTCTGGCCGGGTTGGAGCCAACGACGTAGGAACCAGCGGATGAGCCGGTGGCTACCGAAGTTTTGGTTGATACGGACGAGATTTGCCAGATCGACTTCCAGTTCGTGTGAGATGGGCTGGGGCCGGTCCATCAGCTCCGGGGTGGTAGGATCGAAATTGCGTGGGGGCATGAGGATTTGGCGAGAAACTTGTGAAGCGGAGTAGACGCTGACAGAATTTGCGTAAACATCGCAAGTCAGCTTTCCAAACCTAATAACGCGAGCATCCGGCCCGTGCAGCCTTTCTCGCGTCGATACGAGTAATACCTGTCCGGGTTGGCAGCAGTGCAGATACCGCCGTCCGCGATTTGGGCCACGCCCACCGCGCGGCATTGCTCGACGATCTGCGCCGCGAAATCCACCTCGTACCATGGGGGGCGGATGCAGGGACTGAGCTGGGTCACGAGGTCCGCTGGCCGGGTTCCGAACTGCTGGCACATCGTTTCGACTGCCACCGACAAGATGTTTGCATCCGTGCCCTTGCGGCCCGAATGCACCAGCCCGACGGCACGCTGCCGGGGATCTACCAGGAAGATCGCACAGCAATCCGCGACGTAGATGCCCAGGCATAGATCGAACCGGTTGGTGACGATGCCATCGACGCCGGGCAGCGGTGTCTCAGGAAGAGGATCGCCTGCCGCCAGGACCGCCACCCCGTTGCCGTGGACCTGCTCCGCCGTGACGAAAATTCGCGCGGCCATGCCAAGGTCGCGTCCCGCTTGGCGGTGGTAATCATCCAAGCGGGCCAAGGCCACCCTGCGATCCGCGTTCACATCCAGGCCGGGGACGCGTCCAACGAAACCATGACGGCATTTCGCCCCTTGCAGCGCAGCAAACTGCTCGACAGGTGCCAGGGACGTGGCCACCGGAAAGATCAATCGTCCTGCAACAGATACTCGCGTTTCTGGAGCGGCTTCGGGGGCTTAGTACGGTCGGGATTGTCGGCGTTGATCTTGTTCGGGATCGCCCGGCCCGTGCCGCGCAGTTTGGTGTCTGGCGTCTTGATCGTGCCAAGCGCCAGGGTCTTGTCCGAGTGCGACGCCCCGGTCGTGTCCACGCCGTTCGGCTGGGTGCGTGAAGTGAGCGGGTCGTTGAACGCCTCGTCATAGATCGTGCTGGTGCCGGTCACGCGCTCGTAATTGGCCAGCGTCACGGCGTAGTTATAACGGGCCTGGAGTTCGGTCGTCTGCGCCTGGAGCAGGCCGGTCTGAGATTGCAGCACGTCGAGCTGGGTGCCCGCCCCGGCGGAAAGCCGAGCCTGGGCTAGCCGGACGGCTTCCTCGGCCTCGCCCACGTTGAGCACCTGACTGGCGATCAACTCCTTGTTTTGCTGCAAATTCAGATAGTTGTTCTGGATGTCCTCGACCACCGAATTGACATCGTCCTCGTAGGCGATGCGCGCCTCGCGCAGCAACGCCCGCGCCTGCTTGACCCGCCCGTAGGTGGCGAACCCGTCGAAAATGTTCCAGTTGAACGTGCCGCCGTAGAACCAGCCGTGCAGACTGTGGCCGAGATCGTCGGTGAGCCGGTCGTTTTCCACCTCGTAACCAGCGTTGGCGGTGAGCGTCGGCTGGTAACCGGCGGCGGCGATGCGGATTTGCTCGATCTCGCTGAGGATCGTCAAGCGCTGCTGCTTGAGCAGGGCGCGGTTGGCTTTGCCGGCGGCCACCCCGGCGTCCGCCGAAAAATTCTGCGGATGGTAATCCAGGTTGCCCACGAGCTTGAGCGGCGAGGTGCGCTCCTGCTGCGGTCCATACTCGATGCCCAAAGTGCGGGCGAGGCCGATGTAGGCCAGGTTAAAGGTATTGTTGGCCGTGATGACCAGCGGACGCTGGTTGGACACGGCGACGCTGGCTTGCAACACGTCAAAACGCGGCACGGTGCCGGCGGCAAAACGGTTCTGCTGGTCGGTGAGCTGGCTCTGGAGGAGACGCAAGTTCTCGTTCTGAATGTCGATGAGCGCCTTGTCCACGAGCACGGTGTAGAACTGCTCTTTGACCGTGTTGATCGTGGTATCGACGGTCTCGCGCAGGGTGTAATAAGCGGCGTCGCGCAGGAAGCGGGCCTGCCGGATCGAAGCCGGAATGGCGGGGTTGTAAAGCGTCTGCTGGACTTCGAGATTCACCGTATAGTTACGGTCGGAAGTGGAACTGCTGCCGCCAAGGAGCGAACTGAGCGAGGTCAGGCCGCCCGTCGTGGTGCCACCCGTCGCGGTGCCAGTGCTCCCACCGGCGGCGCTGCCACTGCTGCTGCCAAAAAGTGTGTTTTCCAAGGCAGGACCCGAGATCGTGCCGGTCCGCGTGCCGAAGGGAGCGAGAGGCGTCGGCTGGGAGTACGTGCGCAGATACAGATTATTGAGCGCCGCATTCGTGCTGGAAGCCGAGGAACCACCGCCCTCATCGAGCAGATTGTGGTCGGTGCCGGTGAACGTGCCGGTGCTGATGAGTTGCGGCAGCGCGGCGGCGCGCACCTGGATGACGATGCCCTGGTTGCGCTGGATTTCCTGAAGCTGATTCAGGATCGCGGGATTGCGGTGCAGGGCGATGTCGATGGCGTCGTCAAGCGTCAGATGGCTCAGCCGGGCGGCCAAAGCGTCGGACGCGCTGACGCTAGGACTGCCCGCATGGGCAGCCGGGGCGAACGCCAGGGACAGGAACAAAAGGGAAGCGACAGCCGAAACCGCCACCGGGATACCACAGGTCTTCATCGAGGATTATTTAGGGGACTGAGCTTGCACGATGCAATGAACCTTGCGGTAAACTTGCAGCCACGCCTGCTGCTCGGCGGCAGTCAGATGCGTCATGGTGGTGTTGAGGTTGTGGATCATATCATCTTTGATGTGAGTCACCAGCGAGAGTCCGTTTGAAGTGATCGTGACAAGGACTTTGCGGCGGTCATCGGTGGCGTGGCAGCGTTTGACGTAGCCGAGACTTTCCAAGCGGTCAACCAACCCGGTGGCGGCTGCCGTGGTGTGGCGCATTTTGGCGGCGATCTGGGTCATCGTCAATGTTTCGCCTCGGCACAGCGCGCCAAGTAGAAAGAACTGTGCGAAAGAGACGTTGCCCGCAGCCAGTTCACGCGAAAGGTTGATCAGGAAACACCGTTGCAGGTAAAGGAGGATGTCCGCCAATTCGCCCGTATCGACGCAGGACTGGCCGGGCAGGCTGGCGTCGGGAGGTGGGGCGGTCGTTTTCAAGCGGGGCGGTACGGAATGTTAATGGCCTTAATTATCAGTTTCCCTAAGGCTGTCAAGGCCGTGGACAAAAGCCGACAAACGTCGTTCACCAGAGGAAAGCCGGGAGGGGTTCGCCTGCGGCGACCGTGGTTTCCGGTTCGATCCTGGCGAGTGCACTGCTGCGACTGAGAGCGAAGAGGGCATGCGATTCCTGCCGTCCGGTCGGCGTGAAGCGGCCCTGAGGGTCGAGGGTGCCGCGCAGGTAGTGCGGGCGCTGGCTCCGGTTGGTCAACGAGACTGCCGCTATTGCTGGAAATGCGGTCAGCGTGAGGGATTCTTCAGCGGCTCCCATGAGCTTGAGCAACGCCGGACGCACGAAAAGCAGAAAGGTAACGAAGGCGGAAACGGGATTGCCCGGCAGGCCGAAGATGTGCGCGCCGTCCGGTCCTCCGGCGGTAGTGTGGCGACCGTAAAGGAAGGGCTTGCCGGGTTGGACGCGCACCCGCCAGAGGTCGAGCCGGACTCCGGCGGCGGCTAGACGACCTTTGACGAGGTCGCGCTCACCCACGGAAACACCGCCCGCGACGATCAGAGCGTCGTGGCCGTGGAGGCCCAGTGCGAGCTTGGCGTCGAGGTCGTCGTGTTCGTCGCGGGCGCGTATCAGCATGGTAACGCTCGCCCCGATGGTTTGCGCCAAGGTTCCCAGCAAAACACCGTTGCTCTCGTAGATTTCACCGAGTCCCAGGGGCTGCCCGGTGGAGCGGAGTTCATCGCCGGTCGCCAGCACGGCGACCCGGGGACGGCGGCGCACGGCGGTTTCGGCGCAACCTTGCGAGGCCAGCAGAGCAAGGCGCGGCGGGGTGAAACGGGCGCCGCCGTCGAAGAGTTTCTGGCCCCGGGCGAGGTCGCTGCCCGCGCGCCGGATGTTTTCGCCGGGTTCGACGGGATCGCGGACCACGATGCGGTCGCCGGTGCGGGTCACGTCCTCCTGCATGATGACCGCCCCGGTGTCCGTCGGGATGGGTGCGCCCGTGAAAATGCGGATGGCCTGGCCGGGGGTGGCACGCAACCCGAGGTCCGGCCCGGCGGGCTGTTCGCCCGCGACGAGGAGGGAAACGCCTGCTTGCGAGAGGTTGGCCACATCGGGGACGGCGAGGGCATAACCGTCCATGCTGGAATTATCGAAGCCGGGCAACGCTTGGGTGGCGAACGCTTCGGCGGCGGCGAAACGGTCGAGCGCTTGGATGAGCGGCACGGTTTCGGCGGGCAGAGGATGAATCTGCGCGAGGATGCGCGCACGGGCTTCCGTCTCGAAGAGCATTTCGACGCGGGTCTCATCCGGTTGGCCAGAAGGAAGAATCATGGTTTTCGAGGAGGGAAAAGACCGGGCAAGGGGGCCGTCGAGACGGAAGAGATCGGCTCCAGGGCGGGTGTCGGCGCGGGTGTGGCTCCAGAAGAGGCGTAGACGATGGCCCCAATAGCGGGGTCCCCGGCGACCACGTTGGCGGCGACCAGGGACTGGTGGCGTTCATGTGAGACCCGGAGGTCTGCCGTGGCGGCGAGGCCGGTCGATCCCGGCGGACGGCAATGCAGGAGTTGGCCGTCGGACAGGGACGAGGTGGCCAGGGCCGAGGGAGTTTCGATCAAAACAAAGCGTTGATCGGCACCGATGGCGCGGACCACGCCGACGCGGGTTTCCTCCATGGCGACCGGTGTCGGTTCTACTGCCGGTGTTTCTGGCGGCGCACCGGTTTGCCGCACGGCGTGGGATGTGCAGGATGCGAACCATACGCACAGGAGCAGAACCATGCAGCTCACCCGGAGGAGGTGCCACGGCATTTTCCGCCGCGTGACGGGCGTGCCGGGAAACTCGGAGCGTGATGGCATGATGAGAACGGTGGGTGATCATGAACCCGCCTACCGTATGCACGAGTTTCTTGATTGACCGGGGGCGCGGGTGTGCGATATCTTGAACTTCGCTGGCCTGCGTGCCGGCGCAACGAGAATTGGTGAGGTGGCTGAGTGGTCTAAAGCAAAGCTTTGCTAAAGCTTCGTAGCTCTAAAGGTTACCGAGGGTTCGAATCCCTCCCTCACCGAGTCTCTGTAAACCAACGATTTGCATGGATTTGATGTCTCCGGCTGCAGCCGGGACACCACATATTTAAGGTCGTCCTGCAAGGCAGGGATGTGTCTGGAGGCGGCGCTCGCCTCGAAGAGAGGGAACCCCTTACCAAGGCGAAAACTGGAACAGTCATCGGCGCGTGACGATGGCGAATGCCCAGGCGTAGTACGTACCCGGCGGAGCGAAGAGGCAGCAACCCGGAAGCCATCAAGGACGGTTGACGAAGATGCCCAATCCTGACATCTTTGGGGACACTAGTGGGTAATCTTCCCGCGCACCGCACATCACTTTTGAACGGTAATCTTGAGAAGATGACAACCATTCGTTTTATCATCGTCCTCACGGTTACAGACCTCTGCCTCGGCAGCCTGTCATCACCTTCGTCTGCCCAATTGCCCTCCAGAAAGAACGCGGGCCAAGGGCCGTCATCCACCGCCAAAACCGCTTCTTTTCAGAGCGTCAGTTCGCTGGCGCCGGTCAATCTTGACTTCACGACCTTTAGCAGCAACGCCGGAGCCAGCAACGCCGGAGCCGGAATTTTCAGCGTGGCGGACCCGGTGTCCTCGCTGCCCCTACGCGATGTGACCGTCGCGATTGATAGCGTCACGGGTTCCGAGAACAGCCCGGGTACGCTCGACCTGCCGAAACTTTCCCTGCAACAGCCTGCCCCGGATGGCTCCGTCTTTGGCCTGTATAGTGGCAGCCTCTTCCGCGACTCCCTCCCTTTCTCGTCGCTGGGGACAACCCACGACATCTTGGTGGAAGACCTGGCGACCGGTCCCAACGCCACCGGCACGGTTTTGCCGATCATCTCCGCGCTCGACCTGGTGAAGAACAATGCCCTCGTCTCCAACGGCGATGGCACCTACTCCTATCAATGGACGGCGGAAAACGCGGTGGTCAACGATGGTTATTCCAACGTCTACGTGGTCGAGATCAACACGGCTACCCAGACCGCGATGCCGATTGCTTCGCGCCATCGCATGATCGATCTGAGCAACAACGCCGCCGTGGCGGCCACGGCTGGCGGCGCGTACGTCACGAGTTTGGGTAGTGGCCGGTGGCAAGCGGTTTTTCATCCTTCCGACAACTTGGCGCCGGGCAGCGGCAGCGTTTATCAATACGAAGTCGTATCGCGCTACTCCCCGGCGAACTGGGGCAGCGGCAACTCGGGCGATGGCGCCATGAGCGGGGTAATGCTGGCGGGCAGCAGCAACGGCTACGGCTCACTCAGTGGCCCCGCCAGCTTTGCGGGCGACCGGCTGACCATCCTGCACGCCAGCACGCACAACGCGGTCATCGGCGGCGGCAGTTTGCAGCGCAGCGTGTTCTACGAGGCGGGTGCGCTCACCGGATCGAGCGGCCCCGCCATCCAGCTTGCCTGGTATACGCCGACGGGCACCGGCCTGCGCTGGAGCGTGAGCAACTGTCTGTTCTACGCCAACGTGGGCGACCGCGTCCCCAATTGCCTGATCGCCCACACCAGCAACGCTTCCACCTACGACCGGGGCGACATCAGCGACACGGCGTTCATCGGCGCGCGCTGGTCGAACGGCTCGCTCCAGGGCACGGCCATCGACTACGCCGCCGTGGCCGCTGGCACCATCAACCGGGTGTACGTCCAGGCAATCCAGGAGATTTTCGGCTTCAACATGCCGCTCGCCACCGAAGTGAAAAGCAGCGTGTTCCGCCAAGTGGGCAGGGCACGGGTCGGCGGCAACTTCCACGACAACATCGTCCTGGCGGAGAGTGTTTCCGACCCGGCCAGCCCGGCCAATGCGCCGACCGCCCTGCTGCTCCAGCAAAACGGCGCGAGCGCGACCAACAACCTCCTGTGGGCACGCGGCGTGCCGGGACCGACGGTTGGAAACGGCGAACAGGCGACTGGCTTCAGCGTTTATCCGGGGGTCACCACCACCGCCGCCACGCACAATGTTTTCGTACTCAACCCGGCGACAACGACCGAGACCGGCAATTATTTCCAAGCGGCACCGCCCTCGGGCCTCGCCCTGGATTACAACCTGGTCATCTGCACCGGGGCCTTCTACGCGAGCGGCACCCAAAACAACTTCAGTTGGGCTGCTTACCAAGCCAACAATCCCACGCTCGACGTGCACAGCCTGTTCGTGGACCTGAGCGGCGACCCTCGGGGCCTCAAAGCGGTCTTCGCCGACCCGATCAACGGCGATTTCCGCTGGGCGCAAACCGACGTGGCTGCGCAGTGTGCCGCGTACTGCCGCGCAAATAAGGTCGGACCAGCCACCGTGTCCAGTCATTGGCCCACCGTACCGACGATTGACGAGGCTGTGACAACCTTGTCTTCCCTTCAATAAAGAGAGACAGCAGTTGATGGGGCAAAGCCCTAAATGAGGTCTGGGTCAAAGGATCGACTCCTCTTCAAAATCGGGGACTATCGTCGCTTGACTACGAGACGTGAGTTGCCTAACACGAAAGGAATGCGCCGCCTGCTTCCCATCGCCACGCTCGTGGTCTACGCCGTCGTGACGAATGCGCAAGACGCCGATCCTCTGGCAGTGACGCTGCCGAGCGGGAAGGTCGTTCACTTTCAAACGGACGAACAAAAAGCGCGGTACGAAGCTGCCTTGCAGAAACGGACGATCAGCCCGGTCGCGGCGCCGCCAGCCAACGCGGAGTCAAGTAAGCTTCACTCGCCGGAGACCACCGGGACAAATGCCACGGCAGACGAGAAACCGGTCAGCGCGAGAGTCAACGCTTCCGCGCCGGCTTTCACGGCAGATTACTACACGGCCACCCCGGCAGGATGGGAGGGGAAGAAGATCACCCTTTCGGTGGCCTATTTTTCAATGTCTGGCGGCGGATCGGAAAACGCCGATGGTTTACAGCGGCTCACGGCGCAGACGTACAACACCACCCCCGGGATCGCCGGTAGCCAATCTTTCGGTGGTCATATTACCGTCCTCGCCACACCCGGAGCCGCGGCTAAACTGCTCCAGCAATGCGGCACCCGGTATCAATACCAAGCATCCGGCTGGCTGAAAACGACGCTGATCAAGGGTGAGTTTCGACCTCTGGAAGACAAAGACTCCGCGAAGGCATCGAAACAGTTTGCGGTCTACGTCGGGGACTAAGGGCGGCGCAAATGGTCCGTCGCCTCCACCGGAAAGTCCGGCTGGCTCAAAGTCCGGCGGCGTTGCCTTGGGTCGGTAGTTTCGCGCGGTATGCTTCGACAACGGCAGAAAAGTCGTCCCGCTTGGCGAGATCTTCGAGATAACTGGTCGAGCCGGTCTGCTTGATCAGCCGGTTGCTGCCCCGTTCCAACAACTGCACGAGCCAGCCCTCGTATTTGGACCCATACATGTACCGTTCGCCGATCCAGCCGTAGCCGTTGATCTCGCGGCTCTGGATCAACGGCGACGCGGCGGCGACCGAAGTGCCCTCGCCCGGCGGCAGGTCCAGCGCCTTCCCCGCAGCAGCGAAGATGAATCGTTCGCTGCTATGGGGATTCCGGGCAAAGAAGATCCAGCGGAGATTTACCGCCGCCGGGGTGCGGGACATGTTCCTCAGATTGATCGCGATGCCCACCGACTGCCGGTAGCTGATGTCGTACCAGCCGTAGTAGGAACCCCAGTTGTAAGTGTAGTTGTTCCCGCTGCTCTGATTCACGGCGTCCATGGTGACGAAGGGAAGCGCGTTGGCGGGCGTCGGGGCGGCGACCGCTGGCGAACCGACGGCGGGGGATGTCAACAAGGAGTGGGCGGCAGCCGGATGGAAGACGAGGGTTTGGGCAACGGCGGGAACAGGTGGTGATTCCCGCGATGCCGACACAGCCGCACCGACGGATGGGAGGGGCGCGACCGGCGGCGATACCGCCTGAGAAGCGACGGCTGGCAAGGCCGGGGACGGGGCGGGATGCGCGACCACCGGATGGACACCGGCATCTTTCGCGCATTCGTCCGCAAGCTGCACAGGCCAGTCCGGGTCTTGCAGGCGTGGGCTGTCTTCGGCTAACAGGCGCTTGTAACGATAATTAAAGCGGATGTTCATTTCCGACGCGGCCTCTCCCAAAGACGGATACCGCGCCACCGCGAGCCGCTGGGATTGGAAGACGAGGGCCGTCAGTTCCGCTTTCTTCGGCGAGGCCGACGCCAGCGGCGGCTCGGCAGGAAGAGGCTGCGGAGCCAACGTGGGGGTGCTCTTTTGCGCGGATGGAGGCCCATCGGCGGGACTTGTTGCTGGCACCGCCTTTTGCGGCAGCCAGAGGTTGCGCTCGTGGAAAGCGAAAACAGCGACGATCCCGAGGCACAGGAGAAGAAACCAGTCTTTCATTTCGCGCGGTATTGCAATGTCACCGTTCCGGTCGAATGAAGAAAAGAAGGAGTGGGATACCTCGGTGGATGGGTGGTTCCAAGTCGCTCGAATGCGCGCTACGCATTCCGCGAACCGATCCCGTGTTGAGGCAATTCAGCGAATGATTCCCAACGGCTTCGGCGTAGATTTCGGCAAGGGTGCCATTCGAGGACGGCCATAAATGGTCACGTTGGTTTTCGCCGGATAAAAGGGACGCTCGACGTAAACCGTCTGGTAATTGTCATAGTTCCACACGTATCCGTTGTAGCCCACCGAGGGAGTCGACCCGTTGGGAGCGGTGTCTGGCGAACCGCCGGTCGTTGCCGCCGCCGACACGGCGTTTGCCGGAACCACGGCCTGGGCAGAGGCCACCTGAGCCGGGGATGCATCTTTGGCGAGGCGGGTCTTGAGCGCGTCGAGATCGCTCCTGGTTTGGCTCTGCCCGGTGGTGTCCGCCAACCGGAAAGCCTCGGCGTCTTCGATGTCCTGGGTCAACACTGCTTCGGGGATCACCGTGGCGAACTTTCCGTCGGTCAAAGTCTTGCCGCCCTCGACGAGCGGGGCATTGAGGTCTTCACGGAGTTTCTGACCCGGCGCCCAGACGATCACGCCGCTCGGTGTGGTGAACGAGATGTAATCGCGGATGAAATAAGTGCCTGTGGCCGCGTGGTGATGGCTCGCGGGAAGGCGATACCAGGCGGCGGCAAACGCGGCGAGAATTAGAATGACAAGAATCCCTTTCATTTATTTGCTAATAATTTGCGCGCATATTCCAACACGGGCGACGAATTCGGGTCAATAAAAACTTTTGCTTATGGAACACTCGTTCCCACCGGCGCCCGGCAGACGGGATTTTGAGGCGTTTTCGCCCGGCGGAAATTTTTGTTCTCAGAAAATGGTTGCTCCCGCTGTAAGCGATTGATACAACGCAAGTTTAGGCATTCTCTGCCATCAGATTTCATCGGGTCCCGCCTTCACGCCCCGCCGAACGCGAGGTGTGGGCTGCCTTTTAAGATCATGTTCAAAAGTTCTGATGCTCCCATGGGCTGGCAATGCGGTCTCGCGTTGGTGGCTGGCTTGCTGTTATCCGCTTGCGCGAACAACCTGCCCACGCTGGTTGAGGTCGCGCGGGCGCGGCAAAATTCGCCGAAGGAGAAGGAGGATCTCAAAGCCGACTACGCGATTACTGACCGCGATGTCCTTAACTACACGAACCGCATCAAGCTCAACCTCAGCCACCACTTCAGCGCGGCGACGGCCGTACGCTACGGCTCGTCCACCGGACAAACCACCCTGGCCGCGCTGGCAGGCGCGGCCAGCGTCGCGGGCTGGGGCGTGGCCACCGCCAGCGGGCTAGGGCAGGGGAGTGCGTTTGTGGCGGGTCTCGGACAGGTCTTCGATGCCAAGGGCGACGCGCAAGCTTACGAGACGGCATTCGTGGATATCCAGCGGGCGGAAGCCAACTTCTACTTTTTTCGGGTCGGCGGACGGTTCACAACCGATGCCAACGGGAAGAAACACGCCGACTTTTCCCGGGCCACCCCTCGGGCCGGCATCCCGGACGCCGCGACGCTGAGCGTGGACGGCGAGACGCTTTATTACCGGGTCATCTGCGTCCTGAAAGTGCTCGACGACGCGCTGGCGAGAAAGATTCCCGATCTGCAAACGCTCAAGGATGCCAAGGGCGATTCGTCGCCGACCTCGACCGCCGCGCCTGCCCACTGATGGACAGACCCCCGGGACAGACGCAAACGCTGGGCAATGAGCCGCACGCTGCCAAACGGGGCGGCATCCTACAACCGAACGGCCCGCCGCTTGCGAATGCTCAGCATCCGTCCCATGAAATTTCTTTTCCTTTTGCTTGCCGTCTGTTTCGCCTCGGTATTGGGAGTCGCGCGAGCCCAGAACCACCCGCCCGTTGCGCCGACCACGGAGAAGAAGGCCGACGAGGCGCCGTTCGACGTGCGCGAGCATTACACGAAGTACGAGTACCGTGTCCCGATGCGCGACGGCGTGAAGCTTTTCACCGCCGTTTACGTGCCGAAGGACCAGAGCAAGCCCTATCCGTTTTTGATGGTGCGCACGCCTTACAGCGTCAGCGTGGCGGACGGGCGCGAAGGCACAAACCGCTACGGCGTGGACCATTTTCCGCCCAACACACGGCACCTCGGACCGGCGGAAGCGTTCGATAAGGCCGGATACATTTTTGTGTTTCAGGACGTACGTGGGCGTTTCGAGTCGGAAGGCAAGTTCGTGGAAATGTACCCGCACGTGGATGACAAGAAGTTGTCGTCCGACGTGGACCCGAGCAGCGACATGCACGACACGGTCGATTTCCTGCTCAAGAACGTTGCCAACAACAACGGCAAGGTGGGGATCTGGGGCATCTCGTACCCGGGCTTTTTCACGGCGGCGAGCGTGATCGACTCGCATCCCGCGATCAAGGCTGCCTCGCCCCAAGCACCGATGATCGACCTCTTCAAAGGCGACGACGCTTACCACGGCGGAGCGTTCATGCTGGCGGCGAATTTTTCGTTTTACAGTGTGTTCAAGCCGCAGCCCAACCCGACCGCGGAACCGCGCAAGTGGACCCCGTTCGAGTACGGCACAGACGATGGGTACGACTTTTTCCTGCGGCAGGGGACGCTCGGCGCGCTGAGCCAGTTTTTTGCCAAGGACACCGGCTGGCAGTGGGACGACCAGGTGCGCCATGACACGTACGACGAATACTGGCAGGCGCGCAATCTCGCGCCACACCTCAAGAACATCCATTGCGCCGTGCTGACGGTGGGCGGGTGGTTTGATTCGGAGGATTTGCAGGGGCCGTTCTCCGCGTTTCACGCCATCGAGGAAAACAACCCGGGCATCGAGAACAAGCTGGTGGTCGGACCGTGGATTCACGGTGGCTGGGGACGGCTGGACGGACGGAAGTTGGGTTACGTCGATTTCGCGGCCAACACGGCGGATTATTACCGGGAGTACGTGGCGTTCCCGTTCTTCGAACAGCATCTCAAGGATGCGCCGGATGCAAAGCTCGCCAAGGCGACGGTGTTCGAGACGGGCACGAACGTCTGGCGGCATTACCCGAGCTGGCCGCCGCCGGACGTGGAACCGCGCCTGTTTTATTTTCAGTCCGGCGGCGGGCTGTCGTCCACGCCGACGGACCGGGCGAAGGCAGCCGCGCCGTCGTTCGACGAATACGTGAGCGACCCGAACAAGCCGGTGCCGTTCCTGGCGTACTATGCGGTGGCGGTGCCGCCGGAATATATGGTCAGCGACCAGCGTTTTGCCGCGACGCGCCCCGACGTGCTGACCTACCAGACCGGGCCGCTGGAAGAAGACTTGACCGTGGCCGGTCCGGTGTCGCCGAAACTTTTCGTGTCCACCTCGGGCACGGATTCGGATTGGGACGTGAAGTTGATCGACGTTTACCCGCCGGACTATCCTGATCCTGCCGATGCCGACGAACATGCCAACAGCAAGACCATCGTCGGCGATGTCAAGCCGCCAAGCGTCACGCTGGCGGGTTTCCAGCAACTCATCCGGGGTGAGCCGTTCCGGGGTAAGTTCCGGCATAGCATGGAAAAGCCCGAGGCCTTTGTGCCGGGACAGGTGGAGGAGGTAGATTTCACGATGCCCGACATCAACCACACGTTCCGGCGCGGGCACCGCATCATGGTGCAGGTGCAAAGTTCGTGGTTCCCGGTGACGGATCGTAATCCGCAAGTGTTCATGAACATCCCGGACGCTAAGCCGGAAGATTTCAAAGCGGCGACGCAGCGGGTGTACCGGGAGGACATGCGAGCTTCCGGGATCGTGCTGCCTGTGCTGGCCGCGCCGTCGATTCCCGCGAAACAGACCGACAAGATTAAGGACTGAAATTTTGCCTGGACGCTGGCTTTGCGAAGCGACCGGACGGTGCTTGAGCAGCCGCCCGCATTCCTCCACGGCTGATGCTTGCGTGGGCAAAACCGGGGCCTTGGCGATCCGGGTTCGGGAGGAGATGGTTCGCTTCCTTTCTGGGGTAGGGCGTGCTCGCCAAGGTTCAGGACGGGAGGTCGGGTGAAATCACATCGGATCACCCGAAATTTTTCCCGTCCTCGACCCGAACGCCACAAAACGCTTGCGGCAGCCCCGGGCTTTCCGGTATTCCATCTGGTTCCGCTCCATGGACTTGTCTTCAACCGAAGCGAAAGACCCGGAACCTGCCGACCCCTTGGCTCCGAGCGCCACGATGGGCGCGGCGGCCCGGAAGGCAGGCGACACCATGGTCGCCGATTCCGAAAGGAGCGGGGTCGAAATCAAGAAGCTCGTCGTCGCCATCCACGGCATCGGCGACCAGTACCGGCAGGCCACGATCCAGTCGGTCGTCACGCGCTTCGGCCACCATTTCGATTATCCGGCAACCGTGCCGCTGGGCAGTTTTTACTCGGTGCCCGGGCAGATCAGCGCCTTTCGGTTGAAGGCGCTCCCGCCAGACCAGACGGAGCTTGCCAGCATCGGCTTCGTGGAAGCCTACTGGGCGGACATCCCGCGCCGGGTGCAACGGCAGGGCTACACCATCCAGGAATCCAAGGCGTGGGCACGCACCATCGTCGAGCGGGTGCGCGCCCGCTACGGCAGGGAGGTACAGCGAACCTTCGGTTTCAAGCGGGAGGATTTCCGGTCCGCAAGCATGGTGCTCGAAGAAATGATCGACACCATCGCCGTGCTCGGAAATCTGCTCTTCCTGGCCGAAAAGGCGGGCATCCTCAAGTTCGATCTCGACACGATGCTGACCGCTTATCTAGGCGACGTGCAGATCGTGGCGGATTTTGCGAATTACCGCGCCAGAATCCTTGCGCAGTTCAACGAGGTGCTCGGCCCGGTTTACGATGCGCTCAAGAAGCAGAAGGAGGTCCCGGAGATTTACATCATCGCCCACAGCGAGGGCACAGTGGTGGCGTTCATGGCCTTGCTCCAGGCGATGTGCGCGCCGACGCCCGGAGAGGAACCGCCGCCGCCCCGGCCCTCTTGGATCGATCAGGTGCGCGGATTCATGACCATCGGTTCGCCCATCGACAAGCACCTGATCCTCTGGCCCGACATGTGGAACGCCGTGCAGACGCCCGGTCCAGCGCGCCCCCCGAAGCACGCGATCCGCTGGCGGAATTATTATGATTACGGCGATCCGGTCGGCTTCGAGTTGGACACGACCCGGGCATGGCTCGGTGACCCCGCGCACGACTGGACGGCGATCCACGCGTTCGAATTCCAAGGTCCCGAGAACGGTGTCGCGCAGAACGACTTCGGCTTCAGCCGCTATTTCCTGCCGGGCGCGGCGCACAACGATTATTGGACGGACCCCGACGTGTTCGGACATTTCATCGAGACGGTCATCGGGCTGCCGCCACACCCGGATCTCGGGCGGAATTTCAGTCAGCCTCCGCGTGACCGCTGGCCGGCGAAAATCATCAGCTACGTCCTCCCGTATCTGTTGGTCGCGGGGACGTTGTACACGGGGGTCTACCTGCTCTTCCGGGCGTTGCGCGGGTTTCTCACCAACGAAATCGCTCGCCGCAGCGTCGCCGAGGATGGTTTGCTCGTCGTTTGGGTGAGGAACCATTTCGGCGTGCCGATGGGACCGGCGAACGCGCTGCTCGACGTGATCCTCAACGTCGTGGGGATCACCTGTCTGCTGACGGCCATGACACTCGGAGCACGCATCCCCCGGCTCACGCGCACCTGGGGCTGGCAGGTGATCGCGGCCTGCCTCGTCGTCGGGTTCAGCGGTTTCTACGTGCTGCTTGTGGATGCTCCGCGCCGCTCATGGTTGGGGTTTCACGCGGTCGGGACGGGCTTCCAGGCAGAGGATGCCTGGTGGCCGACGGCCCGGACGCTGGCCCTCGCGCTCGGCGCGAGTCTGCTGGCCGTCGTGGGCGGGCGTATGCGGGCGTCCGCCCTGTTCCAGCCGCTGCTGCACGGCATGAGGCCGTTGCTGATCCCCGGTGTCCTGAGCGTGGCGTTCGTGGCCGTTTTCCGGTTGGCGCATGCGGATCGAGCGGTGACGCAATCACTCTGGCCGCTGTTGCTCGGCGGCGCGGCCTTCACGTATCTCTGGTGGCTGGCGGCGTTGCTTTTCGACCTCGTTTTCGTCTGGCACCGCTACATCCGTTTCGCCACGTTGCAAACCCATCTGCGCACGCTGGCTCGCCAGGACAAGGAGCACGCGGCGGCGGGTTGACGGGCTTCCCGCCGGAGGGTCTGCTACCCGGGCAGCCAGCGGGCGAGCACCTCGCGGAGTTGTTCTTTGCGCACGGGCTTGGTCAGGAAATTATCCATGCCTGCTTCCAGACAGTGGGTGCGGTTCTCGGGCGGCACGTCGGCGGTCAGAGCCAGGACCGGCAGATGGGACGCGCTCCCGTTCGGACCGGCGGGGCGCTGCTGTTCCAATGCGCGGTTGGCCCGGGTCGTCTCAGGCCGTCCATTTCGGGCAGGTGGCAATCCATCGGCACGAGCACAAAATCGTGGTGGGCCATGGCAAGCGAGCGCCTCGTAGCCGTTGGCGACTGCCTGGGCCTGGAAATCCAGGTTGCGAAGCTGGGTCAAGAGGAGCCGCTGGTTGACGAGATTTCCGTGGCGGCAGAATCGTCGCCCACCACGAGCACCCGCTGACCATCGAAATTCGCCAGTGCCTTCGTGAACATCGGCACCGAGTCAGACGATTGTTTTTTTCCTTCCGTTAGCGGCAGTTTGAACCAGAAGGTGGAACCCCGGCCCTCCGTGCTGTCCACGCCGATCTCGCCGCCCATCATTTCGACCAGCCGTTTGCAGATGGACAGTCCCAGCCCGGTGCCACCGAAACGGCGGTTCGTCGAGCCATCGGCCTGCGTGAAGGGCTGGAAAAGCTTGGCTTTGGCCTCGGCGGAAAGCCCGATGCCGGTGTCCCGCACACTGAAACCGACACGCGCGGCCCCATCGGGAGCCGTTTCCCGAACGACGCGCAACACGACCGAACCGATGCTGGTGAATTTCAGGGCGTTGCCCACGAGGTTGAGCAGCACCTGGCCCAGACGCGCGGGGTCGCCGCACAGGTGCGCGGGCAGCGTGGAATCCACGGAGGTTAGCAACGCGATCCCCTTTTCCCTGGCCCGGCTGAGCAGGATGCTGGCGCGGGCCTCGACGAGATCCGCGAGGTCGTAGGTGACACATTCCAGGTCTAGCTTGCCAGCCTCGATCTTGGAAAAATCGAGGATGTCGTCGATGACCGCTAACAGACCCGCGCCACAGTCTTGCGCGGTGCGCACGAAATCGCGCTGTTCGGCGTCCAGGGCGGTTTCGGCCAGCAGGTCAGTCATGCCGAGGATGCCGTTAAGCGGGGTGCGGATTTCGTGGCTCATGTTGGCCAGGAATTCGCTCTTGGCCCGGGCGGCGGCGAGGGCTTGCTCGCGAGTCCTGATGAGTTCGTCCTGCGCGCGTTTGTGGGCGGTGACATCGCGCATGACTACCAGCACGGCCTCGACCCGCCCGGTGCCGTCGGCAGCGAACTCCGGGGCGAGCGTGCTCTCGTAATGGCGCGTGTGTTCCGGTGAGCGAAACACGCTGGCCACGGCCAGTTCCTCGCCCGTGGCGAAAACGTGCCGCAGGCTGTCGTCCCAGAGCCGGCAGGTGTCCGGGGGCTGACCGGCTTCGGCGTTCGTCTTGCCCACGAACCACTCGGTCGGACGGCCCGTCTTGCGCTTGACCGCCTTGTTGATGTATTGGCAGCGCAGATCCGGTCCCCAGCGGGCAATGATGTCCGGCAGCAGTTCGGGCGTGGGTGGGTTCATGGGTGTTCGCACCCGGGACATCCCGGTAACGCGGCCTCATCAGAGAATTCTCTACCTCTTTTCGTCCAGCAGGAAGCGCGCCTGCCCTATCCTACGTGGGCGCGGTGCAATGGGGGCGTGGCGGAGAAAATTTTCCGGGCCTGGGTTCTGACGTTGCCAGTGACCGCCCTGAGCGGATACCTTTTCCTTTGGCTGTGGCAGAGCAGGATCTCAGGCCTCGCCTTTTGAACCATGAGCGCAGACTTTGCCGAACTCGACTACCGCCGGACGCCGCTCGGCGAGCTGACCCTCCGTCGCCGACGCATCGCGGCTCTGGACGGCCTGGAAGTCTACGAGGTGAAACTCGGGGACGATTTTCTCATGTCGAGCCTGTTTCACGAGGTGGAAGTGGCCCTGGCCGACCTGGGATTGGCGGCGGTGTCGGCTCCGTCGTTCGATGTCGTGGTCGGTGGTCTGGGCCTGGGCTACACGGCACGGGCGGCGTTGAAGAATCCGGCGGTGCGCTCGTTGCTCGTCGTCGATGCGCTGGACGCGGTCATCGAATGGCACGAACGCGGTCTGGTTCCGCTCGGCCCCGAGTTGACCGGTGACGGACGCTGCCGCTTCGTCCACGGCGACTTCTTCGCACTGGCCGCCACGCCGATCCCCGGCTTCGATCCCACCGAACCGGGGCGGCGGTTCCACGCCGTTCTGCTCGACATCGACCATTCGCCGCGCCACCTGCTGCACGCCCGGCACGGCAGTTTCTACGAACCCGCCGGATTGCGTGCGCTCGCCGCACACCTGCACCCTGGCGGGGTCTTTGCGCTGTGGTCGGACGATCCGCCCGACGCGCCGTTCCTGACGGCGTTACGCGGGGTCTTTGCCACCGCCGAGGCGCATGTGGTTTCCTTCGACAATCCGCTGCGGGAACGCGAATCCGCCAGCACCGTTTACGTGGCGAGGACCTGACCTCTCCTGCTTTTCCAAATCCTATGACACCCCTGCTTGCCGACATCACGGAACTCCGCCGACTGCCCTCCCCGACACCCACCCCGCAGGCGTTGGCCTGGCACGCGGGCACCCTATGGATTGGCTCCCGCGACGCGCGCCGTCTCTACGGCGTCGATCCGCGGACGTGGACGGTCGCCGAGGAAACGGCCACGTCGGGAATTCCCTGGGCTGCCGTGTGGGCGCACGATTCCCTCTACCTGACCAGCGGGGAGGGGCCGGACGACGACCGTTACCTGCGCCGCTACACGCCCGGGCAAGGGTTTGACGAGTCCTACCGCGTTGCCCTGCCCGAACTCACCGGCTCCTACGTCAGTTTTGACGGCGAACATCTCTACGTGAGCCAATGGTACAAGCACCGCGTTCTCCAGCTCGATCTGGATGGCAGCGTGTTGCGCACCATCGAGGTCGGCGCGGAGATTTGTGGTCATGTGTGCGTGGCAGGCCGGTTGTACGTGCTGCGCGGCACGGAACAGGATGGCGAAAGCTGGGAGGTGGCCCGCCTCGATCTGCGTGCGGCGACCCCGCGCGTGGACGGGTTGGCGCGGGTGCCGTTCGCCTGTCGTTCGCTGGCGTTCGACGGCGATCATTTCTGGACGAACCATCGGGCCGCGAACGAAACCGTTGCCTTTTCGTTCTCCGAACCTCAATAAACGTAGCGGCTTTCAGTCCGTCACGTTGCACAGCCCTACGTCGATCCCCCGGTCGCCGGTCGTCTGATGGCAATGCACCGCCAGCGTGATCCGGTCGCCCGCCTTGAGCAAGGCCCGTGCGGCGGGCCGGATCGGTTCCTGCTCGTAGGACGTGACGGATCTGCTGGCCTTCGCCGCCACCACGCCGTTGACGTAAATTTCCACGTCTTTGTTGTGGAAGACGTTGAATTCCAGATCGTGAAATTCTCCCGTCGGCATCACGAACGTGCGGCGAATCCAGATGTCCGCCGTCGTCCAATCCGTGTGGTGCGCGCCGTTGTTGCCGAACTCGCCCGGCCCCTCCTTCCATGTGGAATCATCGAACTCCGGCGCGGTCCAGGCCGCGGGCGGCTTGTCGATGGAATACCGCCAGGTCTGCGGCGTCTGCTGCGAGGTGGGGATCACCTCGGTCACCGTCGGGCGTGGTGGCAGCGCGGCCCACGGTCCCGCCTCGGTCTGGTCGGCGTGCGCCCACTGCATCCACGTCGCGCGGTCGGCGAGTAACTTGATGAACACCCCGCCGATCACCGGACGCGCGTGCATCCCCCCGACGTCGAGGTGATCCGTCTTGTACGAATCCGCGAACTGCTGGCGCTTGGTCGTCTGGTCGAGATAGCGCACCATTGGCGAGATGAGCGTCGTAAAATCGCCCGGCGCGTCGGCCATCGTCGCGCTCCAGAGCGTCCAGTCGGATTTGGTCAGCGTCGTGCGTGAATCCAGCGGCAGGCCGTAGGGCTGCATCACGGTTTTGTAGAACGCGATCTCCTTGCGCGCGACCTCCAGCGGAAACACGTTCAACCCCAGCACACGGTCCCACACGAGGTTGTACTTCTGGCTCCAGGTACCCGGCTTGTCGAAGGCCAGGAGTGAATGGTCCCCGGCGTCGGCGGCCTTGATCCAGTGGACGGCGTCGGCTCGCGCCATCGCGGCATAACGGTCGGCCTCGGCGGTGTCGCCGCGCAGCGTGCACATGTCGCCGTAGGCGGCCAGAGCGAGGATCGCCTTGACCGACAAATTCGCGTTGTGCGCGAGGTGCCCCATGAAATCGTCCGTGCAAAGCTGGTCCCCGGGGTCCAGGCCGTATTGTTCGAGGAACTTCGCCCACTGGGTCAACTGCGGCCACCACCGGTTGACGAATTCCGTGTTATTGTCGATCTGCGAAACCGCGTCGCAAAGCAACAGCATGTTGCCGCTTTCCTCGACGGGCATGGCTTCGCCGCCGTCATCCCGTCCGGAGGCAATGGGATAGATTCCCAGGTCGTGCGGCGCGTTGGGAAACTTCCAATGGTCGGACGCCGCGTAGATCAGGATCGGCACGAGCGACGCCTTCGCCAACGTGGGACTGAGCAGCAAAAAGAGCGGGTCGCCGGGGAAAAAAACGTCCACGGTGGCGATGTCGCCGTCGCTGGTGTTTTCCTTGGGAAAAAGGAGCGGCTGGCCGTTACTGTCGGCGGCGATGCCGTGCCCGCCGAGCGCCTGCCGGTAGGCGAGCGCGCAGATCGTGGCGTAATCTTGGCCGCCAGCGTGCGTGGCGGTATCTTGCAGGGCGAGATCGAACGCCTCACAACGCGGGATGAGACCGTGGTAATCCCGTTCGGCGGCCTGGAACAGGTCGGCGGGAGTTGCACCCTTGCGCCGCCACCAGGGCCGCAGGTCGTGGCGGAAAAACCGGACGGCGTATATCTCGTCGTATCCGAGCATCAGGTGCCGGTCCACGGGGTCCGCGCCTACCTTGCCCAGATCGAAGACAAAGCCAAGGGTGGGTTGGCCGTCATTAGCCGCGCGGGGCTGGCGGGGATCGTCTCCCTTGGGCAAGGTGCCCGATTGCACGAAGCTGGCCGACAACGCGGAGTCCGGTCCGATGGCAGAGGTGGACTGCGCCGACGATGCGACCGCGTAGGCGTAACCCCAGTCCACGCGCACCCCGTCGCCGGAAACGCCCAGCAAATCCTGTGCGTCCGCGCCGATGCGCAAGGCCGTCAGGTCGCCCATCTGCTCGCGTGTCCAGCGGACGGGTTCCTCGGCTTTGTTGACGGTCAGCTCCGCGCTGGTGCCATCGTAGATCGAGACGGCGTGCGGTGTGCCGTCCGTCGAGGACACCTGCCAGGTCAGGTACGTCACGGGCCGGGCCAGCACATCGAGGTCATCCGGCAGCGCTGGGGTCATGAACGTCAACCGGACGCGTACGCCCGCGCCTTCAAACCCGTAAACGCTGCGGGTCGGCGTGACGCTGACACTTTTCTGGGGCAATGTGGGCACGTCGGCAGGCGTGTTGCCCATGAGCCGATAGGTCTGGCCGTCCACGCGCAGCAGGCTGACGAGCGAATTTCTGGTGTTGGTCCAGTGCCGGGTCACCTCGTCGTTGAGGTGGTCCGCGTCTGACCAGATGCTGAACAGTGGATCATGTACGACCAGTGGCACCGACGGTGGCCGAAAAGCGGGCGGAGCATCGTCGGCCGTGGCGACAAACGGCAGCGTGAAGTTCAATAGCAGCAGGGCAGCCAGCCAGCGGGGTCGGGTGCGGGGGGAAGGACTCGCAACGAAGGAGAACGCAAAGGGAATCATGGGAGGATCGATGCACGGTAGCACTGACACGATCCTCTCCAGAGGTATTTTTGTGTGGCGTGCAGGCGTCTCGCCGGGCATTTCGCCTTGTGCCTCGCTCCATCCCGGCCCCCTCTGAAATGCACCCGGCGGGGGTCGAACCCACAACCTTTGGCTTCGGAGGCCAACGCTCTATCCAATTGAGCTACGAGTGCGGCACTGATGGTGACGGCCGAAACAGAGCGTCATTTTAGAAGGGCTGCCGTGCCTTTGCAACCTCTGATTGGCCTTCCGCACCGCGTTGCGCTAGTTTGGGCGGCCCGATGCATCTTCCGTCCCCACGTATCGTCATAAAACTCGGCACCGGCCTGCTCACCACGCCGCGTGGCAACATGCTCGATGTGCGACAGTTCCGTCGCCTGACCGCCGAGATTGCGGCCCTGACCCGCGATGGTCACGAGTGCGTGGTCGTCACCAGCGGGGCAGTCGCGGCTGGGATGATGGCGCTCGGGCTGAAGGAACGCTCCCGCGATTTGCCGACCGTCCAAGCTTGCGCGGCAATCGGCCAGTCGCGCCTCATGCGGGTTTACGAGATGCATTTCGCCCGGCACGGCTTGGCTGTCGCGCAGGTCCTCCTGACCCACCGTGACCTCGACAGCCGCCTCTGCTACGCCAACGCCCAGAACACGCTCAACCGCCTGCTCGAACAACGCCGTGCCGTGCCCATCATCAACGAAAATGATGTCGTGGCCGTCGAGGAATTACGCTTCGGCGACAACGACCGGCTTTCCGCTGAGGTCGCCATCCTGACGGGGGCCGATCTGCTGGTCGTGCTGACCAGCGCGGAGGGTCTCACCCGCGAGCCGGATGGACGCGGCGAACCGATCCCGCTCGTCGAAAACGTGGACGAAATCCTCCACCTCGCCAGTCCCACCAAAGGCCGTCTTTCCACCGGCGGCATGGCGACCAAGTTGCAAGCCGTCAAGCGCGCGGTCGAGGCGGACATTCCCGCCGTCATCGCCAATGGCCGCACCCCCGGTCTGCTCGAACGCATCGTCCGTGGCGAAACCGTCGGCACGCGCTTCGTCCCCAGAAAACCAAAGGGCGAAGCATGATGGACCTCGCCGCTGAAATTCTTGCGATTGGGCAGCGTGCCCGGGCTGCCGCACGCGCGCTTGCCCGGCTGACCACGGCGCAAAAGAACACGGGTCTCCTTGCCATAGCCGACGCGCTGGGTCGCCATGCCCCGGCGATCCTCGACGCCAGCGCCGCCGACTCCGCTGACGCCCATGTCAAAGGTCTTTCCGGCGCGATGCTCGACCGGTTGCGGCTAGACGAAAAACGCCTCGCCGCCATGGCCAACGGCATCCGCGACGTGGCCGTGCTGGACGATCCCGTCGGCGAGACGCTCCGTGCTTGGACCCGTCCCAACGGCATCGAAATCACCAAGCGGCGCGTGCCCATCGGCGTCGTGGGCATCATCTACGA